>CAZPWA010000018.1:0-1210 GCA_964590665.1 Microcaldota archaeon
TGGAAAGTGCGGAAAATGTGGTGGCAACCTTCTTCTAACAATCAACAAAGGTGGAATAAAAAAATACCTTGAAACGTCTGCGCAGGTGATTTCAAGATACTCTCTTCCAGATTATCTTCGCCAGAGGATTTTATTGGTCCAAAGAGAAATAGAAAGTATTTTCGAGGATGATCGCATTAAGCAAACCGATCTTTCATCTTTCTTATAGTCTTTTTTTACCTTCTTCAATAACATTCTTGGGATTTTTAATTGTTCTTGTATAGTATTTCGTCTGTGATACTATATGTTTGATGTAAATAAGATAATGAAGGTCGTTCCTTTGCCTATTGCGGCTTTGATCGGTGTTTCAATTGCCGGTTTGGTTTTATCCTACATTCCAGTTCTTGGATGCATCGTTGGTCTTCCATTGATGGTTGCAGGCTGGGCAGTTTTAGGTTGGGCTGGATTCAAGGCATCTAAAGAAGAAGGTATGGATTTGGTTGGCGGTGCAGTTTGTGGTGCAGTTACTGGTGTTGTTGGCGGTCTAATTGGCGGCTTGATTAACTTTGCAGTAATTATGCTCGGTTTTGGTGCAAGCACCTTGGGTTCTGGCGATTTGGCAGGAGCTGGTGTTGGTGCTGCAATTGGTGGTGTTGCATTAGTTATTGGATTGGTTGTCGGAGTAGTTATGAATACTATCTTTGGCGCAGTTCTTGGTGCAATCGGATCATATGTCGCAACAATGAAAAAATAATATCTTTAATATCTTCTTTTTCTTCTTCTATTCATGGTTGATTTTTTTAATTCCTTCAAAAATTTTAAGTTTGATTCCTCGTTGTTTCTAAAATTCTCCCTTCTTCCGGCATTTCTATTCTTTTTGGGAAATCCTGCAATTGCATTGCTTGCTTTTAATGTACACTCTTCCCTTGCCATCATATTTGGCCTTGTGCCTCTTGCTGGTTTTATCCTTCTTATTTATTTTGGATTTGTGTCTTTTTCAAAATCTGACGATCCTGATTCATTCGACTCTCTTTTGCCTTTAATTGTTTATGGAGCCAGTTGCGGTTTTGTTTCTGGGCTTTTGAACGGCATTTCGATTTACTTTTATTTTGGCAATTCAAATCCCCTTTCCTTTATCCCTGTTTTTGCAATGCCGATTCATGGGATATTTTTTGGTTCTTGTTTTAGTTTGGGCGGGTATTTGCTCAATTTGATTATTTTTAGAAAAAGA
>CAZPWA010000018.1:1310-18172 GCA_964590665.1 Microcaldota archaeon
ATCCAAAGTGCATAGCTAATTGCTGAAAATAGCTTTGCATCACTACTTACATTTTGTTCCGCCATTTTACATTACCTCTTTAATCTTTATAATCTGTTTATTTCTAATCTAATTTGTTATATTTATTAATGGTGATGGTCCTCTGTGAAATTCTACAATTCATTAAATAAGGAAGTTGAATTATTTTCTCCAGTCATTGAGGGAGAAAAAATTGTTCTATATGTTTGCGGCATTACTCCATATGATAGCGCCCATATAGGCCACGCTCGAACGTTTCTATTTTTTGATTTACTAAAGAGGTTCCTCAATCATCGAGGCCATGGTGTTTTTCACATTCAAAACATTACTGATGTGGATGACAAAATAATCAAACGATGCAAGGAAACTGGTGCAGACCCTAAAAAACTTACGACTTTTCATCATGATGAAGCGTTGGCTCTTTTTGATGCTCTTAATGTAATTCGCGCGGACGTTTATCCAAAAGTCACTGAACATATCGAGGATATTGTTCAACTGTGCTCTGCCATAGAGAAAAGAGGTTGCGCCTATAAAACCAAAACAGGCCTTTATTTTTCTGTTTCCTCCTTTGAAAACTACGGAAAACTTTCTGGTCAGAATTTAGATGAAATTGAAAAAGGCGCAAGAGTTGAAATTGATGAAACAAAACAGGATCCTGCTGATTTTGCGCTTTGGAAAAATACATCTGGTGAAATAATTGAATTTGATTCTAAATACGGCAAGGGAAGGCCAGGTTGGCATATCGAATGCTCGGCTATGTCACTTCATTATGCACGGCGCACAATTGATATTCATGGAGGAGCGCGGGATTTAATTTTCCCTCATCATGAAAATGAAATTGCACAAAGTGAAGCCGCGACAAATCACCAATTCTCAAAATACTGGATTCACACAGGTTTTTTGACTGTAAATGGGGAAAAAATGAGTAAATCCCTTGGAAATTTTGTTACTTTAAAAGATGCGCTTTCTATGTTTTCTCCAAATGCAATTCGCCTATTCTTTTTGATGGCCCATTATCGGGCTCCATTGGACTATTCTGAAGAAGTTTTAAGTTCAATGGAAGAAAGCGTTAATCGTATTTTCAATTCTCTTGGCCTTATTAAAGAGGCAGTTGAAAAAGGAAAAAACTCTTCATTTGAGGACCTTTCCTTTAGGAAAAAGGCTGATGATTTACTAAACTCGATCGAATCTAATTTGGATAATGATCTAAATACTCCAGAAGCCCTATCGAATCTGTTCACTCTTCTTAGATTGTGTAATTCTCACCTGATTTTAGATAAAGTTGATTCTTTTGCTCTTAATGAAATTTATTTGAAACTAAATTCAATTTTGGGCGTCTTTGGCCTTAAGGAAGAATCTGCAACTTTGGATTCAAAGAAAGAGGCGATTAATTCTATTCTTTTATCTCTTGGGGCATCTCCTAAAAAGACCCCATCTGATTCTCTTGATCTTCTTGTTGAACTTCGTCAAAATGCTCGAAAAAACAAGGACTTTAAAAAATCCGATTTGATTCGAGACCAACTTCTCTCCATTGGGATTTTGCTTGAGGATTCAAAGCAAGGTGTTAAATGGAAGGTAATTGATAAGAAATAGCTTTGGTGAATCAACTATGAAGAAAATTCCTATTGCAATTTTGGCATCAGGCCGTGGAAGCAATTTTAATGCAATAATTGAAAATATCAAAAAAGGCAAATGCAATGCCCAGATAAATGTTTTAATCACAAATAAAATTGATGCTCCTGCAGTTGAGATTGCAAAAAAGAATTCTATTCCTGTTGAATTTTTGGATAAAAAGAAATTCAAAACCCGAGAGGAAATGGATGATCATCTTTTTGTTCTCTTGAAAAAATACTCTGCTGAATTAGTTGTGCTGGCAGGATATATGCTTCTAATTAAAAGCAAAAAACTGCTTGAATTTTACAAAAACAGAATAATCAATATCCACCCTTCTCTTCTTCCTTCTTTTACTGGAGAAACTGCCCAAAAAGATGCATTTGAGTATGGGTGCAAAATTTCTGGCCTCACCATTCATTTTGTTGATGAGGGCTTGGACAGCGGTCCGATTATTTATCAGGAGGCTGTTGATATTTCAAATTGCACCGATGAGTTTGATGTTTCGCAAAAGATTCTTGAATCAGAACATCAGGCATATTCATACGTTATTGATCTTTTTTCAAAAGGTACTTTTTTTGTTGATGGACGTGAGGTTATTTACAAAAAACATTAAACTACCACTTTATTAATCTTTTTGCCCTATCTTATTTGTATATGACAATGAAAAAATCTGATTTAAGAGCTTCACTACTTCCAGTTTTACAAAGGCCTGCATTGAGCGATTTACGAATTGCAACGCTTCCAAAACCTATTCTTTTTCGGACTTCTTCCCCTCTTTCGGAATTTGTCCAAGTTCCAGCTGCAAATGATACTGGTTCTGTTTCTTTCCATTTTAGTTTGGATGTTGGCAATCTTGATCGAGATCATTCTGGAGTATGTCCTGAAACCCGAAAAGCCAACGGCAAAAACAACTTCTATCCAAAAATCGATTTAATTGAAGCTGCAAGACGCGTTTCTGCAAGGCTTGCTCTATATTTAATTGACCCAAAATCTTATCCATTCGATCCAACTAATCCAACTTCTCCCTCTTCACTTGCTTATCTTGAATCTCTTATTGTAAATTTCAGGGAAGAACCATTTGCCTCATTTGTTACTCAGGGAAAATTTGATTCGCAATATGAATCTCCTGCTACTCAGGCTCATTTACTTGCACATAGAAGAATTTTCGAATATTATTCTCGTTATCTTGATTTAGACAATTCTGATCGTTTTGTTGAAGCTGCATTTAAATTAGAAGTTGCTTCGATTATTGCCCACAAGCTTGCACATCGTATTTTCTGGGATAGTGCTCCTCCAGTTGCTGCTGCTAGGTGTTCTAGGGGGAAAATTGAACTTGAATCAACGCTTATTGAAGGAGCATATTTTGATCCTGCCTTTGCCCTAGTTACTCTTAGTGCAAAACCTGACGATTTCATTTCACATGCTTTGCCTGCTTTTAGTTCTGATGTTCATGCAGAATCTGGCCGCTCTTTGCTATATGATCGAAATAGACTTGGCTCCTACTTTGCCATGGCTTTGGGTTTAGACACCAATACTATCAAAAGAGTTTCTTTTGATTCTTTGGTTGAATCAATGGATGATTTTCCAGCTGATTTTGTCATCGGGTTATTACATACGCCTCAGAGAATAACTCCTCTTCCGTCTGTTGTTTCAAAATAATTTTGTGTAAAAAGAGCGGGCCTGGAGGGATTTGAACCCTCGGCGGTCGGATTCCTCTCTGAAAACGCTTTAACGTTTTCTTAGTTAAGAGTCCGATACTCTACCAAGCTGAGCTACAGGCCCAAAAACAAGTCCAATTAAGGGACTTGGTTTTGTAAAAAGTAAAAAAAGAATGTAGCTATGTTCTTAAAAATGTTTATCCATCTCTTTCAACTGCATAATCGAGGCCATTTGATATGACCTTTATGCTTCCATTTCTGTATGTTTCGTAATACTGGATGTGGTATTGGTTAAGCAGTCGTCTAAATGGATCCCGTGATCCTCCCATGACTGCATTTTCAGTTCCGCTTCCACTTATTATGACGTCCTTTGGTTTTGCCTTATTTAAGTAAATTCCAATGTTTGATGTCCCTGCCCCAACTCCATAATACGGCGCTTGGATAACGGGAATATCAACAATCTTTCCTTCTTCTTCATTTAGCAATCTTCCCTGAACTCCAGTTTGTGCAGAGCCTAAAAGAAGCGCACTAAAGTTTCCATTTGTGACTTTGATTATTACTCCATCATTATTTACATCTCCAAATGGTCTATCTTTATCTGGGTTTAACACTTCGAATTTGATTCCGTTGTATTCTTTTTCAAAACCTCGATAAACCCTATAACTTTTTCTTGCTTCATTTTCTGCTTTATCTACTATTCTTGAGTAATCGTTATTGGAAGATTCTTCACCGACCCAGAAATTTTCAACTTCATAGGTATCTAACACACGGCTTATTCCGCCATAATTTCTTGGATCTGCATTTGTTGAAACCAAAACTTCGATATCATCAACGTTTTTGGATCGCAGAAAATCAATTACCTTTCCTGATCTTCCTTCGCTTGCAGCATCAATTAAAAGATCGAAATCTCCTTTTTTTACTAAAACTGCATTTGCATGTGTTGTGGAATCCGAGGCATCTATGAAGTATATTGCAAATGGCACTGATGGTTCTTCAACATATCTTGGATCAACGCTATTGTTGATTGGGTTTTCAACTGGATCAATTGGTTCTGTTGGTGCAGTTTCATTTGTGATTGTGGGTTGGTTTGTTTGATTGTTTATGTTTATTGTAATTGGTTTTTGTTCGCCTGTGCTAGTATTTGTCGGCTTTGTTTCTGCGCCTAGGCATCCAAATGCCAAAAACAATGCTAAAATCAATATTATTATTTTCTTCATAATGACACCTTTGATTCCTTTATGAATTTTCTAATCAATGCAGAACATTCATCAATTTTAACTCTTTGCTGATTTCCATCGTTTCTAAATCTTATTGTGACGCTTTCATCTTTCATTGAATCATAATCTATTGTTATCGCATAAGGAATCCCAATTTCATCTGCTTTTGCATATCTTCGTCCTATGCTTCCGCTCTCAGAGTAGAATATATCCAAATTGTCTTCTCTTAATTTTTCAACCAACTCTTCTGCTTTTTCAGAGAGGCCATCTTTTTTCATTAGTGGGAAAACTGCGACCTGATATGGCGCAATTTCAGGAGGGAAATCAAACCACTCCCACTCTTTTTTGGTGCCATTTTTCCAGTTTCCGTTTTCATCCTTTTGATCTTTATCTCTAAAGCAGTGCTCTAAAATACAGTAAAATAATCTGTCTACTCCCATAGCTATTTCAAAAACATGGGGAACCATTTTCCTTCCATCAAAATGGACGCTCATATCCTTTCCGGAAATTTTTGCATGCTGTGATAAATCGAAATCTGTTCGATATGCATTTCCGATTGTCTCTATTGTTCCATACGAGGTTTCAACTTCCAAATCTACATTTCCTTTTGAATAGTGGGGCAATTCTCCTTTATCCAAAACCCTATAGGCCATTTTCGACTGTGGAATTCCCATTTTTTTGTAATATTCCCAGCCTCTAACCAAATAGTATGCAAAAATCTGGTTTGGAACGATTCCTTTTTCAACTAATTCTTCTGCGCTCATAATGGTTTTTTCTTCACCGATTTGCATTGTCATTTTTTCATTTTTCACTTTTTCAAATCCTTCTATTTCTTGTTTAGTTGGATCAAAGAAATATTCAAGCTCCATCTGGCTAAATTCTCGCATTCTAACTAATCCTTTTCTTGGGGAAATTTCATTTCTAAAGCTTCTTCCGACTTGTCCTGCTGCAAGAGGAAGTTTGGTTCCATGGTTTCTAAAAAGTCTTGGAAAAGCGGTAAATGTTCCCTGTGCTGTTTCTGGTCTTGAATATGCTGGATTTTGCTCTCCACCTAT
This sequence comes from Microcaldota archaeon, assembly GCA_964590665.1. Taxonomy (GTDB): domain Archaea; phylum Micrarchaeota; class Micrarchaeia; order Anstonellales; family Bilamarchaeaceae; genus Bilamarchaeum. Next base: position 6,873 of record CAZPWA010000018.1, read on the forward strand.
TCCTGTTTTGAACATCAAGTTGAACATGAATGTTTTTCCTAAATTTCCCTTACATGATGGGCAAATGACTTTTTTCTCTTCAATTACTTTATCTAAAGTTTCAAGTTTTGAATCCCATCTTGGAAGATGTTTTTCAACTAAATGATCTGCCCTGTATCTTGTTTTGCATTTTTGGCACTCGACAACTGGGTCTGCAAATGTCCCTACATGTCCTGATGCAATTAATACTGGCTCTGGTGTAATTAATGAGGCTTCCAATTCCAAGTGGCCTTCTTTTTTAATGAATAGTTCTCTCCATTTGTTTTGGATTTTTTGCTTTAGCAAAACCCCCACCGGACCATAGTCGTAAAAACCTGCAATCTGTCCATATGGCTCATTAGATGGAAAGAAAAACGATCTTTGTAATGATAATTCAAATATTCTCTCGTGAAGTTGCATAAAATAGAAATTTAGAGGAAAGGATTTTTAAACGACTTGAGATGCGCTGTTCATTCTTCAAGTCTGTTTAATTCGCCATTTTTCAAATCTTCCTGCATTGCAATTACTGTTGCTCCCGGAATTTCTTTTCTAAATGCCTGGGCTACTTTTAGTGCAACTTCTGCAATTGGATCCATTACGACAATTATTTTACTCTCTTTCACGCTTCCAACATTTCCAGTTGCAAATTTTGCGGATCCTATTGCTGTATCATCTATTCTGGGTTTGTTTTTTGCTCCAACTTCAAAATTTACTTCAAAAACTTCATTCGCTTCAACGCCTAAACTTGCTTTTGCGCTAAGAACTCTATCTTTTCTTACTGCAATAACAAAACCTGCAGTTTGCCTTTTCATATCTCCAGTATCTTTGAGTTTTTCCTCTACTGATTTACAAACTTCAACTGCAACTTCATTTTTCTCTCCACTTACAACTCGTGCGGTTTTATTTTCCACATCCGCAATTATTCCAACTACTTTTTTTCCTGGATTTTGCTTCTGTATTTCTTTTACTTGGAATTTGACATTTTCTTCTGCTGCAGGGTTTGCTTCTCTATTTTGAGTTACGGTTTTTGGTATGTGATCTGTTGTAATTGCTCTTATGTGCAAATCCTCTGAAACTCCTTTTTGGTGGCAGCTGCACGCTCCATTTACTGCTCCGCATCCACCATATCCTTTGTGGCCTAACACTATTATCGTGGGCGTATCCATTTTTTCTCCAATTTCTGTATTTCCTGCTCGTGATTGAATTGCAATATCTCTTTCAAAAAGCACATCGCCAACCACATTTCTTGCATCTGAGCACATGATTATTGTTGCTTCTGCTTCTGGATTTATTGGATTTTTATCTCCTCTTTTTTCATTTGCAACTGCAAAACTCATTCTTGCAAAATCAACTGCCTCTTCTGTGCTAAGTTTTTCTCCTCTTTTTATTTTTTGTGCAGTTTCCCTAACTAAATCTCTTGCCGTTTCCATTATGGTTGAAGCCTGGATTTTATCTGTGATTTTTGGTCTTTCTAAAACTTCTGGCCTAACTCCCACCACTGTTCCTCTTTGGTGTTGAAGGCCGCTTATACTCAGAATCATTCTTTCTGCTTCCTTTAGTTTTTTTTCTGATTTTTTTTCTTTTTTCTTTAATTTTTGATATATTGCTCCAAGCTTTTCAAGTGTTTTTATTTTTCCACTACAAATGAGTGTTGCTTCTGGAAATTCTTCCTTGTCTAAGTTACTACAAAACTCGGTTATTTCTTCTCTGACTTTTGGAGAAAGTGATCTAAATTCAATATTTTTGAGAATTTTTAGTTCATCCATAAAAGAAAAAGGAAGATTAATTATATAATGTTTCTTTATCTGACGAAAAAGAACAATATTGCAATTATTGCATACATTACGAGTAATTGCGCTCCTTCGAACCAGTTGCAGCTTCCATCTGAAGAGATTTCATTTACAATTAATACGCTTGCAAAAACTGCAATGACTTCAAAAGGCGTGAAAACTAAATCCATCGGCTTTCTTAGTATTTCTGCTGCAATTACGCAAATTGGAGCAACAAAAAGAGCTATTTGCAAGCTTGATCCAACTGTTACGCTCATACTCAGATCTAATTTATTTTTGAGTGCAAAAAATACTGCCCCCACATGTTCTGCAGCATTACCTACAACTGCAACTACAATTGCACCTATGAACAATTCTGATAATTGGAAGTTGTGAGCGACTACCTCTATCTGTGCGACAAATATTTCTGAAATTATTGCAAGCAATATTGTTGAAACTGCCAATATTCCTATTGCAAAGTTTTTACTCCAAATAGGTTTCTCATGTTCTTCCTCTTCTCTAAAAAGATAATTGTGGGTTTTTAGTGAGAAAACCATGCTTAAGATATAAAGTGCAAGAAGCAAAATTGAAACCCCCAAGCTCAATAATTGTTCATCATTTCCCCTGTGTTCAGCAGGGACAAAATGAAACATGCTCGGGATCATTATGCTCATAAATGCGATGAGGAGCATTGTCGAATTCAATCTTCCCAAATTCGAGTTGAATTTCTGTTCTTTGTGCTTTGTTCCTCCAATTAGAATGCTTAACCCAAAAACAAAAAGCAAATTTCCTATTATGCTTCCTGCAAGTGATGCTTTAACCAATTCAACTAGTCCTTTGTTGATTGCAATCAGTGCGATTATTAATTCTGCCGCATTTCCAAAAGTTGCATTAAGAAGGCCTCCGATTTGGCCTCCCATGGTTTTTGCCAATTCTTCAGTTGCTTCTCCCATTTTTGCTGCTAATGGTAAAATTGCCAGAATTGAAGTTGCAAATAATACATTGCTATCTTCAAATCCGCTATAGTGCAAACCTATTGTAATTGGAATAAAAATGAGTAACAAATCCATCAAATTAAATCCTGCAATTTTCATAGTGTTAAGAATCTTTGGAAGTATTTAAAAAATTCCTCAAATTAATCGCTTTGGATAAAAATGAACGATTCTGAAATTTGCGAAGGTCTAATTGCTGCAATTGATTCTGATGATTTGGATCTAGCAAAAATCATTATTGATCAGGGTGCAAATGTTAATCTTCCTGTTTCGCAACTTGATGGGGTTACTCCCTTAATTTATGCCGCAACTCAAAACAAACCTCAAATGGTCAAATTTCTTATTGAAAAAGGCGCTCAAATAAATTTGAAAGAATCAAAATCTGGTTTCACTCCTCTTCATTTTGCAATTGCAAATAGGGCAATTGATTGCGCTAAAATTCTGATTGAATTAGGTTCTGATGTGAATTCTGTTAGTTTGGAAAAAACAACTCCTCTTATGATTGCAGCTGATGAAAATTTATCTGAAATTGTATCTCTTCTTATTTCCAAAGGTGCAGATCCAACCATTAAAGGACCTGATAACTATACTGCTTTGATGTTTGCCCAATCAAATGAAGCAGAATCGTTAATCACTCTTCTTCTTTGCGCTGAAATTTCCAAAAAACGCTCTTCTTCAATGGTTTCTGATCCGCATTTATCATATGAATTTATCTGCGCCTGCGAAGTTGGAAACTTAGTTCGCGTTTCCTCTATGATTGATTCTGGGATTGATGTGAATTCTTTTGTTGATGACAATTCTGCTCTTTTGGTTGCATCAAGTAATGGAAAAACTGAAATAGTTAGAAAACTTCTAGATTTTGGCGCCAATCCCAATTTGTGCGATTCGCTTGGAAATTCTCCTCTTACTTATGCCACAATTAATGATCTTCCTCAAATAGTTTCTCTTCTTCTCTCTAAAGGCGCAAACCCAAATATCAAAAATAAAGAGGGCTTTACTGCACTTTCAATAGCAATTTCAAACGACTTAAAGATCATCATCTCTCTTCTTCTTTCAAAAGGAGCGAATTAGATTCTTTATACTTTTTATGATATTTCTTCTTCCTCTATTGAATTTTTACAATCTATTTTCTAAAGATACTATTTCCTATTTTATCTAATGAATATTTCTAATGTATATCTATTATAAACTTTAATGTACATCTATTATTCATAGGATGATATTATGAACATCAATCTCGGAGAGCCTTACGATATTATCATGCGAAGAATTATCGAAAAAGGATATGCCGGCAATCAAACTGAAGTAATAAGACAAGCTCTTCTTACCTACAATCGTCAGATCGAAGAGGAGGAGGTTCGATTGGTAACTAAAGGTATTGAATTTGAAATGCAGGAGATTGAGTCTGGTAAAACTAAGACAAAATCTCTAACTGATCTACAGCGTAAGTATTCGAAGTGATTTTGATGGATATTGAGGTATCCGAAAAAGCAGAATCTGATTTGGATTCCATGGATCCCAATTTAAGAAAAATTTTCTTAAAGCATATGGAAAAAATAAAAGAAATGCCTCCGCGTCGTCACATGCGCTTTGGCTTACCTTTTTTTGTTGAAGATGTAAGTCGCCAATCTCGATTAATTTACTTTATTAAAGATCAAACTATCTTCATTCTTCGCTGTTTTCAATCTCACAAAGAATATGAACGATGGTATTTATCATTCAAATAATTTTTTATTTTATCCAGGCAGATAACTTCCAGCTGTGTTCAAAAAGTTGACTGAATCGCTCTGACACCTTCTTATCTGTTATTTTGATTATTGTAGGTTCCGTTCCAAAAATTATCGCTACTCGATCTCCGTATGTATCAATCGTGGCTCCGAATTTTTTTCCGTTGCTTACTTTTACTTTTGTTAATTTATGTTTTGCTGTTTTTTGTGCCCACACTTTGTCTGCTTGGTTGTATATTATTCGCATCTCAATTCGTTGCTCGACCCTCTTATTTCTTGAAATCTCAAGATATGAACCTGCCTTATTTTCAACATCTTCCGATGACTGCATGACGTTTATCGTTTTGCCTGTTTTCAATTCATCATCTAGGACTGATTTTAAGCCTATTTTACCAAAGAGAACCTCTATTTTCGGTTCTTCTAAATTGTTACTTAATTCCTCCAATTGCTTGGTAAATATTTTTACCTTCTCCAAATTCTTTTGATACATATCTTCAATTTTTGATGGGGGGTTGGCATGGTAAACTTTCCTCTTACTGTTGTAACTTGTGACTACGAGGCCTTTATCAATAAGATGATCTAGCGCATCAAGTGTGTTTGATCTGTATTTTCCTGTAAACCTAGTTATGTCCGAAAGATTCGATGGTCCATATTTAATGAGTCCTTGGTATATTTCAAGTTGGTTTTTAGTTAATCCGGTAACATTTAGTATTTCTTCCACTACTATTTTTATTCCGTTTAAATTTAAAAAGTAGTATCTATTGCTACACTTAATGCATATATGTGGCAGGCGAATTAAGATTTCTCATGAAACAATTTCCTTACCGAACTTCTTCTCTGCAAAATCCTGTTCTGATAACAAAAAACCGATACTGGAAAAACGCCAAAGATAAACTCGAGGCTTCAATTACCCAAGTGAATCAGCAAGAACTTGAATTTATCGTAAATGAAAAGAGAAAAAATCTGTTAAGTAGTCATGTGAATCTGGATTACCAATCAATCTGCAAAGGTCTAGAATTGAGGGATGGAATTAAACTTCCTTTTTGGAGAAAAAGACCAATTTTTTGTTATCTTGCTTTCGGTTTTTGTGATATTTTTGGGACTTCTTATCTTTTTGGGCGTCATCTTGATGCAGTGGTAAATAAAATTCCTGATCTTCCTCCTTGTCTTGTTGAGTTATCTTACTACAACTTTTTTGCATCTCCTATCTATTTGCCCATTGGTTTTATTCTATTGTTTGCAAATTTGGATAAAATTACAAAACCAATTATTGCTGAGTTTATTAAGGATTACGATTCAATATGAACTCTTCTTTCCTTATGTTGGAATTAAAACATTATCTCGCCTAACTATTCTTTATCATTAATGCTTTCCAAGAGTTTGATTTTCATGGATGTTGATAAGGATCAATTAAGAAGAGATTTCGCTAAAGAATGGGAAAAACACTACAAACTAAACACTTTAATCCAAAGAGGATTTATTAGACAAAAGTGTCACAAATGCTCAAGGATGTTTTGGGCAAAAGACAAGCGAGACCAATGCGGAGACCCATCGTGTATTGGATATCAATTCATTGAGTCAACTCCTGTCAAAAAGAAACTCAATTACATTGATACTTGGAAAAAGGTTGAAGAATATTTCACAAAAAATGGCCATGGATATGTTAAACCATACCCAACTGTTGCGAGGTGGCGGGATGATTTGTATTTCACAATTGCATCGATTAATGATTTTCAACCTTATGTTGTAAATGGTGAAATCGAGCCTCCACACAATCCATTGATTGTTCCACAACCATGCATCCGATTTTCTGATATTTCAAATGTAGGGGTTAGTGGAAGGCATTACACCAATTTTGTTATGATTGGTCAGCATGCATTTAATACTCAAAAAACCGGTTTATTTTACTGGAAAGATGAAGCGCTTTTGCACGACTTAAATTATCTAAAAGCATTAGGAATTCCAGAAGAGGAAATAATTTTCCAGGAAGATGTTTGGGCAGGAGGAGGAAACTTTGGCCCATCCATTGAATACTTTGTTCGCGGTTTGGAACTAGGTAACTGCGTTTTCATGCAATATGAAGTAACAAAGACGGGATATAGGGAACTAAACACCAAAGTAATTGATATGGGCGCAGGTCTTTCCCGTTTAGCCTGGATTACTTCGGGCGAACCGACAAGTTATGAAGTTGTCTTTGGTCCAGTTATTGAAAAAATGAAAAAGCAAACTGGCGTAAAAATTGATAAGGATCTTTTCACAAAATATGCAAAAATTTCCGGAAGCCTCAATGAAGATGAAGTTGAGGATATGGAAAAAGAAAAAGAAAAAGTTGCATCTATTTTGGGAACAACCAAAAAAGAGTTATTTGGCCAATTAGAGCCTCTTCAGGCTCTTTATGCAAGTGCTGATCATTTGCAAACTCTTCTCTTTACTGTTACTGATGGAATGCTTCCAAGTAATTCTGGCGGAGGATACAATTTGCGTATGATTCTTCGACGTGTCTTTGGTTTTGAGCAAAAGTTTAACTTCAATTTGGACTATGCTCAAATAATCGAGGGCCACGCGGAACATTTGGAATACATTTTCCCTCATTTAAAAAATGGTGTTCAAACCACAATTGATGTAATTTCCGAAGAGCAAAAAAGATATGCCCAAACAAAAGAGAAGGCAAGATCAATTGTAATTAATTTGGTCAAAAAATCCAAAGGATCCAAAATTAGATCCGAAGATTTATTCACTCTCTACAAATCAAATGGCATTCCTCCAGAATCTGTTGTTGAAGTTGCAAAAGAAAACGATATTGATGTTGAAATGCCCGGAAATTTCTATTCAAAAGTGCGTGAAAAAGATGAAACTAATGAGGATCAAAACAAGGAAAACGTGAAAGTTTTACCCTCTGATGTTGCTTCATTTGAAAAAACCAAAGGTCTCTACTACACAAAAGATGCGCAATTTAGTGCAAAAGTTTTGGGAATCGTCAATTCCAAATATCTTGTTTTGGATCAAAGTGCATTTTATCCTGAAGGTGGTGGGCAGGTTTCAGATACAGGATCCCTTAATGGAACTGCTGTTACTTGTGTTCTAAAACAATCCGGAGTTGCACTGCATCTTGTTGAAGATATTTCAAAATTCAAAACTGGCATGAAAGTTACTGGTACTGTTGATTTAAGCAGAAGAAAAATTATTGCAAGACACCACTCTGCGGCGCATTTACTTAATGCAGCATGCCGAGATGTTTTGGGCCCTCACATCTGGCAAGCTGGTTCAAATAAGAGTGAAATCAAAGCACATTTGGATGTAACTCATTATAGAAAAATCACAAATGATGAATTGAATCGTATCGAGCAAAAGGTCAACGAATATATCATGAGTGATCTTCCGGTTCAAACCGAAATTCTTCCAAGAAATGTCGCAGAATCCAAATATGGATTTTCTCTCTATCAAGGTGGAGCCGTTCCTGGAAAAGAGCTTCGTGTTGTGAGCATGGGACATGTGGATACGGAAGCGTGCGGCGGAACACACACAATGCATTCAAATACTGGTGAAATTGGATGCTTCAAAATAATAAAAAGAGAGAGCGTTCAAGATGGAGTTGAGCGAATTAGTTACAAATGCGGATCTGTTGCAATTGCCTATATGCAGGAAAAAGAGAAACTCCTTTCTGATGCATGCGATGTGATTTCTGTTGCTGAAACTGAATTAGTTAAAGGCGTTTCCCGTTTCTTTAGTGAGTGGAAAGATCAGCGAAAGAAAATTGAGGAACTATCTGATCTTTTGGTTCGTGAAGAAGCAAAGGAAATCGTTTCCACCTTTAGTGGTTCTCCAGTTTTAAGAATTTTGGATGTTGATGATTCTTCAATAAGGAAACTTGGGATCAAGATTTCTGAATCTGATGAAGCATGCGGCTGTTTTATGACAAAAAGCGGAACCATTGTCTGTGCAAGCGGCAAAAACTCTAAAGTGAGTGCAAAAGGTCTTCTTGAAAAGGCAATTTCTGCACTTGGCGGTACTGGTGGCGGAAACGATCATTTGGCTCAAGGAAGACTCAAAAAAGTCGAACACATTGATTTATAATTTAATTTTTTCATTTTATCTTGTGATTTTTATGGCTACTATTCTTCGTTTAAACAATCCCCAGATTGTTCCTCCAACTCCAAAAGTTCCTCTTCTGCCCCCTCCTTTAATTGACGGGATTCTTCCTTCTATTAAAACTCCTGAAATCGGTCCAAAAAGAAAAGAACCTCCTAAAAAAGATCGATCAAACTAATTCTTGAATTTTAATGAGGGTTTCTCAAGGTATTCGAATTTCTTTGGATTTTCAACAAATTCTTTAAGCAGATCCTTAATTGAAAAATCCCACATTGAATTCCACTCACTTGCGGAAATTTCTATGTATTCCACATTGTGATAGTGCTTATTGATTTCGATTTTGTTTTCCTTAATATAAACTGCTGCTCCTCTTTTTTCTTTGTATTCAGAGTAATCGGATTGAAAGTTTTCACAGACCAAATTTGCAAGAACTAGTCTCTCCTTGGTGTTTTTGTTTATTGTTACGTGTCCGTATTTTGGAGGAATTATTATTGCCTCTCCTTTCTTTGTGGTTATTAGTGCGCATTTGATTCCCTTTTCCGTGTGTTTTTGCAAAAGGAAAATTGCAGTTCCTTCCAAGACTTGATATATTTCTGGATATTCCAACGAATCCTTTGATTTTGGGTGATAATGCCCATATGTTTTGTTATTTTCTTCTCCTAGTTTATCTGGAAGAATTTCAGTTATGTCAAACCTTAAATTTTCATTTGATTTGACTGCTCTATACATCAAATAGGTAATTTTTTCTGTAATTGTTAGAACTTCTTCTGAAGTTACCTCATTCATTTCACTTACTTTTCTTGAACTAATTTCCTGGTGTTTTTTATCATCAATCAAAAGTTCGTGTTGATCGAGCGTGATCTTAATTGGACTTTTGTAAAGAATTGTCATCATTAAGCACTCCTTTATGTTTTCCAAACTCATCTATTCTCTCTTTTGTCTTTTTAACTGTGAGTTTTTGGTTGTTTAGTTTTTCTATTAAAAGCGAAAGAAATATCGTTTCCTCGCTCTTTCTATTCTGGTCCTTGTCTATCTCTGCTATTATGTCTTTTAGTGTTTTTACTGCTCCAACGTAAAATCCTAAATCTATTTCATTATGGCCGTTAAATTGGCTAAAATGGGTTATGAGTATCAATTTGGTTATTCCGAATTTGGACTTGAGTTTTTTCGATTTTGCATCTGTTTTGAATTTTATCGAGAGTTTTTTTATCATTACAACTAGGCTTCCCCAGTCTGCTGAGGCGACAATTTCTCTAATAGTTGTTTTTGTAGTCACAACCCAATCCCAATCTCCATTCTTCTTTAAGGTATATATAGATTTACCTCAATAATTGTGTGGATTTATCGTCTAATTGGGTTTTGGGCAATTTATCTAAAAAGGTTAATACTTTTAAATTGTTTCAATTAATGCAAATACATGACAAGACAGGTTAGAAAGGATATTTCACGTTTTTCATGTGCAACTTTTGCATTTGCATCTGCATTAACTCTTAATGAAGGGTTGGCTAATGCACAGACTCCTCGAGAGGAAAATAGGGTTGTTGCAGCAGTTACGCTTCAAACTTTAACTCCTCGGGTAAGTGGAGCACGTTTAACTTTTAGTTTCAATGGGTCTGAGGTTACTTCTTATGGTTTGCTTCCAGTTGCAAGGCCTCCTCAACCTTCTAGTTTTAGTTTTACTGTTCCTTCTGATTCACAGGGTGCAACTGCACATTTTAGATTTTATCCGATGCTTAGGCGCCGAAGCCATACTACTCAAATTTCTTATTCTTTAAGATATGAAGTTGGTTCTGCATCAAGTTCGGTTTCGGGCACCACTTCTCAAACTTCTACTGCTGCTCCTGTTGGTCGTCGTTCTGTTTTGGGTACTCCTTTGGAATTTCAGATTCCTTTAGCGGTTGGAAATACCACTATTACTTTCCCAACTTCTAATCCTGCAGGTGTGAATAACCTTAATGCAACTGGTTTAATTCAGTTGATCAGTGCAACATATACCCCATCGCCTCCACCTGAGCCTCCACCTGTAATTCAACCTCCAGCATGCGCTATCACTTGTCCTCCTAACCATGTGCTTAATTCAACATCCTGCTCTTGCAACGCTGTCATTACAATAGCTCCACGTATTGTCGCTCCTCCAGTTCAAAGACCAGTAGATCTTCCTCTTGGTTCAAGAATTTCTGTTTCTGCTAATGGGTTTTATTCTCCTGATTATTTGGGCGGATCATTAGATGTTAATTTAACTCGCAGATTAAGGCCAAATTTGGGACTTTCCTTTGGAGCAGGCGCATTATTTGTTAATTCTGATGCGGCTTCTGCAAACCACGTTGCTGGAATGTATGTTGCATCTCCACATGTCTCATTTGGTGTTCGTGCAAATGTGAGATCTGTTATTTTGGATGCACGATTGCTTCTTGGTGCAAATATCCAAGGGGTTTCTGAAACTTCCCCAAATGCGACGACTCAAACAAATCTGGGATTATTTGCTGGGGTTAGTGGTTCTTTGACTTCTAGATTAGTTTATGCAAATTTAACTGCATCAAATTCCCCTCTAATTCCGCTTCATTTGCAGGTGGGCTATCCATCCATTCCAAGCTGGGTTAGAAACCAAAAGATTCGTGCAGGTGTGGACGCTTCTCTTATTCGCCCTACTGTGATTGATTCAAGAACCTTAAATTTGGATTTGGATGTTCTTTTGGGCGCATCAG
>CAZPWA010000019.1:0-2326 GCA_964590665.1 Microcaldota archaeon
GGTTCAGGGCAATTGTTCCAAATATTTCTGCTTTGGAAACACAATTAACTTCAGGTGGCTTTAGCGGTCTCTTTACTTTCGTTTCATCTCTTATTCCCCGGCTTGATTCGACAAATGGTGCTTCTCTTACAAACGAATTTAATCGAATTAGAACTGCAATCGAATCAAGGTTTAGTGCTCCTGTTACTGCTCCGACTCCTATTGTTGCTCCCGTTCCACAAACAAGACAAATTTCAACAACCCTTACCCCAACTGAGCGTCCAATTTTTGATTTGATTCAAAGGGGAAATCCGAGGCAGCTTTTAGAAAGAATCCAAAACGGATCCCTAAATTCCCTTAGCCCTGAATCAATAGATCGGCTTCTTCTAAATGTATATCAATATGCAGTTTCTCACCCGGATTCAGTTCTTTCTGATGCCCTTGAGAGAGGGGTGCCTGTTGGAGATCGACTTAATGATTTGGATCAATCGGCAAGACTTAGATCAATTGGGGAAAATCTTTTGCCTTCTCTTGAAGATGTTGGAAATTTAGTTTCAATTTTAAGACGATTGAATCTGCTTGGCGCAAATGATTCAATTTCACAAAATCCAAGATTGCTTCTTTTGGCTTCTGCTGTTTTGATCTGGAGAGATTCTCATTTAGTTGATCGAACTGCTCCTGGTTCTTGGTTTGAAACTCCTCAAGTTCCTGAAGTGCAAATCCAATTAAACCCAACTCAAACTACTGCTTCGCAAAATGTTTTAAGTGGAAACTATTCTGTATTATTTGCACAAAGAGCAACTCTAACTGATGAAGTTTTGCGTCCGGTTGCACAAGATATTTCATCTCGTTTAAGAGACACTTCAAATGCTTCGCCTCTGGCTGCGGCATATAGGGCTTATTTATCTACTCGCGGCTCCCGCTTTGTTTCAAATGGAAGAGTTAGCGACCCAATTGACGCTTTGAGAAATTTTGTTGCATATACTGTTCTTAATCCGACTGATCGCTATTCTGCTGATTCACGTGCTCTTTTAAGTGCTCTGCACCCGCCTCCAAGCACAATTCGAAATTTAACCAATCCTCAATCAAACTTGTTTGATTTAGTTTCTTCGCTTGCAGTAATGCGCTGGCGTGATAATAATCCAAATGCCAGAAATGCTCCAACTCCCAATTTTGCAAGCGAGCTTAATCCTTCTGCTGTTGTGAATGTAGCTCCAACTACCTTTGCCAGAAGCGCAATAGATCGGGATCATCAGCAAATATTGGATGACACATTCAACGGCCAACAATATAGAAGAATTTTGCAAGCTAGAACTTCCGGATTTACTGATTCAACTCAAAACAATGTGATGGTTGATGTTGTTTATGCAAGAATTTCACAAAGCAATGAAACTCTTCCCTACACTCCAAGAATTGCGCCTGCTCAAGCACTCCGAGAAGCATATTCGCGACTTGGATTAAATGCCGCAACAACTCCTTTGCAAAAAACCGAACATTTAATTCGAACTATTTGGGAATATGCAAGAAGTGGAAGAAATTCCGGATCTGAGCTTTTCTGCGCTGATGCGGTTGCGCTTTTAACACAAACTGATCCAAATTCCCCATTACTTCAATTGTTTAATCGAGGAACAAATCCTCCAAGTATTGCAATACCTACTGATGCGCAATTTGCATCCATTGCACAAGGCGCTTCATTATATCAAGTCTTTACTCTTCTTTCAATCGCTGAGCGAAGAATTAGGGATCGCTCATCCGCATTTGATTATGCAACTGAACTTAGTGCTTTAGGATTTGCAAGGCCGCTAGTTCCAAGACCAACGGCACCTGCGGTTGTGGTTACTCCAACTACTTCTGCCCCAACTGTTTCTGCTGATTCATCTATTGTTGAAGGTTTTAGATTTTCTGGAATGGATCGACACCAATATGATCAATTTGATTCAAGTCGCTACCGTGTTGTTCCAAATCTTCCCCAAAACATTTCTGATCAATTGGGTTTTGTTATTGGCGGTGAAGGAAATGCGGCAAGTCCTTATATTGTAAATATCCCTGTCTTTTCCCCCCTTCGTCCTGGCCAAGCTGCCGGTGAGGTTTTGGCAAGAACTCAAAGCTTTGAAATTCCAATTGGCGGAATTCACGTTCAATTTTTCTACACTTATGCTGGGCCAAATGTTCAGAGGCCTGCAAATTATCCACAAGACCCAAATGCCCTTGCCTTGGGAATGGTTATGAATTTAAGAAGAAACAGGGCTCTTGATTCAGCTGCTCTTGGCCGCGCTCTTAATCATGATTTAGCTACCGCTTTAAATTCTGGCGAAACAACTCTTCTTAATTATCTTAGGAGTGCTCA
>CAZPWA010000019.1:2426-17037 GCA_964590665.1 Microcaldota archaeon
ATTCCAATTCCTTTTTATACTTCCTTTAAGAATTGTTGATTTATCATGGAAAATTTGTGCTCAAGATGCGGATCAAAAAGAGAATTGGAATTCGCATCTGATGGAATGCAATATTGCTCATCCTGCCTTTTCTACGGCAACAATGCGCAGTGTTATCGGTGCAGAATGTATGTTCCGGTTACTGAACTTCAAAACTATCGAGGCCAAATGTATTGTCCTTATTGCATCCAGGATTTAAGGGATGAAGAAATTCATCATGATAAATTTTCTCAGGAAAAACTTCATGTCGAACCTGTTGCTGTTGTTGAAAAATGCGAGCGATGCGGAAGAGAAGTTCGAGGAAAAATCTTAATTTGGAATGGAAAAAAATTGTGCAAAGATTGCGTTGATGAAGGAAAGAAAGAATGGCAAACGGTTTCAGCTACTCCAAAGGGTGGAGGAAATGTTGTCCCAATTCAAAATATTTCTGAAGAGAAGCAATCAAATTCCACCCTCTTGAAGAAAATCGATACCTTAATTGGCACAATGAAAAATGAGAAAAATTCTAAAAAAGCAGAGCCAGAACTTGTTGCATTAAATAAAAATGAAATAAAAAATGAAATTGAGATTGAAAATTCCAATAAAAAACAGCACCCAAACTTAATTCCGACTGTCATGGTTACTAAGGCAAAGCCATTTACTGAGGGAATAATAAATGAAAAACCAACTCTTGTTGCAATAAAAAAACAAACAACTGACAGGGAATTTTCTGTAGAATCTGAGGGGATAATGGGGAAACCTTCTCAAAAAACTTCTAAAAATTCCAAACCTTCAAAAAAATCCAAAAAATCAGACTAACCAATAAATACTTTTTCTGAGTAACTCTTGAGGGGGAGTTTTTGAATTATTCAGATTTAAGAGATATTCAGAAGAGGGAGACTGAATCATCTGCCCTAGTAACTCTTCCAGAAGACTTCTACAAAACAATGGCAATTTTTTTAAATACAAAAAAACAGGAAGCCATTAATTCAAAATCTATTTTATCAATTAAAGAATATGAAAACATAAGAAAGATAATTGTTGGAATCCAGTCAAAGCGGGAGGAAAAACTCGTTCTTATGGCGATCCGCAGCGATTTTATCCCTGATGGCCTTACTTTTGAAGAAAAGCAACTTATTAAAGAGTTATCCCTCATCATAAGTAAAGCCAGAGAAGGCATTAGAAGCAGCTGGGATAATGAAAACTCGGTAACTGACGGATCCATTAAGGTGCGTCTTACTGCTGATGTATCTCAGTATAAGGGCGTTGATGATGTTGTTTATGGACCCTTTAAAAGTGGTTCTGAAACAACTCTTCCAAAATCCGAAGCTGAGTGGCTTCTGAAAGCGAAAATGGCAGAAATAGTCTAAAATTCATGGTGAAAGAATATGAAATTTCCAAAGGAAATAAATGCATACTGTCCTTATTGCAAATCACACAAAGTTCATAAGGTCAAAAACTCCAGTAAAGGACGGGCCAGAACTCTTGCAATAGGTACAAGAGCACACGAGAGGAGTCTTTTTGGTCATGGCAGCAAGAGAGCTGGTAAAAAATCTGTTAAGAAACAGGGTAAAAAGAACAAAGTTCTTTTATTGTGTACTTCTTGCAACAAGAAACAAGACCGAACTGTCGGTGGAAGAACCACAAAGAAATTGGAATTCAAGCAGTAAATTTTTTTATTAAATTTTATTTTAGGGTGAAAAATTATGGCAAATGGTAAATTCTTACAAATAAAAACTGAAAGCGGCGAAAACATGGTAGTTTTTAGCCACTCAACAAGTGCAGTAAAAGACTCAAAAGGAAATACAGTTGTTTTCCCAACTGGTGGTTTAGCTATCATAAAGGGAACTGTAGTTAAGGAGTTAGAATAATTTTAGGTGGTTTTGATAGTAAATACGGAGCTTCCTGAAGAAAATGAATTAGTAATGGCAGTAATCAAAAAGATTCTGCCCTATGGTGCATTCTGTTCTCTTCCAGAATATAATAACCTCGAGGCATTTTTGCACGTTTCTGAAGTTGCTCCAAGATGGATAAAAAATATCCATGAATTTATTTCCGAAGGTCAAAAACACGTTGTAAAAGTTCACCACTTGGATAAAGAAAAGAATCAGGTGGACATTTCAATAAAAAGAGTTAGTGATGAAGAGAGAAAGTTGAAATTGGAATCTGTTCAAAATGAAAAAAGAGGCGCAAAGCTTTTGGAAGTTGCTCTTAAGGAGGCTTCTTTAAAGGCTGATCCAAAATACGAAGTTGCAATTTCTTCTGAATTTGGCGATGTTTATGGCGCATTTAAAGAAGCAAGTGCAAACGGAATTGACGCCCTTAAGGATCTTGACATTCCTGCAAAATTAAAAACTGCTATTTTGGACATTGCTCAAAAAAACATCAAGAAGGCATTGGTTACTGTTGAATCCCAAGTTACTTTGACCTGCTTTGGTTCAAATGGCGTTGAGGATGTTAAAAAACTTTTAACTCTTGAAGGTGCATCTGTTCATTACTTGGGTGCTCCCAGATATTCTATTTCTGTTACTGGAACTGATTATAAGAGCGCTGAGAAAAAACTTGCAGCAATTTTGCGATCAATTAGGGATAATGCATCCAACTGTGAATTCACTTCTGATAGGCAGAAGTGATTTTTATGAAAAAAATCCGCATTTGTAATATTTGTAAAAAATACACTCTTGATCAAATGCACTGCTCAAAATCAACTATTTCTGCTCATCCTGCACGATTTAATCCACATGACAAATATGCAAAATATCGTTTTTCTTCTCTTAGTGCTCAGCTATAGATTTATATACTCTCTAAATTCTATACTCTATTGAAGCGTGAATTCTATGCACTCAACTTTTATTATTGAAAAATTAAAGGAAAAGAAATTTAGAGACCCAATTCTTATTACTGGTCTTCCTGGTATTGGTTTAATTGGCCAAGTGGTTGGAAGATATTTGGTTGAAGAATTGAAGGCAAAAAAACTTGCATCTTTAATCTCTCCTCATTTTCCACATCAGGTTTTTATGACTAAAAAAGGCAAGATTCGTTTAATTAAAAACAGTCTTTTTGTCTATAAGGGAAAAAAGCGGGACATTATAATTTTGGTTGGCGATGTCCAGGCAGTAAGTTCTGTTGGCCAATATGAAGTTGCTGGTGCAGTTTTGGATTATATGCAAAAACTGGGCGTAAAAGAAATTTTGACTGTTGGGGGCTACTCAACTGGAAAAATTGCCGAATCTCGAAGAATATTCGCTGTTTCAACTGATGATGCAGTTAGGGCAAAATTAGAGAAGCTGGGCGTTATTTATGGCGAAGCTAAAGGCTCAATTGTTGGCGCTGCTGGTCTTCTTCCTGCACTTGGATCTTTAAGAGGAATTGCCGGATCCTGCGTTATGGGCGAAACTCATGGCGGATATGTTGATTCTGTTTCTGCAAGGACAATAGTTCAACTTCTTTCAAAATATCTTGATATGGAAGTCAATTTGAAGCGGCTTGATGAGCGGGCAGAAGAGAGCAAAAAAGTCATTAAAAAAGTCGAAGAAGACATAAAGCGAAATATGCAATCTCAAATAGATGTTTCAAACAAAAACGCTATTTCATATATCCGCTGATTTTATGAAGGGCCAGATTTCTCTTGAATATTTGGTTCTTTTTCTTCTATTTCTCTCTCTTTTGTCTTTATCTCTTTTATCTCTTAATTCAATTTTAGATGGCGCGTCAATTTCTTTTTCTAGTTCCAAATTTGCTTCTTTTTCCAAAACTTTTGAAAAAAATATGGCTAGTGTTTGCTCTTTTGGAAATGGTAATTCGGTTTCTATTGATGCGGATTATGATTTTTCATTATCTTCGGTGTTTGATTCAGATTCAAATGTATATGTTGTTCGAATTACTTCATCTAATTTTTCCTATGCATTTGAATCTTATTGTGAAATCGAAAATAAAAATTTGAAATATGGAAATTATGTTTTGAAGAATGAGAATGGAAAAATAATTATGGAAAGTTAGATGACATTTAATTTTCCAAACTTGCCCAGTGTCAATTGAGCCTTTCCTTGCCACTCGCTAACATATCCATTTTCAATTTGGATTTTATCTCCTGCCTTAACTTTTTCTATTTCTTTGTTCCACAGGACAAGTGTTATTTCTCCGCTATCATCCTTAATGATGGCATTTGCAACTTTTAGTTGTCTTCCCATTTTATTGAATTCTCTTGGAGCATCAACTGAGACTACATCTGCTTCAATATTGACGCTTCCGGTTCCAGGACTAAGTTCGCTTATGTTCATTTTTTCACCATTTTTAGAAAAATAGTAATTTTTACTACTTATTAAAATAATAAATTAAAAAGTATTTTTAGTTCTTCTCTTCTTTAAAGAGGGTTTCTCCAACTAGGCTTGCAACAACTGCTCCGACTATTGGTCCAACCCAATATATCAATTGGCTTCCAATTAAGCCGCTTGCAACTGCTGGTCCAAATGCTCTTGCTGGATTCATTGCAGATCCGGTTATGTTTCCGCCCATCATTATGTCAAATAGGATTACTCCTCCTATTGCAATTCCAAATATGTTTGGTGTTGCTTTCTTATTTACTGCAACTCCATAAACGACGAAAACAAGGAAGAATGTCAGGATTGCTTCAACCAATATTCCAACCCCCATGTCTATCGAAGTTGGAAACCCAAATAATTGCTCTGCGGTTGCAATTGGAAATATTAGTTTTAGTGCAAATGCTGCAACGCTTGCTCCAAGAAGCTGAGCTATTATGTATTTTACTCCCTTTAGCGCCTCTATTCTCCTATTGATCATCATTGCGATTGTGACTGCAGGGTTAAAGTGCGCGCCGCTAATTCCTGCAAGTGCATAAACCATTGCAAGTATCACAAGGGCATGTGCAAGTCCAATTCCAACTAGTCCCACTCCCCCATTTGTCAGAAGGTGTACTGTGACTGCGCCCCCTCCAATAAAAATAAGGGCGAATGTGCCAATAAATTCCGCAATAACGTCTTTGAATTGTTTCATAAACTTTCTTATCTTCTGTTTTGTTTTAATTGGTTTGCATTTCTGCGGAAATGAGGTGCTGGTTAATCGATATAAAAAGCCCAGTTCTTTCTTTATTTGGTGTTTTTATGCGTATTGAAGATTTCAACATTGATTTGAATGATGAGGATAAGGCTGTTCTTGCTGAAATAAAAAAGCGAAGAAATCTCTTTAGAAAATTACTTTGATCTTCTTTGGCGTTCCTCCCATAACTCATATTCCTTCCCTCTTTTTTCTTTCTTTTTTAACTATTTTGCATTTTTCCTCTATTATTAACATTTTTAAATATTATTATTAATAGTTAATACTAATTGTTGTGATAATTATGAAATTAATTAGCTTGTTTTTGGTCGTTTTGCTGTTGCTCTCTTTTGGCTGTGTTTCTGAAAAACCTTCAAATCCAGATTCTGCGCTTATTATGAGTTCTTTTTTTCCAGTTAATGAAATGGTTAAGGGAGTTGGAGGGGATAAATTTTCCTATGTTTCTCTTGTTCCATCTGGAATTGAGCCTCATGATTTTGAACCAACTTCAGGCGATTTAAGAAAACTCTCATCTGCAAAGGCATTTTTTGCTATTGGACTAAATTTTTCTCCTTTTGAAGAAAAGGCAAAGGAAAATACAAACTCTTATTTTGAGATTTCAAAAAACGTTGAAACTATTTCAACAAATGGAAAAACTGATCCGCACATTTGGCTTTCTCCAAAAAGAATGAAAGTTATTGTTGATAATATCCGCTCTTATCTTTCCAATTTGGATCCAGAAAATGCACAAAAATATTCTGAAAACGCAGTTTCCATTTCTCAAAAACTTGATACTTTGGATAGAAAATTCCAAAGAGAACTTGCATTTTGTAATAAGAGCATTATCCTAACTAGTCATGCTGCATTTGGCTATCTTGCTTCTGATTATAATTTCACCCAGATTGGAATTTCTGGTTTGGATCCGGAAACTGAGCCGACCCCTTCTCAAATTCGGGAACTAATCGACATCACAAAAAGGGAAAAAATCAAATATATCTTCTATGAAGATTTGGTTGATCCAAGAGTTTCACAAACTATTGCTTCTGAAGCTGGAGTTGATGTTTTGGAACTAAGTCCTTTAGAGGGGTCATCTGATAATAAAGATTACTTCCAAATGATGGAAGATAACCTTGAAAACCTTAAACTCGCATTAGAGTGTTCGTGATTAATTGATCCACATAAAAAATCTTTCATTTTTCTATTCAAAGGATGAGCCTATTTTTGAAAATATCTCATTTGACATTGAAAAAGGCGAATTCGTTGCAATAATTGGCCCAAATGGTTCTGGAAAAAGTACTCTGATGAAATTAATTTTGGGCATATTGAGACCAACTTCTGGAATAATTGAAGTGTGCTCTGATAAAAAGTCAACAACTGGCTATATACCTCAAAAACAGGAATTTGACAAGCTTTTTCCGGGCACAGTACGGGAGATTTTAAGTTCAAAAAATCCAAATTATCTTGATCTTTGCAGCTACCTTTCAATAACTGACAAACTTGATCATCGTTTTTCTGATCTTTCAGGAGGCTTTGCTCAAAGAGTCTTAATTGCATTTTCTCTTTTGGATAATCCTGATCTTTTAATTTTGGATGAACCAACTGTCGGAGTTGATCTTAAATCCATGCAGGATTTTTACTCTCTTTTGGTCAAATTAAAAAACGAGAAGAAAATTACTATTGTTCTTGTAACTCATGATGTAGGTATGATCTCCCGTTTTGTGAGTAAAGTAATCTGTGTTAAGGGAAGTTTCTGCTGTGTTGCTCCTCCTGATAAAACCCAGGAGGTTTTGAATACTCTTTATGGAGAGCACTTTGACATCCATTTGCATCCTGATGCGTGCAATCACAACCACTGAGGATTTTTATGTTTGATTTATTCACTTATGGTTTTGTTTTGAAAGCAGTTTTGGGCGGAATCCTTATTGCAATCGCATGCTCTTTAATAGGGGTTTTTCTTGTTTTAAAGCGCCTCTCTCTTTTTGGGGATGGTTTAGCCCACGTTGCATTTGGCGGAGTTGCAATTGGCTTTCTTTTGGGAATTGATC
This sequence comes from Microcaldota archaeon, assembly GCA_964590665.1. Classification (GTDB taxonomy): domain Archaea; phylum Micrarchaeota; class Micrarchaeia; order Anstonellales; family Bilamarchaeaceae; genus Bilamarchaeum. Next base: position 9,542 of record CAZPWA010000019.1, read on the forward strand.
CATTTGTTTCTGCATTGGTTTTCACATCTCTTGGTGCATTGAGTGTTGGAAAAATTCTCGAAAAAGCTAAAATTTATGGCGATAGTGCAACTGCGCTTGTTTTGAGTGTTGGGATGAGTATTGCAATTTTGATTATAGGCGTTTCAAAAGGCTTTAATGTGAATTTGTTTAGTTTTCTTTTTGGAAGCATTCTCACTCTTTCGAATTTGGATCTTATGATTATTTTTGGAATTTGTTTTGTTGTCGTTTCCTATGTAATTTTTAATTTCAAAAATCTTCTTCTCTATGCATTTAGTCCAGATCAAATTATGGTTGGATCCAAAGTTAAATCTGTAACATTTGTACTCTCTCTTTTAACTGCGTTTGTAGTGGTGATTTCCATGCGTGCAGTCGGAATTCTTCTTGTTTCTGCATTAATTGTGATTCCTTCACTAACTGCTCTTTCAATTTCACGATCTTTTAAAAGCGCCCTTGTGCTCTCTGTAGTTTTCGGTATTATTTCTGTACTTTTTGGAATTATTGTTTCTGTTGTTTTTGATCTGCCGTCAGGTGCAGTTATTGTCCTTAGTAGTTTTCTGATTTTTATTATTTTGAGTATTCTAAAGTCATTTGGTAAATGATTTGCTTTATTTAACTTTCTTCTATTTAGTAAATAATGAAATTTCATTTTGTTTTGATTGTTTTTTTCTTGATTCTTTTCTCCAATTTCCTATTTTCAACTAATTATCCATCTTATTCCGGATATGTAAATGATTATGCAAATTTAATCGATTCTCAAAAAGAATCTCAAATAAATGCAATGATTTCCTCTCTTGAAAAAAACACTTCTGTTGAAATTGCAGTTTTGACTGTTGATGATTTACAGGGCTTAGATATTGAAACTTATGCAGTTGAGCTTTTTGAAAAATGGAAAATCGGAAAGAGAGATTTGGATAATGGCATTTTAATTCTTGTTTCAAAAAATGATCGTCAAGTTAGACTTGAAGTTGGCTACGGTCTTGAAGGCAAGATTCCTGATTTGGTTGCAAACGATATAATTGAAAATCAAATGATTCCCGAATTTAAAAGAGGCGATTTTGGAAAAGGTATTTTTGATGCAGTTGAGCGCATTTCCCTAATCATTGATCCAAATTCCGCTTCTCAATCTTCCTATTATTCAAATTCTTCTGATTCTCCTCTTGAAATTGTCTGCTGCATTAGTCTCTTTCTCCTTTTCTTCATAATCTTATTTCTCTTTGGAGGAAGTTCTGGCGGCTCTCGTTATTATGGTGGCGGAGGATTTGGAGGATATCGATCTTCTGGAGGCTCTTTCGGTGGTTATTCTTCAGGCGGATCATTTGGTGGTTTTGGTGGCGGTAGATCTGGCGGTGGCGGGTCCAGCGGCAGATGGTAATTAAATTTCCTTTTATTTATGGTAAATCTATGGACTTAACAAAAATTAATCCTCTTTTGATTTTAGGAATTATTGTTGTTATTGTGGCTTTATTTGCTTCATGCATTGGAATTACTGCAATTTCGACTTACAATGATATTCAGAATCTAAATATTGCCGCTGATACACAATGGGCAAAAGTTGAAAGTGTTTATCAGGAGCGTTTTGATTTAATTCCAAGAATTGTTCAAAGTGTTGTTGCACAAACCGATGCAGAAAAACAAGTTCTAAATAACATTGCAGATGCACGATCTAGATTCATTTCAGGAAAAAATTCTGAATCCAGAGCTGAGGCTTCTGCATCTTTAGATCGATCCTTAAACTCATTTTTCCCGATTGTTTTGCAGGAAAACTATCCAAATGTTCAATTTGCACAGGCGTTTAAGGATTTTAGGGTTGTTTATGAAGGGCAGGAAAATAGAATTCGTGTTGAGCGCAATCGCTACAATGATGCAGTGAAATCCTATAATCAGGCAATTAAGACATTCCCTGGAAATGTTTTTGCGGGGTATTTTGGTTTTAGTGAAAAACCCTTCTTCCAGTCTGTAAGCGGTTCTGAAAAAGCCCCTGAACTAAATTTTGGCCAAAACAATTCAAAATAATTTTTTATTCTAAAATTAGTTTTTTATAAGCCTCCGGAGGGGATTGAACCCCCGGCCTGTTCCTTACTCGCACTTTTAGATTTTAGTTTTTGATTAAACTTTTTTCTAAAAAGTTTACAAGAGAACCGCTCTACCGCTGAGCTACGGAGGCATTTAACTAGTAAAATTGTTTAAACAAACCCTTTAAATTTCCTTCTTTGATGAATTTTTCCTTTATGTGCGGTTTTTTCAAAACTCTTTCTCTGCGTGTTTATGGTCCAACAAAAATGGATGTTCTTTGTGCTCTTGAAATAAATTCTCCAAAAACTCCAAAACAAATCCTTTTCTCGGTTGCAGATCGCTTCAAACTTAAGTCCGAATCCATAAGAAAAGGAGGAATCGAAAACAGATTGGAATCTCTTGAAAATGAAAAATTAGCCTCACGGAAACCTGATGGTTCTGGTTTTATAGTTACTGATATTGGAGTTTCTCGTAGATATGATTCATTATATCCTGCAAAATGGAAAGATGGGAAACACTATCTGCCTGATAAAACTTAACTATTCTCTATTTAATCCTTTTTAACCACTTAATATAACATATGCAAAAATTAAAACGCTATAAATCGATGGGAATTGCTATTGATCCCCACACCTGCCGAGATCGGGATGATGCCATTTGGGTTGAGCGCAAAGGCGATTCGCATCTATTGAGTGTTAGTATTGCTGATATTTGTAATTATACTAGAATTGGGAGCGGTTCTGATGAAGAAGCACGCGTAAAGGGGTTTTCTAGATATAAAAAAAATCCAATTTTTGACAATCCCCTTTTTGATAGAAAAATAGTTGAAAACGCCAGTTTGACTCAAGCTGAAGGAAATAGGGCAATAACTGTTCAAGCCAATGTTGATGTTGAAGGTAAAATTACGAATATTGAAATATTTAGGTCAAGTTTAACTGTGGCTTTGGCAACCAATTATGATGATGCAAATTTACTTTTTGGAAAAAATGATCCTATTGGAGTGGTTCTTAATTGTGCAAGGGATGTTGCCCGAGTACTTAGAAAAAGAAGGGGAAAAACAAGTGAGATCCGAAATACTGCTGCAATTGTTGCCGAACTGATGATTTTTGCAAATGGACAGGTAGCCCATTTTATGCGAACAAATGGGCTTGCAGGAATTTATCGAAATCAAATCCACTCTTCTTCTGAAGATCAAGGTTATGGCAAAAGAGGATTCTATTGTGCATCTTCTCTTGGTCATGATGCCTTAAATTTAGATGATTATACTCATTTCACTTCTCCTATAAGACGATACATTGATGTAATTGTTCATCGAATATTACTTGGAATTCTTGATGGAAACCCCTCTGTTTATGAAAAATCTGTATTAGCTGATATTGCAAATGGAATAAATAAAATAGAAAAAGAAATCAAGGATCATAGGATGGAATTAAAGAGAAAAAAATCTAAACCTGAAAGATTAAAACCCCTCGAAGATCGAATCGAAGATGCAATTGCGAGAAATGCGTGTTCTTTGAAACTGGAAAACGAACTCTCTAAAAATCTGAGTGGTGGCTCTCTTACTGATATTTCACTAGTTGCATTGATGTTCTGTCCACCTGGTAGTGTTCTGGCAAAATTCAAGGTTGATGCGGCAAGACAAATTTTGCGTAGAACTTCTGATCCAATGCGAATTCTTGAAATTTATGCAGAATTAGATGATTGGTCTGGCATTCGGGTTAGGCTCAAAAAATCCCAAGGAATTTGGCCCCATTCATGTGAACTAATCGGAGTCAAAGAAACTCGTTCTCCAGAACTTAGTGGGAGTATCTCTGCTCCTTCTTTATATGCTGCTCGTAGAAATGCTGCAATAGTACTAATTGCAAAACTTAGTGGACTAGAAATTCGAGATAGTGATTTAAGCCCTCAATTATCTGCGGTTGAGGTGCTGCATAATTTGAATGAACGAAAACTTCTAGCTCTTTCTTATGAATTTACCACTACTGATTCTGGAAAACACGTTTGTGCTCTTAAGATTCAAACAAATGAGGTTTCTATAGATCTAACTGCAACTGCGAGCACTAAGGCGATTGCAAAAAGAATCGTTTCTCTAGACGCTTTGGATGAATTAATTTATCGAAAGATAGTTTGACCTAATTTTCTTACTCCCTTTTTAACTTAACTTTACAAATTAAGTTTTATGGATATCCAAAGCAAGATTGATTTAGTTAAACGCTCTCCAACTGAAGAAATTGTTACTGAAGCAGACTTAAAAAAAATCTTTGAAAACTATCAACATCCAAGACACTATATTGGTTTTGAAATTTCCGGTATGATACACATAGGTTCTGGTCTTTGCACTTCAATGAAAATCAAAGATATGATTAGTGCTGGAGTAAAACCAACTATTTTTCTTGCCGACTATCACTCTTACATCAATGAAAAATTAGGCGGAGATTTGGAAAAAATCCAAAAAGTTGCCTTAGGCTACTTTAAACATGCTTTTGTTTCATTGGGTTTGGATGATTCTAAAGTAGATTATGTTTTAGCCAGCAATATTTACGATAAGGATTACTGGAAATACGTTCTAAAAATTTCAAAAGATACTACTCTAAAGAGAATGATGCGCTGCCTTACTATCATGGGAAGAAAAGAATCTGAAAATACTTCCTGTGCTGGGGTAGTTTACCCTGCGATGCAGGCAGCAGACATTTTCCAAATGGATGTCCAAATTGCCCATGCAGGAATGGATCAGCGAAAAATCCACATGCTTGCAAGAGAACTGTCTCATACTTATAAGAGAGATTTTGTTGCAGTTCATGGCCACCTTTTACCTGGGTTGCAGGGACCTGGTAGAATGAATGCTCCTGGCGTTTCAACTGGTGATTTGGATTCAAAGGTCGAAGAAGAGATGGACGCTAAAATGAGTAAATCCAAACCTGATTCAGCAATCTTCATTCACGATTCAGAAGATCAAATTAAAAATAAAATCAAAAAGGCATATTGTCCTGAAAAGGTTGTTGATGGAAATCCAATTATTGAATATGCACAATATTTGATCATGCGCGAAAAGCCTTTGCAAATAGTTCGCCCTCAGAAATTTGGAGGGGATTTAACAATTTCTACTATTGAAGAATTAAAGCAAATTTATTTGGATGGAAAATTGCATCCAATGGACCTTAAAGCTGCAGTTACAACTCAATTATCTGAAATTCTTAAACCCTCAAGAGAATACTTTGAAAAAAACAAGCATTATTTGGAGCAGATTCAGATTAAGGACATCACTCGATAATTCGATTTTATTTTTTCTTTTTCTTAATCTCTATTAATAAAAATTGTTCTATTTGAATTACTTCGCAGTTGGTGGGTTTTTATGTCTAATGATTCTTCTATAATTAAAGTTGGCATTCGTGGAATGGCAGGTTCTCTTGGAACTTCTATTCATCATGTTCTTCCCAGGCAAAAAGATATGTCTCTTGCTCTTGGGGTTGTTAGGGATGATTCGACTTTTAAGCGGTTTTTAAGAAGAAGAAAATCCTTGACTGATTACCCTGATCAACTTGCTCAATTTGATTCACATATGCCTCGCACTTTGGCATTGGATGATGAGCGTGTTTCTGCATCTATTTCTAGAGATGGAGTTACTTTAGTTCCAATGGAAACCTCTCTCCTCTCATCCTGCGATATTGTTCTTGATTGTGCAACCCCCGGCACATTTCGTGCATGGAACGCTAATCATTATTCAAAACTTGATCACACTTTGGTTGTTTCCCAAGCAGGCGAATTTAGTTGCCCTGGGCACTTTATTTCTCCCCCTTCGGTCCATGTTTTCGATGAAAAAACTCGTATCTTTAGGCTTGGAGACTGTATCGTTTGCGCATTAGTTCCTGTGATTTCTGTTTTGGTTGAGAATTTTGGCCTAACTAATGTTCGTCTTGCCATAACAACTCAATTTACTGGTTCTGTTGATGGGACTCCAACTAGCGATGTTGCAGATGCAATTCACTTTACTGATGCGGCAATTCCTCAAAAGAAGAAGGATCTTTATGCTCTTTGTAAAACCGATATTGATATTGTTTCTTATAATCAGGTTGTGGGCCTTCGTTTCTATGATGTTCGTTTAACTGGAAAAATAAATTCGTCAAACGCTTCTGATGTGCGCCAATGCCTAATTAGGACTCCTCGTGTGCGCGTTGCAAATGGGATTAGTGGCACTGATGATTTAGTTGCACTTAGAAGATCTCTTTTGAATATGGGACTTAATCTTCCTCCGATTACTGTTTCTGGCGGTTCTGGCAACGGATCAACTGATTCAATTTCTCTTCATGTATCAATTGATCATCAATCAATTGCAGCATGCGCAAACCTTGATACTATTCGTATTCTTTGCGGCAAGCTGAATCCTTTTGTTGCAATGGAAGTCACTGATTATTGGATGAGTTATAAAAAATTCGATTCTTTGAGCGATGCTGCAAAAGAATATGTGAAAAAATTTGAATAATTTTCACATTGTTCCAAACTGAACCAGACCTTCCATGATCTGGTCTATTTTCTTTTTTCCTTTGCTTATTGTTGCAAGCATGTCTTCATGTCTCACCTTCTTTTTGGTGTTTTTTTCAAGCCCTGTTGCGTATTTTGAAACTATTCCAATTGCAGTGTAATCTATTTCCAATTCCTGAAGTATTGTCATTTCAAGTGCCGCATTCATGTCAATTAGATTTGCACCTAATTTCGAAAATGCATTCACTTCTGCCTTTGTTTCGTATCTTGGGCCATTTATTGTAGCACAGATTCCTCCTTTTTTAATTTTTATTTTGTTTGCAAGTGCAACTTCCTCGAATCTGTCTGTGAGCGCCACATCTATTGTTTTATTCATGTCTTTGTGGCGTATTCCAAGTGAAAAATCGTCAAAGAGGGTTTGTGCATTTCCTGAAAAATCCATAAAATCTTCTATGAAAACCAAATCCTCTGGCACATATTTCGAAATCGTATTTACTGGAAAAATTGAAATGATTCCGGTTACATCTAAATTTCTGAGTGCTTGGGCATTTGCCCTGTAATTTACCTTATGCGGAGGAATTGTGTGGTTTTTTCCGTGTCTTGGGATAAAGTATGCCTCTTCTTCTCCCAACGAGACCCTATACACAGAAGCATTTCCATATTTTGTTGAAACTCGCTCCTCCTTTATCTCTTTTCCAAGTGAATTAAATCCAGTTCCGCCAATGAGTGCTAACATGAACTAATAATTTTGATGAAACTTATAAGTCTTACGCTCTTTTTTCGTATTCTAATAGTCTTGGAACATTTTCGACCTCTATTTTCGCAACCATTGCATTTTGGGTGTCAAAACATCTGAAATTTGAAATGTTTGAAATCAGTGAGCACAAAACTACATTGAATATGCAATAATGGGTTACTACTGCGATATTTTTGCCTTTGTTTTTTGCAACTGCTTTCTGTATTGTTGGAAGTGCTCTTCCTTG
>CAZPWA010000020.1:0-16245 GCA_964590665.1 Microcaldota archaeon
TGTAGCTCAGCAGCAGAGCGCTCCGTTCGCATCGGAGAGGCCGGGGGTGCGAGTCCCCCCAAGTCCAATTAATTATTGAGCGAAGCGAAATAATTAATTGAAAAAAATAAAAGTTAATTTTTCTTCATTCTCCTATAATAATAGTAAACTCCAAGGCCAATTAAAAGTAAAAGCAATAGCCATGGAAGAGAAGCAATTACAGAACCAGATGCAACACTAAGTAAGTCATCCAAAGGAGAACCCCTTCTTGGAACTGAAGTCACAGTAACGCTTTTTACAATTGTTCCGTTTTGAATCAAATCAAATCGGTAGACACCAGGAACGCCAAAAAGCTGCCTTACTCTACCATTTAAATCAGTCCTCAAAGTGGAAGCAGTTCCATCAGGAGAAGTAATTCTAATTGAACTTCCAGAAGCAGGAGTTTCGCCTAAAAGGGCAAAAACATCAATTTGTGAACCGACAATTCCTCGCTCGGGAGCATTAAGTGAATAGCCAACGCAACGATTATTTGAACAAGTATAATTGCTTGGACAAGCAGAGCAAGAGGGACTTGATCCACATTGGAATGAAACAAATTGGTGGTTTTGAATTTCGCCGCACCTTCCTTCAGTGCTAATGGAGGTGCAAACGTATGCTCCGCTTGGACCTCTTGCGCAATAACTATCAGAAGCGCAAGATGCATCAGAAGTGCACTCGGGAGCAATAGTTGCATTGTCTAAAATAGGAACGCAAACACGATCAACAATTCTTCCAGAAGGACAAGAGATTGCAACACAACGGTTTGAAGAGCAAATTGAAGTTGAGGAGCAATCCGAATCAACAGTGCATTCGGGCCTAGGAGGAATCAAGACACAGCGGTTGGAAGAACACATATATCCAGAAGAACAATCAGTATCAACTGTGCATTCTGGTCTTGGAGCACACGAAGAGCAATCAACAGAAAAGGAGCGATCCAAAGTTCCAGATGAAAACCTTGCCCTCAATCTTAAAGTTTGACCGCAGTAACTGGAGGCACCAGAATAATAGTAATAGCCATCTGAATCAGACGAACCAGAATCAAGTTCATTAAAATCTGAATCAAATACTGAGAAGGTAGAAGATACTCTCACACCTCGAGTATTTTCAACAGATAAACGAAGACCTTCCAAGCAAGTGTATCGAGCATCAAAATCATAGCGTGAAGAGACAGGAGTACTTGAGCCTCCTCCGGAAGGAGAAGAAGATGGAGAAGAGGATGAAATAGTTGAATTGTTCTGCAAAATTGCAAAGACACTGAAACTGGAAAGAGAAGAAGTTCCAATTCGGTTCAAAGAAGTTTCTGGTGAAGAACTTAACGGGAACCAACCAGAAGAATTGTATTTGTAGAGCACGAACCGACTTTCATTGTAAGAACCAAGATCAGATTCGAGCCAACTTAAATTAAGAGAATCTATTGAAACAGAAGAAAGATTAGTGATATTGAGATAAGTATTTTGGAAACTAAATGTTTCATTAGGTAAAGAAGCAGGAACTTCACTCCAATTCATCGTGTATTCTTCAGAGATAGAAAGCTGATCATAAAGAGATACATTAGAATAGTTTTGAAGTGAACCTGAAGCAGAATCAAAAATAACATTTGAAAGTAGAAGAGTTGCCGCGGCAGCTGCGCCAGAATGATTAACCCTCAAATCAAGAGGATTGTTGTAGAACCTAACGGAATCCAAAATAGTTGAATCAGGAGCAGTAAGTACATTGGCACCAGTTACAAAACTTCCAGAAACAAGAGTCTGATTGATCGTAGTATTTGCAGACTGATTTACAAAAATACCGTCGATAAGAGACCCGCTAATGTTTCCGCCCAAAATAGAAGTATTTGCAGAACTAAGAATCGCAAAACCATTCCTAGAAGGACTAGAAGCATTATTGTGATAGAAATAAGACTGGAAAATTGAACCATTAAGTAAGTAACCATCTCCCAATGCATTAGTTACACGATTGTAAGAGGAATTGGCAAAAGATCTCCCAAAGTAGAAACCGGAGTTAGAAGTCATATTTGCAGTATTGTTATTAAAGTAAATTGAAGCATTGGTCATTCGTGCATAAAAACCGTTAGTGAAGTTGTGGGCGAAGTTGTTGGAGACATTTATTATGTAGTTGGAACTAGTATTGTAGATGTTTTCGTAAAGGTAAACCCCTGAATCACCATTGCTCAAATTATTAGAATTAATTGTGACAAGACCAGAAGCACTGGAGGAGGAGGAAGTAATAAAGATAATCGAAAAGTTGCTGTTGGAGATATTGTTTGAATTAATTGTTGAAATCTGGGCAATTCCAAAACGAATACCATAAGTAGTATTGAAGATAGTGTTTCCAGAAACAGTATTATTTTCAACTCCGTTACCAAGAATAATTCCTCGAGTATAATTGTGAACATAATTATTGGTAATGTTATTATTATGAGACGAAGTAGAAACATCAATACCATAAGAACTTAGATCTCCCTGATCATATGTAAGTCGATTGCTAGAAATAGTGGAATATTCAGTTGAAGATAAACGAATTGCAGGAAGAGCAGAAGAGGAATTAGTGTAGGAAAGATTGTTTGAGGAAATAAGAATATTTTGACCAAGAATAACACTAACAACACCAGATAATCCCGGTTCAATCGTGTTGTTTAGGAAGTTAGAAGTAAAGTTTGTGAAGTTTGAACTGCTTAAAGTAACGGGAGCACGTAGATTCAAAAACGAACTGTTTTCAATAAGAACATTTGAAGAAGAACTTACAAAAAGACCAGTAGTCGAAGACAAAGAGGTTGAATTTAAAATAGTCAAATTCAAAAATTCAACACGATTTCCATCATTTGAATCTATCTGAGTACCGTAGGTAGTGTTGTAAACAGTGCTATCCTGAAATATAACTCCAGAAAAAGAAGTATCAAAACCATAATCATATCCACTAATCCCAGAATTAGGAGTGCCAGAAGTACAGTTGGTAACAACCACGTTGGTTAGGGCTCCGGAAGAAGAATTAAGAACCAAAATACCTCGGCTTGATGGGATTGAAGCATTTGAAGAAATGTTGTAACGAGTGGCTTCACCGCAACTAAAGGTAACGCTTGATGAATTGATATAAATACATGCAGGAACAGGAGCAGAAATTGCAGAGGCATTGACTCCAGATAGAGATTGAGTCAAAACATATGAGCCAGGATACGAAATATTTGTACAAGAACTAATATCAATTGCAAAGGAAAAAGAAACTAAAAGTAAAAACAAAATTACATTTCTCAGAATAGCCATAAGATTAATATAAAAACAAGATATTTAAATGAAACAGGTCGTCATATTCGATTCAAAGCATCACGAACTTCCTCTAAAGAAACGTTAGTAACAATCAGAGGAATACGCTCCTTCTCAGATATTTTTATTGCCAATTTATCAACTTTTTTAGGATCAATATTGTGCAAAACAATTGCAGAAGGCTTTGAGGAACTAACACGCACCACAACCAGAGGGCTTCTACCAGTACTCACATTTGTAAAAACAAAAACCCGCTCATTCACATTTCCATAAAGATTTTGGAAATAGGAAAATGGCATCTCCAAAATAACCTTAAGAGAATCGATTAAAGTATATCCATAGATTTTTTTAGACTCAACCATATCAGGATGGGTCAGAACAACACCGTCAATTAGGCTTACAAAATCCTTGAGCAAAATTGATCGAGCAAATTCATGCACTTCAAAATAAGTATCCGCAGGCTTTTCTTTTTCAGTCAGTTTTTGGGTTATTTGGCCTCCCTTTTGCTTATCTAGTTCAAAAACAGAATCAACAAATCGCTTTATAACTGCGGTTCCAGGAGATTTTCTTCGATTACCCTCATAGTCGGAGATTGTTGAAACAGTAATTTTGAGAAAACGCGCAAGCTCAACCTGGGAAATGTTGAAAATTTCTCGCCACTTTCGCATAGTTGCGCCAGGATCTTGAGAAAGGGCAATCTCGCCAGCAATCTCCATTTTTATTTTTTCCATAAAATAAGTAAACTTCGCCAAGTGTTTAAATACATTTCGTCATTTGAAGAAGAACAAACTAGATAAAAATACACCAAAAACAACAACGAGTCCTCGAGAGATTTAGTGAGATATATAAAGCTTTGTGCAGATTTGGATATTGACCAGGTGAAAGTATAATGACCTCCCGAAAGAAAAAAGTAACAAGAAAAACAGATGAAGCAGGCCTTCATTTGTATAAACATCATGATGAGCACCACCTGCCAGGATGGCTGTTGGTTGCGTTTGGACTTTTAGCATTGCCAGTTCAATTTGACTTAATTGAAGAATTGTCTTGGGCAAAGGCATGGCCACTATTACTCGTATTAGTTGGAGTAGTATTGGTAGTAAAGACAGGGCTAACAAGAGTGATAGCCCATACTAACGAAAAGAAAGCAAAAAAATAATTTTTTAATTTATTAAATTTTATCAAAGCCAAATCAAGAATTACGAATTCTAGATATGCTAAAGAAAAAATTAGAAAAGAACATCAAAGAAGTTTAGTTTCTACTTCCCCCGAAGTAAGTTTATTCAATTTATCATAAAATTCGCCCTGAAGTCCACCAAAAATCTCAACAACAACCAGTAAATCTCCTTTTGAACCCCACTCTTCCTTTTCAATACCATAATTTTTGAGAGTTCCATAGCAGCGATGAGCATGATTTGCAGGAATTTTAACAGCAATTCGAACTTTAGTAAATTTAAGAGGAATAAGAGGACGAAGCTCTTTTATTATATTCTCAAGTTGCTCACGCGGATCCTTAAATGGATCCACATGAATTTTTGCCTGCTCCATAACAGACTCGATTCTAGCAGGGGGGTGGGGAGCATTGGTTCTTGGATCAATTGCTTCGCGGGCAATAATTGCAACAATCTGTTTCCACCTCTCCTCGGTTTTCTTGCGTCTTTGCTCAGTAGTTAATTGAAGATGACCTTCTCTGAGAATAAATTCTAAGATCTTTAAGGGGTCACTAGTTGAAAACGTTTTTTCAACATCCGTTGCTTTTGCCTTCTCACCTTTTTTTGCATCAAAATAAATTTCTTCAGAAACAAGAATGTTCCTAACATCAGGTTTTCTTTTTTCAACGAAAGCATATGCATTATCCGGATCAACCAGAAGCTCAAATCGTTTACCGTTTTTTTCATAGAAAGCAATAATCGCCTTATCTAGTGAAGTCATAGAATAAAAATACATGATTAGAGAATTAAACCTTTCAGTTGGAAGCAAAACCTAATATTTTCCAAAGATTTATAATTAAAGAGCACCAATAAAATCATACTAATTAGAAAAAATAAGGTGATAATTTTGGAAAATAATAATGGAAACACAATCACCCTAAGTAAAGATACGGCATACGGTGCAGTAATTCTTGTTTTAACCGCACTTTTAGTAGTATCAGTATTTACTTCGGGATTCGGAATAATTAAAGCTCCAACTGGTGTCGAAACGACCATACCAAATCAAACACAACCGACAACGCAGCCAACAACGCAACCAACAGCACAACAAATACAGCAATTAACAGTTGCAAAAGGAAACTTGCCATTATTAGGTCAAGAGAATGCTGCAGTCACAATCGTCGAATTTTCAGACTTCCAGTGTCAGTTTTGCCAAAGATTAGTAAACGATGCGTTGGCACAGATAAAAACAAATTACATAAACACAGGAAAAGCAAAATTGTACTTTAGAGACTTCCCATTAAGTTTCCACGCAAATGCACTTCCAGCAGCAAATGCAGCAAGATGTGCAAATGAACAAGGGAAATTCTGGGAAATGCACGATAAATTGTTCCAAAGACAAAGCGCCTGGAGCAGCAGCCCAGATGCAAAGACATTGTTTGTCACATACGCAACAGAACTTGGATTAAACAATGCATCATTTGAATCATGTTATAGCGCAAACAAATACACAAGCGCAATAGCTGCAGATGAAAGCGAAGGACGAAGATACGGCGTTCAAGGAACACCAGGAACATTCTTGTTGCTTCCAAAGAACAAAGTCAATGCAGAAGAGATAAAAACAACATTCACCGCTCTCAATGATCAGTTTAGACAACAAGGAGGAGAAATATACTTGTTTGAAAACTCAAACGAATATGTTGTACTCATTCCTGGAGCATACCCATACTCTGCTTTCGATGCTTTCTTATCTAAAGTAAGATACTAATTTTTTTAAATTTTTTTCAAATTTATTGAAGATAAAAGATCATATTTAACAGAATCAGAAAGCGAAACACTCTGATAAAGAGAGACTTTTTCTGCAAAAACAGGAACAGAAACAAACGAGGAATTTTTTGAAATCCACCCACCAAGAGCAAATTTCTTCTTCAATCTAGCAATTGTCACATGGGGAATAAAATCAGCATTTTTATCAGAAGGAAAAATACCATCTAAGTGGGAAGAAATTTGGCGAAAGATTTGTTTTTGAGCAACTCCAACCCAAATAACCCGAGGATTTTCAACATTAGGAAACACCCCAACTCCCTCGAGGGAAAATGAAAAAGCGTCAAATTGAATTTTATCCATAAGAGAAATAAGTTCAGAAGGTTTTGAATTGGGAAAAAAGCGTAAAGTCAGATGATAATTTTCTTTAGGGACAAGGGAAAAAATAGAATGGTCAAAATAGGGGAGGGTTTTTGCGAGAACATTTAGAGAATTTTTAACTTGTGCCGAAAGATCCAAAGAAAGGAAAAGTTTCATCAAACAGAATCATTCTAAGTAGAATTATTAAATCAAAGCAATAAAGGTATTTATGCAAAAGCCATCAGAAGAAGCAGAAATATTCTTTTCAAAAAATATTTCATCATCACTAACAGCAATAGGAGACAAAATAAAAACAAAGGAAATATCACAAGAAGAAGGATTTGGAATTAGGGTAAAGAGCAATAATCAAATAGGATTCTCATTTTGCGCAACAGAACAAGAGATAAAAAGGACTATCCAAAGAGCAATAAAAATTTCAAAATATTCGCCAAAAACAAAATTTGAATTTAGTCAAAAAACAAAGATGCCAAAATGGAATAATTTCGACAATCAAATTGACCCAACAGACATTGAATTTATGAAGGATCAGATAGACTCAATACTTTCAATAACAAATGAGAGAAAAGTAAATAGCAAGATAGTAGTATCACAAAATAACACACAGATAAAACTGGAAAACCACAATGGATTAGCTGGAGAGTATAAAACATCCCTTTTTTCCGCATATATTGAATTCATGAATGAAGAGGGATCTGGATTTAGTTATATAAGCAGTCCAAAAAAACCCAAGAAGCTTGAGGAGAGGGCAAACGAGGCAATGGAGATTGCAGCTCTAATGAAAAAAGCAAAAAAATTCAAGGAAACAAAAGACATGAAAATGGTATTTCACCTAAGCGCCCTTGAAAATCTAATTGAGATATTGATGCCCTCCTTTTCAGGAGATTGGAGTAGAAGAAAAATAACAAAACTCAAAAAAGAAGAAGAAACATTCTCAGAAATTCTGAACATAACGGATGATCCACTACTCGAAATGGGAGTAGGGTCGCGCCCATTTGATGATGAGGGAGTCATAAGTACAAAAAAAGAATTAGTAAAAAAAGGAGTAGTAAAAAACTTCCTTTTCGATAGAGAAACTGCAGCACTTGCAAATGTAGAAGATGGAGGAAATTGCTCAAGAAGCAACTTTGATTCAAGGCCAACAATATCGCAATCAAATATTTTCATAACAAAAGGAACCACAAAGGATTTTGCGGAAATAGGAGAACATTTGGAGATAATATCCGCGCATGGGTCACACACCTCAAATCCAACAACAGGAGAGTTTGGGCTTGAAGTAAATGCAGCAATACACAAAAAAGGAAACATAGAGAAACCCGTTAAGGGGTTTTTGATAAGTGGAAACATTTTTGAAATTTTTAAGGAAATCGAAGCAGTCGGCATTGAAGAAGAGCAGTTTGGAAATTTGTTTTCGCCCAAAATAGCATTTAGCAAAATAAAAGCAATTGGATAAAAAGAAAGTATTTAAGGATTGAAGAAGAAGAAAAATCATGCAACTTAATTTTAGTACTACTGCTGAGATAAATGTCCCAAAAAAACTCATTGACCAAGTGATCGGTCAAGATAAAGCAGTTGAGATAATAAAAAAGGCGGCAAAACAAAAAAGACACGTACTTCTAATTGGAGCGCCAGGAACAGGAAAAAGTATGCTTGCTCAGGCGATGGCAGAAATGATGCCAAATACAGAACTAGAGGATGTTTTAACATACCCAAACAACAATAACGAAAATCAGCCACTAGTGAGAATAGTTAGGACATTTCCAGATTATGAATACATACAAAAAAATTTCTTAATGAAATATTTTTCCCCAATTGAACTGGAGCAGATAAGAAAGGCAAAAAAAGAAGACATTCCTCAAATAATTAAAAATGGTCTTGGAAGAAGAATTGCAAATTATAAAAACGAGGAAGAAGGCGGAGGAATTTCACCGATTTTAATAATGGCCATAATGGGAGGAGTTTTGGCATTTGTATTATTTGGAGCAGAAATTTCAAATGACCTTAAATGGTTGATTTTGGCAAGTATTTTGGGAATGGGATTAATATTCACAATAACCAATGCAACTGCAGGACTTGGAAGAAGGCTTGCACCCAAAGAAGGAGTCGCAGCAAAATTGATTGTGGATAATACAGAAAAAAGAATGGCTCCATTTATCGATGCAACTGGATCAAGAGCAGGGGCGCTTTTAGGGGATGTAAAACACGATCCACTTCAAAGCGGAGGACTTGGGACCCCACCACATTTAAGAGTCGAAGCAGGAGCAATACATCAATCAAACAAGGGAGTTCTTTTTATAGATGAAATTGCATCACTAAAAATAAATTGGCAACAGGAAATTCTAACTGCAATGCAGGAGAAAAAATATTCGATTACAGGACAATCAGAAATGAGTTCAGGAGCTTTAGTTAAAACTCAACAGGTTCCAACAGACTTTGTCTTGGTTGCAGCAGGAAATGTGCCAGATATACAAAGCATTCATCCGGCACTTAGATCCAGAATACGAGGGGCAGGATATGAGATATACGTGGACGATTCGATGGAAGACACTCCTGAAAACGAGGAAAAAATAGTCCAACTAATTGCCCAGGAAGTTAAAAAGGATGGCAAAATTCCACACTTTACAAAGGAAGCAGTACTGGAAATAATAGAAGAAGCAAAGAGAATGGCAGGGAGAAAGAAAAAAATCACACTTAACCTCAGAGAACTTGGTGGACTCATAAGAGTTGCCGGAGACATTGCAAGAGAAAAAGGACTCCAAACAACAACCAAAACGGAAGTAATTGAAGCAAGAAAATCATTTATATCGATAGAAGGTCAGATGGTCGCAAAGATGATTGAGCGCAAAAAAGAATACCAAATGATAACAAATGCAGGAGAAGAAAGGGGGAGGGTTAATGGTCTTGCAGTTTTGGGAGATTCTAGATCAGGATTGGTTTTACCAATAGTTGCTGAAGCAACCCCAGCATCATCCAAATCAGAAGGAAAGGTAATTGCAACAGGAAAACTTGGAACAATTGCAAAGGAAGCAGTTGAAAACGTTTCTGCGATATTTAAAAAATACGTGGGGGATGAAATTTCCAAAAAAGATTTGCACATACAGTTTTTGCAAACTTACGAAGGAGTTGAAGGAGATAGTGCTTCAATCTCAATAGCAATTGCAGTAATATCAGCACTTTCAGAAGTTCCGATTTTACAAAGTATTGCAATGACAGGGTCATTAGATGTTAGAGGAAAAGTACTTCCAGTTGGGGGAGTTAGCGGGAAAATAGAAGCAGCAATAGAGGCAGGCATGAAAAAAGTCTTGATACCAAAGGCAAATGCAGAAGATGTTTATTTGGCTCCTGAAAGACTATCGAAAATAGAGGTAGTTCCGGTACAAGACATTGTCGAAGTTTTGGAAATTGCGCTTGCAGAAGGAAGCGGAAAGAAAACCCTGATGAAGAAAATGAAGGGCATTTAAATCAAATTTTTTTAATTTAATAACAATCTACATCATCAGGACTAAAATCTCAAATCGCCATAGGACAAAGCCGCAGGAGAAATCAGCTAATAGGGTTATTGACCCGGATTTTGCAAATAAAATAGCTCGTGTCCACCAAACCGCAACAAGCTGCAAGATATAGAAATGAATGGAAAAAATAACTAATCACTTGACTTTATTATTACTTTTTCATCAATGGTCAAAATAGATGAAATAGGTAAAGGAATTCGCTTATCAAAGATATTTTGAAGGAAAAATTTATTCTTTTTAGCATCAAAACCCAGAATACGACCAATATATGAACCACTTTGAGAAATTACTTCTCGGCCTTCTAATTTAAGCTCTTTTAAAACCTCAATTTTATACCAGGTGATAAACTGCATTCCTCCATAGCCCAAGACAAGAGAAATAATCAAAACAAAAAGAAATAGGCCAAAGTCCACATAAGGAGGAGATAAATTAACTACCCAAAGACTCGCAGTAAAAAGAACAGTGCTCACAAGGCACAATGCCAAAAAGTAAACAAGATAATTTGAAAGAGCATACTTTCGTTTTTCCAATATGGAATCCATTGATTTAGAAAGTAAAATCAAAGAAAAACCAATAAAGAAAATCCAGACAGTATTCCCAATAACAAGAAACGCAATTTTTTCAAGAGGCAACGCTGAAAAGAGAGATCGGTTGAGAGATTGAATACCAACAAAAAATCCAACAGCAAAAATTGCAAACGAACCCAAATAACCAATCCAGGTAGTCCTCTCAAATGAAACTCTAAAGTCTTTAGTAAGAGAAACTAACATGTCGTCAATGCCTAAAAATCGCAAGAGCATAAACAAACCAATTAGAATGCCAACAGGCTGCCAACCCCAACCAAGATAACTTGAAATTGAAAAAACAAGAAGCAACAGCGAAGGAAGACCTATGAAATATTTTGCATAGTAGGGATCTTTGAGTTTTTCAAGAAGAACAAAATAAGTTTTTTCAAGTTCTTTTGCCTGTTTTATAAAAACAATTCTAGTTGAATCAACTTTAAGACGAGATTTTATAATAGGTAAAATTTCTTCATCACTTGGACCATCAGAAATAAGAATTCCTGAAGATGGGTTCAAATCTGCAATTAGTTTCTCCAATTGGGAGCTTATGTTTCTATCAGCAACAAAACCCAAGGATTTATCTCCGGTGAGAGTTACAACTTCAACATTTTGATTTTCTTTTTTGAATTGATCATAAACCTTAATTGCATAAAAGATAGCGTTGGAATCTGGATCTTCCGGATCAGCAAGTGCAAGGCTAGTTGCAGCAGAAAGATTGTTTTCTCTTCCGACAATTGGACCAACAACGCGAGCTTTTTCAAAAAGATCATTGTCTCGATCGATGCAGATTATCAGAATTGGTCGAACCATCAAATAAAAAACCCCGGCTATATTTATAAACGTAATCTAATCCCATTATTATGCAGCTATGAAGAATAAGAGGTATTTCTGAAAAAAGATGAAAAAATTAGAGTTCCGAGCTGTATTTACTTACTTCTTCTTGCAAAGAACCAATACGCCCCAGCACCCAAAATTAATAGAAGAACTATACCAACTCCCAAAAGTCCAAATGCAGCACCATTATTGTTTTGGGATGTTGCAGTTGCCCCAGATGAATTGGTTGATTGGGAGCCAGTTGAGGAAGATTGAGAACTTCCTGCAGAAGATCCTTGATTTGTTGGTCTTGAATCAGGCGAAGTGGAATTTTGAGTTGAAGTGTTTGTTTGAGTTGAAGTTCCACTTGAGATAGGGGTTGAAGAATCATCATCAGAATCATCTACTTGAGGCTCCTGAATTTCAGGTTCAATAGATTCATTTTGTGCAGTTGTGTTTTGCACAGTAGTTTCAGAAGATCTGCAAACTGAAGGGGAATATGGACCAAAGTAAGTTGATGAACCCACTCTCACATAAATTTGATCAGTTGAGGAAGAATTATATGAGAATCTTCCTCTTGAATCAGTTCTTCCACTTGAAACTTCAAATCCATTTTGCACTATTGCAACAAAGACATCTGAAGAAACACTTCCGCCTCTTCTAATAGTTAGGATATTTGGACAATCCGAATCATGAGAAACGGAGTAGCTTGGAGTCCTATCTGAAGAAGAACTGGAAGAGGAACTTGATGAGGAACCAGATGATGAACTTGAAGGTCCCTCAAACAAACCAAGTATTCCAGAAGTTGAAAGACTGGAAATAGTCACCGTATTTAGAGAGGTCGAAACAGTTGACGATGCTTGTGACCAGCTCGAACCATTAAAACTCCAAATTTCAAGAGCAGATTCATCTGTGGGTTCGGATGCATAATTGAAAACAAATGAACTAAGACTTATTGAAGTGTTGTTGCTCAAATTTACATATTTGTTTGAAATAGAAGTTCTAGAACTTGGAAGAGAACCGCCAGATGGATCGCCAGACCAATTTAGACTGAACCTAGTATCAGATGAAGAAGTAACAAGGTACAATGAAATATTTGAGACATTTGCACTCACTCCGCTAGGGTTATCAAAGGCAAAATTGGTCAAGTTGAGATCAACACCAGAAGTGTTTAGATTTACCTTTAAATCCAACGAGTTGTTGTATGTTCTAATATTAACAAACTTTGTTGAATTAGAAGAGTTATTTACTGCAATTCCATAATTAAGATTTGAGAAAAGGGTGGAATCTGAAATGGTAGTATTATTAGATCCGGTAACAGTAATAGCGCCCCCCAAATTAGAACGACTAACAGAAAGATTAGAGAGGAAAATATTATTTGATGAACCCTGGACTACAACCGAAGAGATACCTCCAGCGGCAGAATAGACATCAAAATAAGAAGTATAATTATTTACCGAATTAGAACTAGAGCCAGACTCAAAACTCAAGCCAGTCCACCCAGAGTAGGAAGAATTTGAATTAATTAAAGTGTTACCAGAAGACACAGAAAACTCAAAGCCGACGATCGATGCACTTATGGATTTGCAGTTAT
The DNA here is from genome assembly GCA_964590665.1 of Microcaldota archaeon. Classification (GTDB taxonomy): domain Archaea; phylum Micrarchaeota; class Micrarchaeia; order Anstonellales; family Bilamarchaeaceae; genus Bilamarchaeum. The sequence continues at coordinate 13,051 of CAZPWA010000020.1, forward strand.
TGAAAGTATTATTACCAGAAAACCTAGTATAGTAATTGTAGAAGCCATAAGAAGCATTGTTTAGAGTGAGAGTATTGTTATTGGAATAATAAACAGAAAATGGATAAGTGCTAACAAGAGTTCCAGAAACGACAGAGTTGGAAGTCAAATTGTTAAAGTCAGAATAAGATAAAATTATATGTCCCTGGCCATCAAGAGAATAGTTTGAACTATTGACTAAAGTATTTCCACGAACATTGGAATAATTTGTATAATTTAGATAGATCCCATTTTCACTATTGAAGTTGAGTGAGTTTGAAGAAATATTAAGCCTCCTACTGAAGTTTGTCAAAATTCCGGCAATAGTATTGTTGTGGAAGAAGGAGTTTGTGATTGTAGAATCATTGACATTTACCAAACGCAAACCTTCAAGAGTATTGAAGGAGGCATTCAGGTTATCAAAAGTTAAGTTTGTCGAATCATAAACAGAAACACCTGCTTTTGGAGATGATGAGGTGTTTATATTAGAGAAAGAAACATTTGTGGAGTTCAATACAACAATACTCGAATTAAACATCATAGGGACTGCAGTTTCAACAAAGTTAGAAACACTAGAGTTATCAGCATTTTGGAAATGGATCCCGGTGTAGGTATCGGAAGTCGAATTAGAATTTACGATAGTCATTCCAGAAGCATTATTGAAATAAAAACCATAATTATTGGATGAAGATGAAGAATTGTTATAGAGGTTTCCAGAGTTAAAATAAGTTATTCCGCCAAATTCGTGTCCAATTGCATAATAACCATAAGTATTGAAGTAGGAGTAAGTATTTTGGAAAGTCGAATAAGTTGTTCCATCGAAACTGGCAAAACCAGCAGAGTACATGCCAGTCCCATCATGCGCAACAGAATCGATAACCGTGTTTAATGAACCGCCATCAGCATAACCATATTGATTAGATACAAGAGTCACATTGGAAACAGTATTTGATGCTCCAGCAACACGAATTCCAGAATTTGAAAAGTTTGTAACGATACAGTTTCTAACATCAGCACCAGTTATTGTACTTGCAAGATAAATGCCAACACCATTATTTACGGAAGAATCCCCATCAATAGAAAAGCCATGGCAATCAAGAATTACAGAGGCAGCAGTGATATTAAGACAATTTGTATAGCCATATTCATTTACACTTGAAACAGCGGCATGATTATCATTAGTTAAAGCCTGAGTCAAATCATAAGTTGCGCCAGGAGTGTTTAATTCACCGCAGTTGTTTATATTTATCGAGAATGAAAATGCACTAAGAACAATAAATGCCAATAAAAACAAAGGAATACGATTCATAAAATAAGATCAAAGTTAAGATTTAAATAGGAATAGGTTAGGAGGATCAAAACCAAAGAATATAAAGAGAGTGAATTTAAAGTAATTTTATGAAAAAAATCCTCATTTTTGATAATGGGTCACAGTATACACACTTAATAAAAAGAAACTGCAGGGATTTGGATTTTGATGCAGAAATAATTAATGCCAAGGCAGATGAAAGCGCACTTGAAAAGATTAACGAGTATGATAAGATAATAATTTCAGGAGGTCCAAGCAGCGTATATTTGGACAAGCCAACATTATGCAACAGGCTAGTAGAACTAATAAAAGAGGGAAAAATCAAAAAGCCGCTTCTTGGAATCTGCTATGGCCAGCAATTAATTGCGCATGTTTTTGGAGCAAAGGTTGCAAATGGAAAAAGTGCGGAATATGGGATGAGCAAAATAAAAATAATCAAAAAGGACGCATTATTATTCAAAGAAGTGCCAACTCAGATAACTGCGTGGGTTTCTCATTTTGATGAAGTAAAAGAAATTCCAAGAGGATTTGTAGTAACTGCAAAATCAGACACTTGTGAAATAGAGGGATTGGAAAATAAAGAAATGAAAATATATAGCATCCAGTTTCATCCGGAAGTTTGGCACACTGAATTTGGAGAAAAAATAATCAAAAATTTCCTTGAAAGCTAACTGTGATTGACATGTCCTATTTGTATTTGATTAGGCACTGCCAAAGCATTGCCAACGTAAAAAGAATATATAATGGAGAGATAGAAGAGGATGAAGGACTTTCACATCATGGAATAAAACAGGCAGAAACACTTGGAAAATATTTTGAAGATAAGGAAATTAGTTTGATCATTGCAAGCCCATTTAAAAGAACCCGGCAAACAGCGGATTTTATTTCCAAATATGCGCCAAGGGCAAAGGTAGAATTTGATCATTCAATAAGAGAACATGAATGCGGAAAATGGAATGGAAAAAAGGAAACTGAAATAAAGAAAAAATTCCCTATGGAGTGGGCTGGCTGGAGATTTGATCCTCAAAACAACCCGATCCCAGAAGGAGAAAGCCTCTTTGACATACAAAGCAGGGCACTTCCAACAATACAACGAACAGTGACAAAAAACAAGGGCAAAAATATCGCAGTTGTAACTCATTATTGCATCTTCAATGTAATTTTATGTTCACTCATTTCAAATATCTCAAATTTCAGATGCTTTGACACGCAAAATGCAATGGTTGCAAAATTAGAAGTGGAAAATGTCCCAAGATTATTAGAATATGAAAAACGAGCATAAGAATTATAAGGCTCAACAAAATTATTAGTTCATGCTAGCACTTATTGGCGGAACCGGATTTAATTCTCTTGGAAAAGAAATAAAGGAAGAGCGAATTTCAACAAAATATGGAAATGCGTCGGTATACCGGGTTTCTTTGGGTGAGGAAGAAGCATATTTTATCCCAAGGCATGGAAAAAACCACACAATTCCTCCACACAAAGTAAATTATAGGGCAAATGCCCAGGCATTAAGAACATTGGATGTAACAGGAATAATTTCCATTTTTTCAGTGAATGCAATTTCAAAGTATTTGCCAGAAGACATAGTATTTATAGAAGATTTTATGGATTTTTCAGGAAATGCACAAACTCTCTTCGATGATTTTTCACTTGGAATACGCCACAAGGACATGAACAAAACAATAGATGTAGCGCTCACAGACAGATTTGAGGAAGTTGCACTTGCCAACAAAATAAAAATTAAAAAAGGAGGAATTTGCGCAACAATAAATGGTCCAAGATACGAAACAAAAGCTGAAGTAAGTGCATTTTCCAAATTAGGTGCAAATATAATCGACATGAGCGCAGCTCTTGAAATGACAATA
>CAZPWA010000021.1:0-15817 GCA_964590665.1 Microcaldota archaeon
AGTGCTTCCAATCATTGCACTTGCCGAATCGCCCCGAGCAAGAGCGGCAAGAGTAGTTTGGGCTCCAGTTAAATCAGCGCCGGTTGTTTCCAAGTAACGCATAACATCTTCGCGGGATTCAAACGTCAGATTATTGTTGTCAATTACAAATGTGGGAGGATTTTTTAGGCACGAAACCGGACAAGTTGTTGTTTGATCAACAACCAAATTTCCTCCGGAAATTGCAATATTGAGAGAGAGCCAATCAAAAACATAAGTCATTGGGAAAACATACATTACTCCAAAACCAATTGCCATCAAAAGACCGCCAAGACGCCTTGTTACAAAGAAAGACCTAAGCAAAATTCCAAGAGCCAGTAATGAGGGAGCAAGCTTGTAGGAAATTTCATTGACAAAGAATTTTTGTGCAGAAAGAGAAGCAAATATTCCGCCAGATCCTTCAATAATAACACGCAATCGATCCATATCCATCATATAGCTTATAGTTGGCGAAAATGAAATTTGAGGCTGAAGAAGAGGAATTGGATAGACAAAGATTTCACTATTTACTGCAGTTCCAAGACCAACAAGTTTTGCAGCAGTTGCATAATCTTCAATTGATGATTTTGAAACTGAAGAAGCGAGAGAAATAAGATTATCCAAATAATTACTTGCAACTGCCTTTGCACAAATACTGGTTCCGCTACAAGTAAAACCCAAATTAGATCCATCAACAATGCTTCCAACAAGAATATCAAGAATGGTAATTGAACCCGTAAGAGCAATAATGATTAGAACCGTTGCAAAAACCTGAGTTAATTCACTTGATGCCCAGGCTTTTAGTTCAGGCATTTCAAAACTCATTCCAAAAAGAAGTGCAATTGAAATTATGATTACACTCAAAATTGAAATTCCAATTGAAAGGACTCTCCAATCGCGAACTAAATCAAATGGAGAAGAGGAAACTTGAGAATCTAGAGATTGGGAAAAACTAAATGCGAAAAGTGAGAGCAGAATAATAAGTGAAAAAATGCGCATTAGCCAATCACCTTCAATGCTTTAGCTATCCCGCTTAAAAAGGTTATTGCAATTGCCAAAACCAAATTTGGAAGGAAGAATGCATGAGGCATCAATCTTGCAAGGGCAAAGTAACCAGTTTGAGAATCGCAGCTGGTTAATGGAGCTGCAACATCTGAATCAAGATACTGATCATAAACAGCTCCTGCATATTTTTGGCAAAAATAATAATCACGAAAAACCAAATCATCCATAGCTCCATTTAGAGCATATAAAAATGGAACAATTACATACAAAACAATGCAAAGGGCAATTAACATATTACCAAACATGCGAGTTCCTGGAAGAACACGTAAAATAAGCGCAGCTGGAATCAAAAATTGAATTAATTGCAAATTCATTGTCAAAAATAAAACCTGGAGATTCAGACTAATTAGAGCAGGCATTGCAAAACTCATAGACATTGTTTCATATTGTGCTGCAAATGCTTTTTTCCAGCTTGAAAGAGGAACAGTAGTTGATCCTAAAACAGGAATCACGACACCGACAGATGCGGTTGAACCCATTTCATTTTGAATATTTTTCTCCATTGCCAAATTGACATATGAGTATGCCCGATCACGGGTTTTTGTCAAGTAGCAAAGAGCAAGAGTTTGAGGAGAATCACTTGAAGAATAACAATTTGATGAAGGAATTGAAGAAGCTTGGACATTTAGAAGAGGAGCTGAAAATGAATAATCTAGAACAGAAGCAAAAATGGAGCATCCAAAATACATAAAGCCGCCAATTCCAATAACTAGTAAAACAGAAATTAGAACATGGAATAATTCTTCTTTTGAAAATAAACTTGCATGCGCATTGTGAGTAACAGTTGAATATGCATAAGATAAGGAAATGATTAAAACAACAGTCATGAAGGCAACGCCCAAATAGAAAGAAGTTTCGCCTCGAAGCAAATTGCCAATGCTGCTCTCAACGCAGGCAAGGGCAAAGGAAGAAGTAATTGCAAGAAGAATTGCAAAAAGGAAACGAAGTTTCATGAAATGAACCTCGAAACACCTGGAAGCATATATTCGCCTCCTAAGGCAAGTGAAACAGAGCGTATTCCAACAATTGTGAAAATCAATGCAATAATCATATCAAGATAAACCAGAAGAAGAAGATTTGTTGCATCTGAGAAAAAGGGCCTAAGGCCATCAAAAACAACGGCAACATTTGGATCAATAAACATTGCAGGAAGAACATAGGCTGCCCAGATTGCAGGAATTGCAACATTTGCAAGAAGAGGGTAAACAACCTGAGTTAGAAGCTGGAAGCAAGCTGCAAATGCAGGTGCATATCCATAGGGAAGGAAGAATAGTGCGTAGATTGCACATGGTGGAATCGAAAAACCAATTTCCCCAGCAGTTGAAACAAGAGCTCGAAGCCATGTTTCAGAGCAGACAAAACTTGCGCCGGGAGGAATAGTAAATTCCATTTCATCATAAGTTGAACTTGGAACAATTGCTTTTGGAACAATAACTTCTGGAGAAGTTGGAGGAGCAGAAATATCAAAAGTGTGGGTTTTTGCCAAAAACACCAAAGCAAAGGGGAAGAAAATATAGACTCCGATTAAAAGTGCAATAAGAGTACTTCCAATCTGGCGAGTGAAGGGGAGGAATCGAAATACAAAGGCCAAATACAAAAGAGAAGGCGCAGTAGTTAGGAAAAATGTGAGAAGAACATCTAGAGATTTTAGAGTTAAAATTGAAACTGAAAGAGCGCTTGCAGCCTGATTTACATAATCAGAAAATGCACCATAACCACTGTGCGGCGCACCGGATTGACTTAGTGCAATATAATAGACTCCGGCAGAAACACTTGGAGTAAAACCAGTTCGCATTGAAATCAAGTGGCTTGTTTTTTGCAAATTGGCAAAAGCGACAATATGACGATTGGTCATATTTTGAAGAAAAGTATGAGCAGTTTGCTGATAGTTTTCAGTTTGGGTGAAAACAGAAATAATTGGAGTTGAGGCAACAAAAATCCCACTTACAATTACAAAAAGAATTGCTGCAACAATCATTTCCCTAATTTCACTTTTAACATAGACACGCAAATTAGGATTGTTTAGTGGTTCGCTGATCATATATAATAAGGCAAGAACTATCACTGAGAGAACTATTGTTGTTCCTAAGATTAGTGGAAATGAATCCATAAACTGTCTTGCAGTAAAAGTGTATGCAAAGGAATTGAATGAAAGTAGTAGAATGAAGATGAGTAAAAGCGCAAATTTGTTTTTCACAGCGTTTTATCGAAGAGATAGTTTATAAAGATTAGGAAAATTAGCGAATGGGATTTCCAAAACCGTCAACTCTAACTATCCATGAAGAGCCTAAAGAGGAATCAGGAATGAATCCCACGGCCACAAAACCAGAATCAGTTTGGGTTGCCGAATAAAAATGACTTCCTACATCTCCATAAAGTCTTTGCCAAAGAATTCGACCAGAGGAATTAAGTCTAACTAAAAGACCACGAGCTGAACCTAACTCTTCCGAATCGGATCCAGACCCAGAAATCAAGAAGCCATCGGAAATAGGTTGAACATCAGAAAAATTAACGAAGTTCAGATTAATTAAAGAAATAGGAGTTCTACTAATGATGGCGCCAGTTGAATCAAATAAAACGTTCCCTCCGACAATTCCGCCATCAGGCAAGGATTCATCCAGAGTAAATCCACGAAGGAAATCAGATCCTGAAATGACCCTAAGACCGCCAAAATAATCATAAGATGAAATACCTGGAGAATCACCGGAAAGGTCCAGAGAAACTGCATCTCGAGAGTAAAAAACAAATACCCGATTTGAAAACAAAGCAGAATCGAGAATGGGATAACGTCCAAGATGTGAATAAGCGGGCCTAATGAAGGAACGGGAAAAACGGATATTACCATTAGAATCAAAAGAAGTTAGAACAGAGTTTTCTCCAGAACCTGCATCACCAAACAAATTTGATCTAGAAACCAATAAAATGGATCCATCAGGCAGCGAAAACAGTTTTGAAACCTGAGTTGCACGACCAATAGCTGAGCGAGAAAGATCTCTACTCCAAACCACTTGGCCATCAAAATCAATCTTAATTAAATACAATCTAGCAGAAGGCTGACCAAAGGAGCAAGCTAAAACATAACCATCAGAAGTTGCACTGATGTCAAGCAAATTAGTACTATTGTCAATTAGTTCAAATTCTGGATATTGAATAATCCTAGACCAGAATAGATTTCCGGTTGCGGCATTATAACGAGCAAAACGAATACGATTATAGAAAGTTCCAACGATATTTGATGGAGAAGAAATTCCGGAAGCGATAATAGAAGAACCAAAACGACGAATTCGATTGAAACTCCCGGAACCGTAGCTTCGACCAGTAGAAACTGACGTTCCAGTAATGACTTCAGAGGAATCGGAAGTTGAATCAGTTTGAACATCAACAGAAGCATCAGCAGAAGTTCCGGCATCAAGAGAAGGAGAGACTATTTCTCTTGCTCTTCTTACTGCAGCAGCTGCATCTAAAATTCCTCTTCCTAGAGGCCTACATCCACCAAGTGAAGTGGGAGATCGTGCAGTATCTAAAAGAATTTGTTTTACAGATTCTGCGCGTATGCTTGAATTAACACTCCACATAAGTGCTGCAGTTCCAGACACCAAAGGAGCAGCAAGAGAAGTGCCATTAGAGTCAGACAGAATGCCGACTGATCGATCCAAACGAGACAACGCAATACGGTAGCCAGGAGCAAACAACTCAACAACTCTTCCCTCAGCAGTATACGGTTTAAGAGTATCGGGACGCTCACAACTAGAACAAATGCAACGAGAATTAAATAGAATCGAACCGACAAAACTTCCGCAAAGTGGATCTAGATAATCTTGATTACATACGGCATTGTGAGTTTCGTCACTTGCACCAACAAGCAAAACATTTGATCGGAAATAACGAGAAAAGGAAGAGCGTTCTTGAGGTAACCAGGAATCATCATTTTTGAAACCGTCGTTTCCAGCACTAAAAACAACCAAAGCATTATGCTCATAAGCAGAACGAATAGAATTTACAAGAGAAGAGCGAAAAAGATGTCGAGCAGCTTGTTCAGAACCAGAAATGTGATGACAACTAGAATCCAGAAAATCATGCATACCCTGAGAAACGTTCACAACGCGAACACCTGAATTTAAAGCAACTTGGATTCCCGCATCAAGAGAGTTAAATGGAAGAATAGGAGAATTACAATTATCGACAAGTGGACGATACCCATATACATCAACAGAAATTATTTGTCCTTGCCACACCATACCAACGCCACCAAAATTGTCGCTTCCAGATGCCGTGGCAAGAGCAGCAACTGAAGTCCCATGAAGATTAGGAAAATACTGAGCACAACTAAATGGATTAGAGTAAGCATAAAGGGAAAAATCGGCAGAACCATCAGGACGAGTACATCGGGTAAACCTAAGAATAGGTCGGTCAAAATGACCAGAAGCTAAATCAACTCCAGTATCAACAATTGCAATGGATGCAGGACCAGTAGTTATATCCCAAGCCTCTCTTGCACGAATTTCATTTATCCACCAATGTCCATCATAAACATTATTCAAAATGGGGTTAGGATTTGGATCCAATGAACCAGAAACGGCAAAATTTGGAGCGGCAATAACAACTCCGGGCATTGAATTAAGCACAGAAGAGACTTCGGCCAGCAGGGACATCGAAGGAACTTGAAACTGAACCATATTTGAAAGTGAATTTTGACCAGTTTTTCGAACATTGTGAGAAGCCAAATAATCAGTAACTGCTCTTCTTTGATCAGAAGTCGCTTCAGGCACAAAGTAAACTAGCAGCTGATTTTCAGCCACCAGAATATCTGAATTAAAACCATTTGGACGATATGGCACAAAGCGAGTCGCCTCAGGAAGAGAAATCTCACGAAGAAACGCGTAAGGGTTGGGGGGAGTTTGAACAGGTTCACTACAATGTAAATTACCCAACAAACCAATCAAAGGAAGAAAATTTTTAAAAAAAGCTTTTGAAGAAGAAATATTAGGGAGATGAGCTCGAGCAAAGAAACGAGACATAAAATCACATAAAAAGAGAAATAATCTTTAAGATTAGAAATATGAGTAGAGGGATAAGAAAGTATGCAATAATTAGGATAGAAAAGAAGGAGATTACCAAATCAGTAGAAGACGAATGTTTCTTATTAAAGAAAAAATAATAGAGAAAAGAGAGAATAAACGAAAGAGAAAATATTACTAGATAATATTCAGGAAACGGGTAGGATACAACTTCGCCAGAACATTGAGCAATAGGATTATATTGATAAGGGCCGGGGCAGTCAATATATGTGATGGGAAATAGCTTTTTTGAAATAAAATAAACAACATAAAACAGAATAGCAGATACCAGAACATCCTTCCAATTTATTTTTTTAAAATCAAATTTCAATTCTCCCACCAGCACTGAAATTATACATAACTAAATAAAAAACAAAGACAAGTTACAGAAATAGAGAGAAAATGAGTAAAAAAATTAACAAGTAACAAACATAATTCTTGCAAAAAGAGAAGCGAAATTCAAAAGAACAGATTTTACAGGAGAATGCAAATGATTAAAACGCATTTAATCACAAAGCAACCAAAGGAGAACATCCTTCTTCAGGTAAAACAATATTTTGCCTAAGACCCAATTTGATCAAAATTCCAGAAAAGTCGAACAAATAAGTCAAAGTGAAACAGATCAAAAATACAAAAACCAAAATAAACATAACAGGGAGTAACTCTCGAGAGGAAGATTTTAAGTGATAGATAATAACTGAAACAACAAGAGAAATTAGAGATAGATACAACCCAAAAAATTCACCCCAATCAAAAGGAGAAATATGGTCGTAACAATAAAGTTTAGTATAGGCCGGAAAAAAAGAATAAAAGATGAAACGAATGAGGAAATAGGAGAAAACTAGAGAAATAAGAGAAAGAGTTAAGATCTTCCGATCAAGAACTATATTAAAAGGAGTTTTTATCTGCACAAAAATCACAAACAAAGAGATTAATGAATAAAAGTAAATAAAAAATAAAGACAAGTTACAGAAATAGAGAAGAGATGAGAGATCAGTTAAAATACAAAACTCATCGACCGAATTTTAGGAAAAACAATCCGTAGCCAACAAAAATGGGGATAAAAATCCGTAAAAAATAAAAATCGCCCAGAGGATCAGCAAGTGTTTCTATGCAAGAACACGGAATAGAGAGGTAACCTTCGGAGTAATTTGGACAACTACAAGGACGGATAGATGGGGGGATAAAAAACTGAAAGATAGAGTAAATCAGCACACATAACAAAAAAGACAATAGAATTTGGTGAAGTTTCATTTTCCTCAAGTAAAATATAAATAAAAGGTAATAAAAACACAGAGAAAATATCAAAAACGACTGATTAAAGACAATGAAAGCAGGAAAAAGGAGGCGATAAAGAATAAAACAATCACAAAAAGAACCAACAAGAACAAAATAAAAACAAAACTAAGCAGATCGAATTTATTTTTATTGAAGTAGTAAATAATACCTGGTAGAAAGGAGAAAATCATTAAAAAAGAAATAAATGAGTTTAGACCAGGAACAAAAATAAGATTTTTAGAGTGTAGAAACGAACTGGATAGATAAGCAAAAAGAGAAACCGCAAACAGAGTAAAAACAATAAATAGAGAGCTCTTCAGATCAGACATATTAAAAGGAGTTTTTATCTGCACAAAAATCACAAACAAAGAGATTAATGAATAAAAGTAAATAAAAAACAAAGACAAGTTACAGAAATAGAGGAAAGATGAATAAAATTATTGTGCTCCTCGGTATTCTTTCATTTTTTCCTGCAATTTTCTTTGATAATCAGTAACAGTTGCACGAAGTTTTTCTTCCTGCTTTGAAACTGCATTCAATTTTACTTCTAATAGTTCATCCCTTTCAGATAGATCTTTAACTGCCTGATCTTTTGTTGTGTGCAAAACAATGGATCCGACGTTTCTATAGACTTCGCCAGTTGCGGTTTTTAGAGCATCTAAAGCATGCTTGATTTCGTTTTTCTGGATTTCCATCTGATGCTTTTGGATTAGAATGACTTCCAATTGTTTTTCCAAGTTTTCATATTCCATGAGTGATCGGTTCAAATCTTCAGTATCTTTTTTAGGAACTGCCATAAAATTACACCTAATTAGTAGTAATAATTATTCTTTAATTGAATTAATATTAGTTTCGATTTGCTCAATTGAACTAATTATCCGAAGGTACGAATTAATCGAAGCTCTAAGGGAAACGGAATCATCGGATTTAAAACTAAGAGTTATCGAAGAAGCATTTGAACTTGATTTGCAAACACAACGAGATGAAGAAACATTCCCTTCATGCGAAATAGATTTCATAATTGAATCAATTTGTTTTTTTGAAAGATTGCTAATTACAATTTCTGATTGAAAGTTGAATCCCAATTCCACTCACCCAAAGGATTGATTAATATTTTTTTTATTGTAAATGAAGTTTTTGAGTCATAAATTAAAAACAATTCCCTCTCTCCCTTTTTACGGCCAAAATCGCAGATTTGAGAAATTGTCTTTTTTCCTCGGGAAATATAAAAAGAAGAATTTTTTTTAGAAAGAGTTATTGCAACGCTTCTTGCAGCATTGCTTGCATACCTGCTTGTCGAGTACATCTAATCGGCAGTTACTTCTTTTGCAATTGGAGGCCTTGGTTTAAGAAGCATATTTGCTCCAGTGGTTGGGAAGTTGAATTTGCCGCTTGAATCCACAGTAATTGGAATTCCGGTTTTAAAATCAACGTAATCTACCATTTTCAAGACACCCAAAATTAAGCTGAGGACTTTGCATACTCAGAAATTAAACGAGTTGCAATTTCGCCAGCTTCAGAAGTGAATGAGTATGCTGCACCTGCAAATTCACCATTGCATGAAGCGCATCGCCAAACAGACATTCCTACATTTTTAACTTTTAACTTGTGACAGGTTGGACATTCGTATCTTGATCTTTTGGACTCTATTGCCTTATCGACAAGCTTACGAATAGACGCACCGAATTTTTGTGATCTCAAACTAATCTACCTCAACAGGATATTTCTTAGGTCAGTACTCCTTTTAAATGCTACCTCTATGGCATCCATCAATTCTTCTTTATAAAGGGAACCTTTGCCCTTTTGGATTGCACAGACGTGAGTTTCAGTTGTACCAATAGTAAGGATTGTTTCGGCAACCCTCTCCTCATCTCTTGATGGATCGACCAACCAGTGTTCTCCCACTTTAATTAAGTGAGTTGTAAGTGGAAGGCCAGTCATTTCAAGGTTTCCAACAAAGTCATTTCGAACTAGTTTTCCATCAACGAATCGAGGAATTTTAGTATTCAAAAGAGCAGCAGTTGCAGCCAAAGTTGAAACATCAGTGTAGTTTCCGGCATGATTGAGGACATAAATATCCAAATACAAACCAAGAACCTGATCTGGTGCCAAATAGAATTTTTTGACATCAATAACTTCTGCGCTTCTAATTGCCCGATCAACTACTCTTGCAAGTTCAATTGAATTTTCATCAGGTGGACCAGGTTCAAAACTTGGAGATGCTGAAGGCAAAAGTTCGGCATTTGTTACAAATACACCTTCAGTTGGCCTATCAGAAAATGGCTTAACTACATCGAATTTTACAGCAGCCAAAACCTTGGTTTCTCCAATCTGTGCTAAAGCAGAACCTTCAGCAGTGTCTAAAACACCAACCTGAACTTTTGCTTCTCTTAAAGCATCAAATGAACGACCATCGAATCTTGTTCCTTTTGATAAAGTGTTGGTCAAAATATCTCGTCGGATATTTGACATGATTAAATCTCGTACTTCTTCTCCCATTTAAGTCACCAATTTTTACATTCTAAATTCATCGCTTTCGCCTTCTTCGTAGAATTTTCTTATTGCGGCGGCTTGTTTCTCAAAAAGGTTGTCAGATGCCCTCATTGCCATATCAATCATGGTTGAGAGTTCTTCTTTTGTTAAAAGACCATCCATCTGCAAAAGGTGCAATTTTTTATCCCGATGTGAAAATGCAATTGGCATATCAGATTGACCAAAATTGTCTTCAACTTTTCCAAGATCGACAATCAATTCTCCACCAGCTTTTCCAACTGCAACGGAATTTACCATATCCTTCATGGGGATTCCGGCATTTGCAAGGGCAAGGGCTGCAACAGTAATTGATGCTGCTCTTGTTCCACCTTCAGCCTGAAGAACATCAATAAATACATCAATTTGAGTATTTGGGAAAGCCTCGGATTTTACAGTATTTTCAAAAACTTCGCGAATTACTTTAGATAATTCAACGGATCTTCTTGAGGGACCACTTCGTGAGTGTTCTTCTAAAGATGCAAATGGAGACATCATGTATCTGCATTTTACAACTGCATGGTATGGACTTGCATCATGTTTTGGGATGCATGCTCTTGGACCATAAACGCCGCAGATAATTTTGTTTCCTCCCCATTCAATATACGCAGAACCATCTGCTTCTGGGAGAATACCAACTTCCATCCTAATTGGACGCAAATCTTCTTGGGATCTGCCATCTAGTCTTTTACCATCAACGATAAGTTGAACATTACTAATACTGCTGCTCATAATTTTCACCTTCGATTTGAGAAACTTCTAATTCTAAACCAGTTTCATCTTTTAGCATTTGTGCAATAGTATCTGTGAGGCCCGATTTGTGTGCCTTTAATTCAATTAATTTTATTGCCTTTAATAGAAGAGGAATGTTTGACTGATCTGAAATCCAAACATAGCCGTTGTTGCCGACCATGATTTCACCGCCTGCATAGGTTTTTAGCAAACTTAGCATGCTGCTTTTCCTTCCAATTAAGCGAGGAACTTTTGCAGAAGGAAAGGTTATGATTTTTCCTTTTGGAAGTCGCCTAACATCTCCTAAATCAACATCTCCAACTTCTGAAACGGATTTTACCCTACAGAGGACAAAATCACCCAGTTGAAGCTCAATTTTTGTATTTCTAGTTGGAACGAAACCTCCTTGCGGAAGGTTCAAATCAACTCGATATCCGGCATGGATGACATCCAAAACAGTTCCAATTACAACATCACCGACAGTTGCCTTGTATCTTGTTTCAAGAGGAATGTAATGTCCTTGAGAATCAAGTGTTCCAACCACTGCCGCATAAGTTGATTTTCCATCAAAATAAACGTTTTGCATATTTATTCTGCCATCAGCTATTTTTTCACCTGGCAAAATCAGTTGTTTTTCCATAAAATTACCCTGTTTTTTTTGAGTTTTTCATCTAAAGAAAAAACTCTTTTTATTAGCGTCAATATTCACATGAATTTTATAAAAATCAGAAAACATTAACACCAAGTCCAATTTTTCTCAAACAAATAATAAACTTAAACAAATTGATTTATAAAGCTAAACCCAAGAGACTAATTATGGCAAAATCTGTAAAACCAGATGAAGTGATAGACACTAAAAAAACACAGGAAGAAGCACCTCCAAAAACAATAGTTGTTGAAAAAGAAAAAATAGGAGGCAGCATTACTTGGATAGTGTGCATTGTGCTTATTTTAGCAATGATTCATTTTTCCTGCCAAGCTGGAAGCGCAACCGGCTATTTGCAAACTAAATGCACAGAAGGATTAGGAATAATAGATATTTTGGGAATTGTTTGCTGTGCACCAGTTTATCTAATCATATTGGTAGTTTTAAGCGGCGGAATAAAGATCTGGTGAATTTCAATAATCCAAGGCAAACGTGAAGCCTAAAGTAGGGTCAACCTTTAAGACAGATTCAAGTGCAAGCCTAAAGGCCGCAGCAGATTGAAAACGATTAGTTGGATCCCTTTCAAGAGCAATTGAAAAAACATCATCAAGACCAGATGGAACTCTAAATGAAACCGCAGAGGAAAGAGGATCAAGAGGATTGAAAAGAATCATAGGAAATAGAGCATTAAGTGGGATATCTGAAGAAAAGCTTCCATAGGGAAACTTATTGGCAATTGCAACAAAAGCAATCACTGCAAGAGAATAAAGATCACAAGTTGGTTCAACAGAAATTGGAGAAGATGGAGCGCGAATTAGTTCAGGAGCCATAAATGCAGGAGTTCCAATTAGAACATCAAGATGTGAACCACTAAAGCGCGAAATTCCAAAATCCAAAACAGTAACCGATCAATGATCAGTAGAAACAAAAAGATTTTCAGGTTTTGCATCCAAATGAACAACTCCGGCAGCATGAATTTGCTCATAACACAAAAGAGCAAGACGCAGAATATTCAGTGCAATATTTGTTGAACCACAATGTCTCTCAAAAATAGATGCTGCATCAGAGCCATCAAGAAGAGGCATCACAAAACCAGGAATGGATCCAAAATCAGATGAATCCGGATCTGCAATAACTCTTTCAACTAATCGAACAGCCCCTTTTCCGCCAATTTTAGAGAGAAAAATGGGCTTCACGTTCAAGTGGATCCACAAAGTCTGCGGAATTTACCTTGGGAATTTTGAGTGCAAAATCCGTCCCTACTTCATGATCCCCATCGTATTTGAAGGCGCGTAAAATTCTTGCCATGCCTCCATGAGCAATTTCTCCTTTGTTTATATAGCAAGAACCAGCAGAGGTTCCTCTAAATTGCAACCCGCGAGGGACGACGTCTGAATTAGTTTGAGGATTTTTGTAAGTTGGTTTAAGGGACACAAAATAAATGTGATAGAGAATGATTAAAAAGGGTAAGGTAAAAATCAAATATGTTCAAAAAGAGAAGAAAGAGATCGAATGTGCTTTGAAGTGAGAGATTTGGCAGATTCAATCGCAGAAACAGCCAGGGCAAAAGAGGCAACTAATTTTTCCCGATCAACAAGAGAGGGGGGAGTATTAAGGCCTGCCACATAAACAACATGCGAACTTTCCAACGCAAGTTCCCTTGCACGAACAAGATAACGTGCAGAATAACCAAAATCGCGCAAATCGCTATGATCATCAATAGTAAAAACACCGCCATTAATCCCAAAGCAAGTGTGACCATTGGAACGAATACCTTCAACAGACAGTTTAATTCTCAATTGATACTCAGTTGCATCAGAATCATAAAAATCTCGATATGCAGAAGGAGGAGAAAAACGAGATTTACAATCAAGAGCCATAACCAAGTCCATCAATTTTCGACTTCGCCTAACTTCAAAAAAATCAATCTGACCACCCCTCAGTTCATTAGCTGCAAGGACATCCACATTGGCAGCTATTCCAAAAGAATTCCTTAAGGAACACCTAAGATCAACAAGGTTAACTGAATCAGCTGCAACAAATGGAGTTGCAATGATTCGTTGGTATTCTGCATGAGGCAATTCAACTAAAGGGAGAGTCGAAACATCTTTTGATCCAACCCAGCGTAAAGGTTTGTTGTTAATTAAAATAGACACATAGTAATACAAATAACAACAATTTAAAAAAAGCACTGAGGGGGAGATTTGAACTCCCGAACGCTGAAAGCGCAACAGGTTAGCAACCTGCCGCCATACCGGGCTAGGCGACCCCAGTTTAAACATTAAAAAGCCTAGCCATAACTCGAAACTAAGAGAATAATTCACAAAAGGATTTTTAAATTAAAGCAAAAAATTAGAAGAAATTAACCAACAACGGTTCCCCAAGCTGAAAGTTTCCATCTTTGGCCTGATTTTTTGGAAAGAGCAACGTGCATATCCTTATAGGCAACAACTGCTTTTTTGAGTCTAACAGTTGCAACGCCTTTTGAAACGGAAACAGCAACTCCAACAGTTGTTGAAGTGTGGACATTTACAACAAGAATATCATTCTCTTTAATTGGAGAATTATCAGAATCACTTCTTTGAAGCATGGAAAATTTAATTTTCAATGTGTCAGTTGGATCAGGAACTTCTCCTTTTTTACCAATTACAGAACCGACTAAAGTATCACCCTTAGTCAATGCCGGGTCAAGTGGAGTTCCAACTGCAATTAAACCACCCGGAAGAGCAGAATCAAGTTTTTCACTCTCTTCCATAAGGGATTTTACTTTGAAAGTTAGTGGAGTTGGTTTAGCACCTTCTCTTTTAACTATT
The DNA here is from genome assembly GCA_964590665.1 of Microcaldota archaeon. Lineage (GTDB taxonomy): Archaea > Micrarchaeota > Micrarchaeia > Anstonellales > Bilamarchaeaceae > Bilamarchaeum. The sequence goes on from CAZPWA010000021.1 coordinate 14,139, forward strand.
CCAGGCTTGAGTTCAACTTCATCGCCAACTTTAATTGAACCTTGAATTACAGAACCTCCAAGAACCCCTCCGTTTATTTTTGGGATTTGGGTTCCAGGACGATTAACATCAAATGAACGTGAAATAAACATTCTAAGTTGAGCAGAGTTATCCCGCTTTGGAGCAACCATAACAGAATTAATTGTCTCAAGAAGTTTATCTATATTCAAATTGTAGTTTGCGGAAATAGGAACAATAGGAGCATTTTCTGCAACTGAACCTTTCAAAAATGCCTTGATTTGATTATAATTTTCAATTGCTTTTTCCTTTGTAACTAAATCAACTTTAGTTTGAACGACAATTATGTTTTTGATTCCAGTTGCATTTAAGACAAGCAAATGCTCAGCAGTCTGAGGCTGAGGACAGGGTTCGTTTGCTGCAATAAGGAACAAAACACCATCCAAAATAGAAGTTGCGGAAATAACGGTAGTCATCAAGGTTTCGTGACCAGGAGCATCAACAATAGATAATTTTCTTAAGTGCTTTGCCTTGCCAGAAACGGCCTTGATTGCATCCAAAGTAGGATAAAATTTTCCAGTTTTTTCATCCTGATAAATATTACAATCAGCATAACCAAGACGAATGGAGATACCTCTTTTGATTTCTTCACTGTGAGTATCAGTCCATTTTCCAGTTAATGCTTTAGTTAAAGTGGTTTTGCCATGGTCAACATGACCAAGCATACCGATATTTAGTTCAGCTTGCATTATTTCTTATCTCCTTTGGAATCTGCCTTCTTAGGGAAGAGTTGCTCAAGAGGAGTTGCGCCAGCTTGTTTTACAACGGAATTAACCTGTTGTATTTCGGTTGAATAAGCATTTCCACGAAGTTGTTTTCTTCTTCTTTCTCCGTTTCTAGTTGCTCTAAAACCAACACCATCAGAAGTCAAAATTGACTTTCTTGCAGTTCCTGCAACATCCTTTCTCATTGGGAAACCGGCCAAATCACTTCCGCCAGTAAGTTCCAATACATAACCTGCAGCACCAATTAAGTTTCCATCCAAAGAATCTCCGATGTGTTTTCCGACAAAGGCACTTTCTTTATCTTTAGAAATTTCTGCTTGGTAGCTTTTTCCAGTAGTTGGTTCTGAAATAACAATTCGCATTAATACACCTCAAAATATAAAAATTGTAAAAAAATATAAGAAAAAGACGTTTTAAAAAGATTGTTATTTAGGAAAAACTCGAATTTATAATAAAATTATGAGTTTTTCAATCTTGCTTTACAAACGTATCCGCTCTTGTCTACATAGTACATGTAGCCAGATTCTTTGGATACTTTTTCAGAACCAACTTTCTTTTTCTTTCCTTTCTTGTTGTGCTTCATTGGAACTGCCCAAACGAAACCGTCCTTTCCGACGAAATAAAGGTATCCATCTTCTCTTGTAATTTTTTCAGATCCTATTCTTTCTCCCATAAAAAACACCTGGAAGTCGAAAGACTTCATCGAAACTATTTCCTCTATATACTTTATAAATACAGACGTAAGGTTCGAGAATAAAACGCATATAAAGAAACAAAATATAAACCTATTGAATTGTGTTTTCGACGATAAAATCGGAAATTCGCTTTCCACTGATCAAAAGCATTTTAAGCTCTTGCTTGTTTTGAGCAGAGCTGGATTCTATCGAACGAAGTCGA
>CAZPWA010000022.1:0-14509 GCA_964590665.1 Microcaldota archaeon
ATTTTTATTACAACATAATCAAGAGAAGGTTCAAATGCGGCGCTGGTTCCTGTGATTTTATTTTCTATTTCAAAAAGAGATTGGCCAAGTGCAATTTTTGTTGCAACTCTTGCAATTGGATATCCAGTTGCCTTGGATGCAAGGGCAGAAGATCTTGAAAGACGAGGATTAATTTCAATAACATAGAATTCTCCAGTTTGCAAATTAAATGAAAATTGGACATTGCACGCTCCTTCAATTCCAACATTTTCAACAATATCCAAAGCAGCATTTCTCAATCTTTGATGATCTGAATCAGAAAGGGTTTGAGAAGGAGCAATAACAATGCTTTCACCGGTGTGTATCCCCATTGGATCAAAGTTTTCCATGTTGCAGATTATGATTTTATTTCCAAGAGAATCCCGCACAACCTCATATTCAAATTCGCCCCAGCCAAGAACGCTTTTTTCAACTAACGCTTCGCCAGTTGCACTAAGCCTTGTTGCAGATTCAATTATTTGTTTAAGCTCACTTTCATCATATGCAACCCCACCGCCAGTTCCACCAAGAGTGAATGAAGGCCGAATTATAAGGGGATAGCCGATTTTGGACGCGAAATTTTTAGCATCATCAAAATTTTTGACAACTAAGCCGCTTAGAATTGGAATCTTTAGTTTTTCCATGAGCTTATTGAATAGTTCTCGAGATTCTGCAACTTCGATGGACTTTGCTTTAGTTCCAATTAGATTAACAGAATATTTTTTCAAAATTCCTTTTTTCTCAAGTTCAAGAGATAAATTAAGTGCAGTTTGACCCCCAACCGTTGCCAAAAGGGAATCTGGCTTTTCCCTTGCAATTATTTTTTCCAAAAATTCAACAGTAAGAGGCTCGATATAAATTCGATCTGCAATATCTGAATCAGTCTGGATTGTTGCCGGATTTGAATTGACAAGAACAACTTCGATTCCTTCTTCCCTTAAAGCACGGCAGGCCTGAGTACCGGAATAATCAAATTCAGCACTTTGGCCAATTTGGATCGGGCCAGAGCCGATTACCAAAACTTTTTTTATCGAAGTGTTTTTTGCCATTTTTCAAACCCCACAAAAACATCAGGATTCTTTTCCAACTTTTGCGTGCATGAAGTTTCCGTGCTTAATTCTCCAATCAGAAATGTTTTTGGTAAATTCCATCATGAATTGAGCTCCTTCAGCAAACATGGCTTGAGAGAGTTCTCTTTTTGAAAAGTCCTTGAGTCTTTTCTTTTCTGAATCCCAAAGGGCACTAAAAGCATTCAAAAGAGCAACATTTGCATAATTTGAGAAAACTTCGGGCCGATCTAGTGGAAGTTCAATGTGCATCAATTCAAGATTCTCAGGAGGAGTTTCTTTTGAAACTTTCAAATAGCAGTCATAACAAGAGTGTTTTGGAAGAGAAACCAAATCAGGAGGGCATGAAATTTTCTTTGAGCAAAAGCTGCAAGAAACTTCTTGGTAGACAATCTTTTCTTCTTTTTCATTTTTGTGTTCGTGTTTGTCGGTCATTTTATCACATCTAAAAAATTATGAGAATTTTTTTACGAATTTATCAAATAATTGAGTCGAATCGTGCGGGCCTGGTTTTGCCTCAGGATGATACTGGACAGAGAAAATATCCAGATTCTTATTTTCAAGGCCTTCAACAGTTTTATCATTCAAGTTTATGTGAGTTACATCAAACCCTTTTGGAACTTTTCCAACTGCAAAACCGTGATTTTGAGTGGTGATTGAAACTTTGTTTGTTTTTAATTCCAAAACAGCATGGTTTGAACCGCGATGGCCGAATTTAAGCTTGAATGTGTCTCCTCCATAAGCGTGGGATAGGAGCTGATTTCCAAGGCAGATTCCAAAAATTGGAACTTTTCCCCCCAATTCCAAAATAGTCTTATGAGCATAGGTTAGGATTGCTGGATCCCCCGGCCCATTTGAAAGCATAATTCCATCAGGATCAATTTCAAGAATTTGCTTTGATGAAGAATCACTTGGAAAAACATGAACTTCCAAATTTCTTTTGACTAATTCATCAACAATTCCGCCTTTTGCTCCAAAATCCAATAGGGCAACTTTCTTTTTTGCACCCTTATTATAGACCTTAATGGATTTTGGACTAACTTGGGAAACGAAATCTTCAGAAGAATAATCAAAGTGAAGCTTTTGAAGAATCTTTTTTGAATCAATTTCATTTTTTGACGTCACAACTGCGCAAGGCATTACGCCTTTTTCTCGAATGTGTCTAACCAGGAATCTAGTATCAACACCACTAAGAATAGGAACTTTCTGCTCAATTAGAAATTGATCCAGAGATTTTTCTGAGGAGCGGTGAGAATAGTCCAAACTGAGGGATCTGAGAATAAACCCTCGAACATGCGCTTTTGAGCTTTCACTATCAAATTTATTTATACCGTAATTGCCAACAAGAGGATATGTTAAAATTAATGCCTGGCCTGCATAACTTGGGTCAGTTAAAGCTTCCTGATAGCCCATCATGGAAGTATTGAAAACTAGTTCACCAAAACTTTCGCATTCATAGCCAAACCCTTGGCCATGGATAATTGTGCCATCAGCAAGAATCAATGCGCCTTTCATAAGACCCGCCCAAACTCAAGAACTAGATACTTATAACGCATCATGAATTTATAAACTAATCTAAACAAATCAGAATTTGCTTGTAGATTCTCAAAAAGAGATTAAGCGTCGATTTAAATATCTTTCTTTGGAATAATACTACTTGCAAAATAATGTTTACTTGAGGTTATATAATGGCAAAAGTTAGAATTACACTCGTCGGAGAAGATGCAGAAGCACTCGATGCAGTAACAAAGCAGATTTCAGAATTGGCAAAAGTATTGAATATGAAAATAGCAGGTCCAGTAAGACTTCCAAGAAGAAAATTGGAAATCGCATGCAGAGCAACTCCATGCGGAGATGGAACTGATACATACGAACACTGGGAAAAACGAGTCTCAAAGAGATTGGTTGATTTGGAAGGAGATGACATTAAGCAAATCCTTAGAATCAAAGTCCCAACAAACGTATTTGTAAAAATAGGACTTTCTTAATTTTATAATTTTTAAAATAAATTTCTAATTTTCTTAAAAAAGATCAAAATACAGAACTATTTAGCTTTCCTTAATTCTATCTAAAGTAAAATCACTTGAAGAAAAATCTTTCTTTTTATCAAAAAGTTCTTTTAGAAAGAAGTAAATTATATACCAAAAACTAAGAAAGCCAAGTCCAAAAGTTGCAAAAACAAAAATAGACCAAAATCCTAAAGCTCCCAAAATAAAACCAAAGGGAGAGGAAAACAAAAAGAAAAGTAAAAGAAGAAAAATAATTGAAATTAGGGAAACGATGCCCAAAGATAAAATCGCAAAGACAACATCAGTGAGAGTAACCCTAATTTCAGACATTTATTAGCTCCTTGGAATAAATTGCATTATTTTTGAAGCCAAAGCAGCTGCAGGAAGGCTCTGTAAATATACTTTACCAGGACCTTCCAAAGTTGCAAGGAATAACCCTTCACCGCCAAAGAGCATGTTTTTAACGCCCTTAACCATCTCAATATCATATTTGACAGTAGGTTCAAACATTGCAATGCAACCAGTATCAACCTTTAGTTTTTCACCGGCTTTAAGATCCATTTCAAAGACTTCGCCATCAACTTCAACGAAAGCCAAACCGCTGCCGCTTAGTTTTTGAAGCAAGAATCCTTCACCACCAAAAAGACCTACTCCCAATTTCTTTTTGAAAATTGTTTCAAGAGTAACGGAGTTTTGGGCAACCAAAAATGAATCAGATTGACAAATCATTTCCTTCCCAGGAGCAATTTCAACTGGAAGTATTTTTCCGGGAAATGATGGAGCAAATGAAACTAAACCGCTCCCGCTTGGAATATTGTATTTTACCATGAAAAATGATTCTCCAGTAAACATACGTCCAAGACCAGCTGCGATGCCGCCTCTAACATAGGATTCCATATTCACATTTGAACTCATCCAGCACATAGAACCAGACTCGGAAAAAATTTCTTCGCCGGAATTGAGTTCCACAGATAAAATCTGCATTGTTGTTCCTTCTATTTTGTATTTCATATTTATTCGTAATTAAAATTGTGTTAAAATAAATTTTTAAATGTATTATTGAATTTTAAAAAAATAGAGAAGAAAAAATTAATTTACAACAAAATTTATAGGCCCGTTTGAAACTTGAACATTCTTTATTTTGCAGATTGATTTTAATTCCGCTTCCAATTCTTCTCCAAGAGGAATTGGGAAAAACACCAATGCAGTTTCAATTTCTGCATTTTGTGCAAGCTTGTTTTTGGATTTATATTGTCTAATTAAAGAAACAAGTTCACAGAATTGCGACCCTAAATTAACCTCAGATTCAAATGAAGGAAGAGGTAATTTTGAAGGATAGTGGCTTTGGTGAATGCTTTGGGTTTTTCCAAAAAGGTTGTGATAGATTTCCTCGCAGATGTGGGGAGTAATTGGGGCAAGAAGTTTTATTGAATTGAATAAAACCTGGTGCAATGAATAGAGGGCACCACTTCTTGATGGAATTGGCTTTTCAGAAACATATACCCGATGCTTAATGAATTCCAAATAATAGTCGCAAAATTCCTGCCAGAAGAATTTTTGCAATTTGGACATTGCGCTTTGGAATTCAAATGCTTCAAAGTGAGAAGACACTTCAACAATTGTCTGATTCAACCTTCCAAGAACCCATTTATCTAAAACATTGAGAGATGGATTTTGAACATCAAAGGATTCAGTTGGATTTTGATTTTTCAATGTTTCATAAAACCTAGCAGCATTCCAAATCTTAGTTAGGAAGCTTTTTGCATATTTAATGTCTTCATAACTAAAGGGTCGATCTTTTGCCATGGCGCCAGAAAGCGCAGCCCATTGCCGAATTGCATCAGCTGGATAATCTCGCAAAAGTTCAGATGGAGAAATAACATTTCCAAGAGATTTACTCATCTTTTTCCCATCAGGAGCAAGAACATTTCCATTTAGTAGAATTTCCTTAAATGGAGCTTGGGAAGTTAAAAGACCGCTGCGATGAATTGTGTAAAATGCCCAGGTTCGAACAATTTCGACCCCCTGTGGCCTAAGTGAAGCAGGATACAAACGAGAAAATTGCGCTTCATCATCTGGCCAACCTGCAATAATAAGAGGGGTGATACTGGAATCAACCCAGCAATCACAAGTGCTTGTTTCAGCGTGCATTGGCCTTCCGCAAACACAAAGTTTTGGTTTTGCTTTTTCCGGATAAAATGGAAGATCTGAATCATCGGCAGTTGCAGTTTTTCCACACTCGCAATAATAAAATGGAAGAGGAGTTCCAAAAACCCTCTGTCTTGAAATTACCCAATCCCACTCAGCATTTTCAACCCAGTCAACTAAGTAGGAAATTCCGAAATCTGGATGCCATTTGATCTTATTTGCAAAATTTTTGATGTGCTTTGAAGTAGTTCGAATATCCGCAAACCATTGGAACGAAGAAATCAGTTCAATTGGAGTTTTGCACCGATCATGAACTTTTACAACTTGATTGGTGGATTCTTTTTTGAAAACTTTATCTCCAAGAATTTCAAGGATTTTCTTTCGGGCTTCTTCAACTTTTAATCCATCAATTGGACCGGAATTTTGCATTTTTCCATGTGAATTGATGACTTCGATAATTGGAAGTTTGTATCGATTTTGCCAAATTACATCCATTTTGTCTCCAAAGGTGCAAACCATAAGAAGACCAGTTCCAAATTCCTTATCAACATCTGAATCGGCAATTGCAGGAACATTTTTTCCAAGAGCAGTTGTGATTGTTTTGCCTTCCAAAAACTTGTAGCGCTCATCATTTGGATTGAATAAAACTGCAACACATGCGCCCATTAGTTCAGGTCTTGTTGTTGCAATTGGAATATTTTTACCTTCACAGGTGAAATAAATGTAATTCAGATTTCCGTTTTTTGGCTCATCCTCAAGTTCGGACTTTGCAACTGCAGAGCTGCAACGAGGACAAAAGAAAACCGGATATTTACCTCGATAAATCAATGTATCTTTATACATTTTTGTTAAAGAAAGTTGGACTTTTTTATGATAATCTGGATTCATAGTTATGTATTGGTATCGCCAATCAGGAGCAAACCCAACACTAATCATCTGATTTCGCATTTTTTCAATCATTTCGTTTGTCCATTCAATGCATTTTTGCCTAAATTCAACTGGAGGAAGTCTTCCATATTTTTTTTCAACTTTCACTTCAGTTGGAAAACCTTGACTATCCCAGCCTTGAGGGTAAAAAACATTGAAGCCATTCATTCGCTTGAACCTTGCAGTAAAATCAATGAAACTGTAGGATAAAACATGACCCATGTGCAATTCTCCGCTGGTAAATGGAGGAGGAGTGTCAATTGAGTAAACGGGCCTTATGAAGTCTTTTTCATGGAAATCGTGAGTTTTATCACTCATCCATTTTTTCTGCCATTTTTCCTCCATAGATCGATCAAAGCGTGAGTCTAACATAAGTATCAATAGTGCAAATATTGAATCGAGGTTTTTTTAAATAAAAGCAGGATAAAAATCGTCAAGTTCGGAAGGTTTAAAATCAGAACATATCAGAAATTATAACAAATACTTTTCATAAGATGATAAAATGGAAGCAGATTTAGAGAAAGAAAGATGGCAAGGCACACTGGAAGATTTAATGAATATAACTCCAGCAGAACCTAGACTTGCAAGAAATCCTTTTCATGCAGGTAGAATAATTGAAGAGAGCACTCAGCTCCCTCAAAAAAATCCATACAAATTATTATTTGACATAATGAAACACGATAGGAAAAAAAGCTCGTTAGTAAGAGCACTAAAAAAACTAAGGACTTTTCAAAAAGAAAATTCAATAGATCCGGTTTTTTCCGAATATGCTGCAACAACACTTGAATGGATTGCCCAAAGAAGCAAACTAAGCGGATTTGAAAATTTTGGAATAAAAGCACTAAAAATAATGAAAAAACTGGAATTCGAAAACAAACAAGCGAGAATGGATGCCATAATCAATGAATATACCAGAAGAGGAATAGAAGTGGATGTCAAAAAATTAGACAAAAAGTGGAAAACAAAGAAAAGAGCTCCAAAAGAAGCTAAAACAAAACCAGATCCAATAGTTTTAAGAAGATGGATTTAGAAAAATAGTGAAGGATAATAAATAGAAAATAAGTAACTATTTTTGAATGGCAAAAACGAGAGTTCTCAAAAAAGACAATAGCTATTTTTTACAAATACCAAGCGAACTTGGTGAGATGGGAGAATTAGAAATATACAAATTAAAAGACGGGTTTTTTGTCGTAAGCGCACCAGTTGAAAAAATTGCAAAGCAGATGAGAGAAAGAGAAAATAAAAACAGCACAATAAGAATCACAAACCTTGAAGCCAATTTGATTAAAAAAATGCTTGGAATACGTTTTGAAAAAAGAACTCCGGATGAAGTAAATAAGGTTCTTAGCGATTTGGAAAAGCAAACATTAAAGGAACTTGAAAAAAGAGGCCTTATTTTCGTATATAAAAGCACAAAATACAAGGACGGAGTTTACAACATAATTGATCGGGCATATAGAGAAGTTTTGGAGTTTGAACAACGGGGAATAATCTATACGCCAACGCAGATTACAGAAAAGAAACCGCCAGTAGCAGAAGTTCAAAAACCAATTGAAGCGCCAAAACCAATACAAACGCCAAAGCAGCAGCCAACAACCCAGGCTCCAACAGAAGCGCTCCTAAAAACACGAGGATATTTATCACTCAATGAAAGAGAAGCAAAGGAAATGGCATATAGAATATCAGGCGAAATGAAAGGAGGCAAAATTGTTGGGATAAAAAGTTTTGATGGAAAAGTTCATTTTGTCACAAGAACATATTTTGATTTGATTAAAGATCGAATTGCAAAAAGCCTTGTTGAGGATATGGATTTGCAAACTATTTCAGCCTTAGTTAAAACAGATAGCGAGGGAGCACTTGCGGTTCTTTTGCTTTTAGCGGAAAACGGAGAAATAATGGAAAGAAGAAAAGGAATATTTGCACCGTTGTAAAATTAAGAACATAATATAGATTGGCCAAAAGATTCGTAGTTCCCAAGAAACGCAGAATGATTTTGATAAACAGAACTACAATAAGTATCAGCAACTAAGATACTAGCTAAGTAAGAGGGACAAAGATGAGAGTAGGAGGCATTTTGTTTGATTTTAATTAGGATTTGAAGTTGTAGCTGTTCAACTGAATTCCATTTTTGAACGCAAACAGAATCAGCAACAAAAGCATCGCATTTTTTGAGGCCAAAACGAAGTTCATTGAGATCCATTCCCTCAGAGATTAGAGTGCTTTGATTAGTTTTCAGATAATCACAAAGAGAATTAAGTGCAAGAGATCTTTGAGATTCGATAGATATTAGTTCGGTGAGTTTAATTTGAGCCTGATCATAAGTTCTATTCTCCATTAAGGAGTCGAAATTCTCAGTTGTCTGATTAAGTCTCACATCAAGAACACGAAATTCCTCAAACAAAGCATCAGCTTTTTTGATATGAGAATTAGGATTGGATATACAACCCAAAAAGAGAAGGGAGGCAAACAGCAAAAAAATCAACTTACGCATAAGATTATAATGGTTAGAATAATTTAAAATAGTTGAAGGACGAAGAATATGATAATCAAGGATGAAGTTTTTGGAACAATCGAATTCGACAAAACAGAAGCAAAGATAATAGATCATCCAATTTTTCAAAGACTTCGAAGAATAAAACAAATGTCAGTTAGCTATTTGGTTTACCCTGGAGCAAACCATAGTAGATTCGAACACTCTCTAGGAACTTCACATCTGAGCGCACTCATTGCAAAAAAAGTAGGTTTGGATCAGGAAAAAATAGAAAAAGTAAAAATGTATGGGCTAGTTCATGATTTAGGCCATTGCGCATTTTCCCATGAGGGAGAGCACATACTCTCAAAGTATCTTGGAAATCACGAAGAAGTCGGGAAAAAAATGATAAAGGAGAGCGAAATAGGAGACATAATAAATGAAAAGTTTTCAAAAAAAGAAATAATAGATTTAGGAAAAAACAAGCTTGGAGAAATTGTTACAAGTGATATTGGATCAGACAGAATGGACTATTTAAAGAGAGATGCGCTAAACACGGGAGTTGCATACGGAATTATTGACATAGATAGAATCATCAACACCCTCAAATTCAAAAACGAAATATATGTTTCAAGAAAAGGGATAGATGCCGCAGAATATCTTTTGATTGCAAGAGCAACAATGTTTGCGACAGTTTATCTGCACAAAACAGTAAGAGCGGCAACAGCAATGCTTTTTAGGGCAATTTCAAAGTCAATCGAAGATGAGACAATAGAACCAGAAGAATTTTTGGAAATTGGAGATGAAATTGCACTTGAGAAGATGAAAAATTCAAAAGAAGGATCAGTTTATGCAAAAGGATTGCTTGAAAGGAGATTAGTAAAGGAAATATTAAGTATTGATGGAAAATTTCTCAAGGAAGAAGAAGCGAGAGAATTAGAAGAAAGAATAAATGAAAAGTTTAAATCAAAACTAATATTGGATTCAAAACATCATATTTTCAAAGAGCCCAAAATCAAAGTCGAAACAGATGAAGGTCTCAAATCACTCATGGAATTTTCAATGATAGTCAAAGCGCTTAAGGAAAGCGAAGCACAGAAAATAAAAACCATGATTTTTGCAGATGAAAGAACAAAGAGGAAAATTAACACAACGGAATTGGAAAGATTTTTAGAAAAAATTATTTAATTAAGGCAGAAAGCTTAACGACTAATACAAAAATAGTTGTTCCGATTATGAAAACTTTTGGATCCAATTCAAATCCACTATATTTCACATCCGAGGTAGAAGGAATTAAACCAGCTGAACCAACAGGCATGGAAACAGATTGTTGCTTTATTGACATAAAATAAAAGATAAACACAATAATATAAAAACTTAACAGGGGAAGAAATGCCATGGGAATCGTATCCATTCATCAATTAAATGACCTTAAGATGTTAGAAAAGCCATCAGTAATAGTTGGTTTTCCAGGAACAGGATTAGTTGGAAGCGTTGCAGCAGCACAAATAGTTGAGAATTTGGAGATGAAATTTGCAGGATACTTCTCAAGTCCTGATTTTGCACCTCTTGCGGCAATCCACAACTACAAACCAATGCCAGCAGCAAGAATCCATTATTCAGAAAAATCAAACACCATAGTCATAATTTCAGAAATGACAATTCCAGTTGGAGCATCATTAGAGGTTGCAGAGAAAATATTTGAATTCTGTAAAAGTGTAAATGCATCAAAAATAATTTCCCTAGGAGGAATTGCACTCAAGGAAAACAAAGAAGGAGTTTATGTTATTTCAAGCGATACTAGTGTTGTTAAAAACGCAGTTGCAAAAAAAATCGCAAAACCAATAAGAGAAGGAGCAACAACAGGAGTCACAGGAATACTTTTAACAATGGGAACATTGCGAAACGTTCCAACAACAGCAATACTTAGTGAAGCATCCGAAGAATACTTAGATCCAAAAGCAGCAGCAAATGCACTTTCAGCATTAAATAAAATGATAGGAACAAACGTCGAAACAGCAAAACTGGAAAAAGAAGCAGTAGAACTTTCAAGAACAATAAAGGAAAACAACATAAAATCCAAACTAGGTAAAAAGAGAGGTCCAGGAGCTGAAGAAGGCGGAAGCATGTTTGGATGATGAAAGAACATGAGTTGTCATTTAAGAGGAACTGCAACAGAAAACAACACACGATTGCAGGTAAGTATAGTTTGTGAAAACTTTGGAACAACCCAGGAATTCCAAACTAACCTGCAAATAACAAACCCCTTGCAGAGAAACACTTCAGAACTCATAAGAAGAGCAGTAAGAGAAACTGCGGAGCAAAACCCTCAAAGAAGAAGAGAGATGGAAGCCGCATTAACCCAAGAGGCAATAGACCTTATTTTAGAGTATGCAAGGGAACTAAATCAAACAACAGGAACAATTATCCCTCAAAGAAGAGCGAACTACATAGATCTTGGAAATCCCACCCTACTACGACCAAGAATCGGAGTAATGGGAGACTCTATAACGCACATAGGAAGTTCAAGAGGGGGATATGTCGGGATTTTGCAAAGAAATATTCCAAACTCAGTTGCAGAGGGACATGGAATAGTTGGAAATAGAACGGGAGAGATGCGAAGACGATTTCAAGAAGATATTCTAGATCATAATTACAACATAGTAATTATCGAAGGGGGAGTAAATGATCTTCCAGCAGTAACAAATGATTCAATGATAAGAACACGAGTCGATTTAATTGAGAGGAATATAACACGAATGGCGCAAATGGCAAGAGATTCTGGATCGCAAGTGATAATTTTGACAGTTATGCCCTGGGCAGGATATGGGACCAGCAGCCCATCAGCCCAAAGAGCAACAGAAGAACTTAATCGAAGATTATTGACTCATAATGATCCGCAAAATGGGATACGAGTAGTAAATATGGACGCACTTGGAGAAAGAGATTCAAGAGGATTTTTAAGATTAAGAAGCGGACTTTCAAGAGATAATCTTCATCCTATAAACATTGGACAGCAGGAAATTGCACGAGCAATATTATCTCAGGCATTTGGTATAGAAATGACCCAAAATGCCCAAAACCAACAAAGAATCCCAAGATAGATGGGTTAATTAATCCAAAGGTTCACAAATAAATATAAGAAAATAAAAAAAATTCTGATTTTTGTCTTCTTCCAATTGTGGAAAAAATAAAATTTTTTAGATAGAAATCGAATTTTAAACAAGGTAAAAAAATGAAATTTAATGAAATGAGTATTAGTCCTAAAACTAATGCTGCACTAAATGAAATGGGATATGTAGAAGCAACGGAAGTTCAAGAAAAGGCAATTCCACTTATGCTTCAAGGAACCGACATAATTGTTCGAAGTCAAACCGGAACTGGAAAAACAGCAGCTTTTGGAATTGGATTAATAGAAATAATTGCAAAGGATAGAACCAAAAAAGGTTTGATCTTGGCACCAACAAGAGAACTTGCACTCCAGATCACAAAAGAATTGAGATCTATTGCAAGTAACCAAAACATCCATATCATCGCAATTTATGGGGGACAGGGGATGGGAGGCCAAATTTCCCTATTGCAAAGAGGAGTAAACATCTTAGTTGCAACACCAGGAAGACTTTTGGATCACGCATCTAGAGGAACAATAAGACTCAATGATTATAGTATAATAGTTCTTGATGAAGCAGACAGAATGCTCGACATTGGTTTTAAAGCAGATATTGATCACATCATGTCAAAAGTTGCGCATGAAAAACAGGTATTATTGTTCTCAGCAACAATTGATGGTCGAATTAAATCGATTACACGAAGCTATATGAACGAACCAGAACTAATTGAAGCTGGCGAAGTTGGAAACAAAGGAACAATAGAAGAATCGTTCATCAAATTGACAAGAGCAGAAAAACTTTCAAAACTTCGTGAAATTCTAGCACAAGAACCAACATCAAGAACAATCGTGTTCGTTAGATCTAAAAGAGATGTTGAATACGTTTGTCACAACCTCAATAGAAGCAATATTGAAGCACAATATCTTCATGGCGGAAAATCGCAAGTTCAAAGAGAAAGAGTTGTTCGTGAATTTAAGGAAGGTCGATTTAGAATCCTTATTGCAACAGATGTTGCAGCAAGAGGACTTCACGTTGATGATGTAAATCACGTCATCAATTATGATAAGGCTGACACCGAAGAAACACACACCCATAGAATCGGAAGAACAGGGAGAATGGGTAGTGCTGGAAGAGCAACCACTTTTGTCGAATTGGATCCTCTACCTCCAAAGCAATTTGGAAGAGGGGGAAGAAGATTTGGCCATGGTTCAGGTAGAAGTTACGATAATAATAGAGGTTCGGATGAAAGACCACGAGGAGACTTTAGATCCAGAAGCAGAAGACCTTACCAAAGAAGAGAAGAGGGTGGGGAAGGCGAGGGCTTTAGATCTGGAAGATTCGGATCCGGGTCAAGTAGTTCAGGCTATCGAAGACCAAGAAGAAGATATTAATTCAAATTTTTTTATTTTAATTCCCCAACTATTTCTTCAAGCAAATCTTCTAAGGAAACAACACCAACAAACTCGTTTTTATCATTTACAACAATCGCAATGTTTCTTCCTAAAACCTGAAGAGAGCTAAAAACATCAGAAACCTTTTCGTTTGATTTTACTATTATTGGGTCCCACACAACTTCATGAAGTTTTTTTGTCGGGTTTTGGTAGTAGTGTTTTCCAAGAATCTTTACGCTTAAAGTTCCAAGAACTTTGCCATTTGAATCAATAACAGGAAAGCGGGAATAGTGACTATCAAGTGCCTTCTTGTGAGCTTCGGAAACAGTTAAATCATGAGACAAATGAACAACATTTGATTTGGGAGTCATTATTTCGCCAACAGTTCGAGTATCGAATTTGAGGACATTTTCAATAAGCTCTTTTTCTTTTTCAGTGATGCTTTTGTGCATTGCGCCCAATTTAACTGCAGAACGAACTTCATCTTCAGTAAATTGCTCAACGATTGTTGCTCTTGAATAAACCCCTGGAATAAGACGATTTAGTGCATCAAAAACAACAACCAAAGGTAAACTCACAAAATAAAAGAAATACAAAAGAGGAGCAAAAAACAAGAGGAATTTTTCCCCATTACTAGTTGCAAAACTCTTAGGAGCGATATCCCCAAAAGTAAGGAGTAAAAACGACATGATTCCAACTGCAATAGCAAGTCCGGATTCACCAAAAAGAATAATGCAGGTATCAGTTGCAATTGCAGAAGCAGCAATATTTACAATATTATTCCAAATCAAAATCGAAATAATTACAGATTTTCTCTCGGACCTAAGCCGAGATACAAAGGAGATATTTGGAGCATTTTTTTCAAGTAGAGAGTGTAATCTAACCAAAGAAAGGGAAAGAAAGGAAACTTCAGAAGCTGAAAAAAATGCAGAGAGAATTATAAATAAAATCAATAAAAAAACATTAGTAAATAAATCCACAAAAAATATACGAAAAGAGAATTAATAAAATTACTGACTGGATTTCTTGCAAACTCCCATTGCATCAGCAGCATTTAGAGGAGAATAATCCATACAGACAAATCCAGGAGGGCAATTAAAACCTGCAATTCCCCCGCAAAGACAATTTGTCCCATTCCAATTTCCCCTAAAATCTTTGCACATCTTAGCAGTTATTGCATTGGAGGTATCAATGGAATTTGAGGGTTTTGGAGAGCTAATGCAACCAAAAGCAAGCAAAGCAAACATAAAAAACGCAGTTAAACGAAGAATAGACATAATAGCAGTTATTCATCAAAAAATATTAAACTGCAACAGGAAGAAGATATTTTTGATAAAACTTTTTTTCAAAAAAGTTTTGCAGGGAGCAG
>CAZPWA010000023.1:0-14128 GCA_964590665.1 Microcaldota archaeon
GTGAATATTGCAAGTGCAAAAGGAACTGATTTTGTTAAATCAAATGAATCATTTATCGCAGTAATTCCAAAAATCAAAATCATTCCTAAAATTGTAATGCTTACTATGTTCAATTTAGAAAAATTCATACTATTTTGTAATTGGCGATGATTCTTAAATCTAGTTTGTTTTGTCTTTTTATGAAACTAACATTCAATGGTGCTGCTGGTATGGTTACTGGTTCGTGCCATCTTCTTGAATACGGAAATGAAAAAATCCTAATTGATTGTGGTCTTTTTCAAGGCGAAAAAGAAATCACAAAAATAAATTATGAGCGCTTCAATTTTGATCCAAAGAAAATCTCTTTTGTTCTTCTAACTCACGCGCACATAGAT
This sequence comes from Microcaldota archaeon, assembly GCA_964590665.1. Classification (GTDB taxonomy): domain Archaea; phylum Micrarchaeota; class Micrarchaeia; order Anstonellales; family Bilamarchaeaceae; genus Bilamarchaeum. The sequence goes on from CAZPWA010000023.1 coordinate 375, forward strand.
CATTGTGGTCTGATTCCAAAATTAGTCAAGGCTGGATTTCGTGGAAAAATTCTTGCAACTCCTCCAACAATTGATCTTGCAAAAATCATGCTTGAAGATTCTGCCGTTGTAAATATTGATGAAACCAAGCATGAAAATTTGCGAAGGCTTCGTATGGGTCTTCCAGAGCGAAAACCTCTTTATTCAGTTGATGATGTTAAATTTGCCTGCAAATTTTTCCACCCTCTCAAATATGGTCATGAAATTCAACTTACCAAGCACCTTAAGGTAAAATTCTTTGATGCAGGCCACATTTTAGGTTCGGCAATAATCGAGGTTATTGCTCATGAAAATGGTAAGGACACTAAAATTCTTTTCTCCGGTGATTTAGGCCAGGGTGGAACCCCATTGGTTCAGGATCCTCATTTTCCTACCGATGCCGATTATGTGATTGTTGAATCGACTTATGGAAACAAAAGACATGGAGAAGTTTCAAAACGAGAAATTCTTCTAACTAAAGCCGTTTTGGATACATTTAGAAAAGGTGGAAAACTTCTGATTCCCTCATTTTCAGTTGAGCGAACTCAGGAACTTCTCTATTATCTTCATCGCATGGAAGCTTCTGGAAAACTTCCAAAAGAATCTGTATTTTTGGATAGTCCTCTTGCAATAAAGGCAACTGAAGTTTTCAATAAGTATATGGATTACTTTACTCCTGCATTAAGAAAGGAATTTTCCGCTCCATTTACATTCAAAAAACTCAAATTCCTTAAATCCCCTGATGATTCTAAAAAGATGAACGATTATTCTGGCCCATGTGTGATTATTGCTGGAAACGGAATGTGCACTGCTGGAAGAATCCGTTATCACTTGAAGCATCATTTATGGGATCCAAAAACAACAATCCTTTTTGTTGGTTTCCAAGCTGTTGGAAGCACTGGACGCCTTATTTTGGATGGCGAAAAGAAAATCAAGATGATGGGATCTGAATATTTTGTTGGCGCAGATGTTATGCATATTGATAGTTTTTCATCCCATGCTGATTCTGCTGATTTGATGCACTGGATCAAATCATTTAAGAAAAAACCTAAGAAAATTTTCATTGTTCATGGGGAAGAAGAATCTGCAACTGTCTTTAGGGATAATCTGCATACTGCCGGTTTTTCTGCAGCAGTTCCAAAAAAAGATCAGACTTTTGAATTATAATTAGTTTATTTTTTTGAATGGGCCCACGCGGGATCGAACCGCGAATCTCTACCATGTCAAGGTAGCGTCTTAACCATTCGACTATGGGCCCATTAAACAAGTTTAATTCTAAACTTGCTAAAAAATAAGTAACATGAAAATGTTCAGATCAGCCTTTAAATATTTGCCTTAGCCAAAAATGTCTCCTAGGCCTTTTTCTGCTGCTTCCTCTTCCTCAAGTATTTTTTCAACAACTCTTAATTCGACTTCCTTTGCGGCAATTGTGCACAATCCCTTGAGTTTTTCATCTGCTTTTTTTATGAATTCCTCTGATGATTTTATGTAAAGGTAATATTTTCCAGCTTCTTCGCCCAAAATCTTTCCTTCCTTTAGTTTGTATCCTACTCTTGCAAAACTATCTTGTGAGTATGGATCTGCTTCAATTATTTTTTCGACTTCTGCTTTTTTTGCACCATCTATTTGATATACTCTGTACAATTTTTTCACCTGTTTAATTATGTTCTTTACTATTAATTATTCTTGCGCAATGCATCTTGCCTCAAGTATCGATAGTTGAATGTTTATTGCGCTAGAATCAAATTGTGCCGGAACATTCTCTGTTATTAGTTGCCTCAGTGCACTAACTCCTTCTGCGCATCTTTGGGTATCTCTTCGATCAATTGCACTTTCGATTATCGAAATTTCTCTTCTAATTTGCGGTTGCAATCTTACAAGTGCAACGGAACCTCGTAGGTCTATTATCTGCCTTCTTATTTGTTCTAAGTCTGCTCTATTTTCCGGAGTTATTCTAATTTGGTCAACTCTTACCTGCACTCTTTCAAGGCTTGCTTCCGCCTCCCTATAGTTTCTTACTTGTGAATATCTTTGCGATTCTAAAATATCTCTTCTTATATATGCAATGGTTAATGTTTGCTCAAATGCATCGTCTTGTTCTCTTACTCTTTCGAGGTTTCTTATTGCATCTGTATTTCTGCCTGATCTAAATTGTACAATTCCCAAAAGTCCTATCGTGTTCAAATCCTGAGGGTCAATTCTTAGTGCTCTTTCATAATTTTCAATGGCTCGATTATAATTTTGTTCACGTGAAAAAACAATTGCGCCTTGCCGGTAATAATTGGCCCCAACTCTCTCCAATCCGGTTCTTTCTTCAATCAATCTTAATCCTTCTTCCCTATATTCAAAATCCTGCCTCTGAGCTTGTGTCAAATCAAAGAAATATTTTCTTGAACTAATTTCTACATATACTATGAAATGCGCTTGGGGTTGTATCTGATTTGTTTCCACATATCTTCTTCGTCCTCCACGTATTCTATTTTCTGGGTTTGTTTCAAGTGAATTTGCGTAAAGTAGCGCTCCAACAAAAAGATATCCTATTTCATCACAATCTCCGCCTCTAAGTCGAAAAACTTGTGTTGCATTTCTCACTATATCCGTGTGATAAAAATATCTAATCCCTGCTCTTCCTCCATTTCTAAATTCATGAAATATTCTCGTTGCTCTCTCAAGCGGATCTTGTGTTTCTCCAACTATTCTTCTTACTGTCTGCTGCGCTTGTGGCGGTATTTGTAATGGATCAATTTCTCTTCTTTGCGCATGGGCAACATTTTGAATTCCAATTTTTTCTTCTATTAACGGAGTTCCAAAAGTTAATGCTCCTATGAAGTTTGCACTGATCGCAATTTTTCTTAACGTTTTCACATGTTGTATTTAGTGTAAAAAGATTTATATTATTCATTTTATATTATTTTTTCAATGGATTCTGATATTGTTGATGTTGTGGATCGCTCTGATCGGGTAATTTTTCAGACAACCCGAAAAGAGATGCGAATGAAAGTTTTGATTCATCGAACCTCTCATTTTTTCTTATTCAACTCAAGTGGCGAAATCTTTCTAACAAAAAGATCAAAAAATAAGGATTATGCTCCTTTAAAATGGGAAATTGGGCAAGGGGGAGTCGCCGATGCAAATGAATCCTATGATGAATGTGCAAAAAGAGAGCTCAATGAGGAATTGGGGATTGATTCAAAGCCAATTTTTCTCTTTAAAACTTATTTTGAAGATCATAGGACAAAATTATTCGCCTGCGTTTATGAAGCGTCTTCAGATTCAAAGCCGATTCTTCAAAAAGAAGAAATCGAAGAAGGAAAATTCATTACAATTCCAAATCTTGAAATGTGGGTTCGTGATTCTCCTGATGATTTTAGTTCTGATTCAATTGCAATTTACCGCATCTTAAATTCCTACAAAAACTCAATCCCATTCACTTCCTCTGATGATTAGGTCTTTATTTTTGCTTTAATAATTTTGCGCATTATAATTCTAATAAGATTTATGTCCCAATTCAGGTTTTTTTATGTCGCTTACCCGTTCTCCAATCATTTGTCTTTTGGCTCATGTTGATCATGGCAAAACCTCTCTTTTAGATGCAATTAGAGGAACTACTGTTGCAAAAAAAGAAGCTGGCGGAATCACTCAGATGATTGGGGCAAGTTATGTTTCAAAAGAAGACATTGATGAGATTGCGGGCAACTTGGCATCAAAAATGAAGGTTGAAATAAAAATCCCTGGTCTTTTGTTTATTGATACTCCTGGTCATGAGGCTTTTGGAAACCTGCGAGATCGAGGCGGTTCCCTTGCTGATTTGGTTATTCTTTTAGTTGATGTTGCTCAGGGGTTTCAACCTCAAACAATAGAGTCAATAAAAATTCTAAAAGAACACAAAACTCCTTTTCTTTTAGCTGCAAACAAAATTGATTTGGTTCATGGTTGGAAGACTCAAAAAACAAAATCTTTTTTCGAATCTTTATCAAAACAGCAACAATCTGTGAAAGATGCCGCTGATCAAAAGCTCTACGAACTTATGGGCTCAATTTCCGAGCATGGTTTTGATAGTGAACGTTTTGATCGTGTAACTGATTTTACAAAACAAATCGGAATCGTTCCAATTAGCGCTAAAAGTGGTGAAGGCTTAAGTGAATTGTTGGTTTTGATTTCAGGTCTTTCTCAACGATTTTTGGGAAAAGATTTGGATGTTGATCCAAATGGACGAGGAAAAGGAAGTATTCTTGAAGTTAAGGATGAAAAAGGTCTTGGCCCGACTCTTGATGTAATTGTTTATGATGGGGTTTTGAAAAAGAACGACGAAATTATTTTCCTTACTCAGGAAGGATCAAAAACAACAAAAATTCGAGGTATTCTGGTTCCTAATTTGTCCGGAAAAGAAAAATTCAAAACTGTGGATTCTGTTGTTGCTGCAGCAGGGGTAAAAATTCATGCTCCTGATTTGGATGGTGCAATTCCCGGTTCCCCTCTTGAAGTTGTAAAAAATCTTGAAGAAGATAAAAAAGCAATCGAAGCGCAGCTTAGAAGCATTATTTTCCAAAAAGATGATTTGGGCGTAATTGTTCGAGCTGATTCTCTTGGTTCTGTTGAAGCAATTTTGCGTCTCTTTGAAAAAGAAGGTATAAAAATCAAAGACGCTTCAGTTGGACATATTACTCGAAGAGAAGTAATTTCTGCACGAGTAGTTTCTGAATCCGATCCATTTTTGGGAGTTGTTTTAGGTTTCAATGTAAAGGTTTTGGATGATGCCAAACTTCAGGCAAAAGATGATAAAATTTCAATTCTAACTAGTGATATTGTCTATCGACTCATTGATGATTATCATGCGTGGGTTAAAAGTGAAAAAGATCGGATGAAGAAAGAAAGTGCTGCAAAGCGAACTTGGCCTGGAAAAATAAAAGTTCTTGATGGTTATATTTTCCGAGCTTCAAAACCTGCGGTTTTTGGAGTCGATGTTCTTGGTGGAAAACTCAAAACCCACATTCGTTTAATGAATAAATCTGGCGAAATTGTTGGCGAAATTAGAGAAATTCAAAAAGAAAAAGAAAAAGTTGATTCTGCCGAACAAGGCGATCAGCTTGCAATTTCCTGCGAAGGAATTCATATTGGAAAAAACGTTTCTCCTGGTGAAATTCTCTATTCTTATATGACTTTGGATGAAGTGAATTCCTGGGAAAAGGATCTCCAATCACTCACTGACCCTGAGAAGCAATTGTTTGAGGAAATAAGAAGGCTTGTCAAAGTAGTTTTCTAATTTCTTTCAAATTCACAAATTATCGCTTTTGGCATAAAGTCAAATTCGTATATTTCTGATTTGGTGGCTTTGAGCCGTGGGTCCGTGTTTTTGCGTATTCCTTCTTCGGTTAATTGAATGCCACTAAAAAGAGGTGCGCTAGCTTTCATTCCAAACTTTCCAAATTCCATCCATTTATCATATTCTTCTTCTGCTCTTTGCGGGTCAAATCTAAGTCTTGAGAATATTATGATTACTCTTCCATATTCGTAATTCAAATTTCTTCTTACTATGAGTTCCGTTACTTTTGTTGGCCTCATTTTTATAAGATCATGATCCTCTTCAAATATCAAATTTACTTCTTTATTGAGTTTTTTTGCTTCCTCTAAATTTATCCCATCTCCAAATATTCTATCTCTATATTCAATTAATTTCTCGGTTAGTTGCCTCTCTCTTCTTAATTGTCTTACTATTGATGATTCCTCATGATGCGCAACCCATACGAATTTTTCTCCCTCTTCAAGTGCATCTGCGATGTTTGCAGTCGTTTTTCTTGCATCTGTGTATTCTATTGAAAATGCTCCCACTATTACTGGTTTATTCAGATGGCTAATCTTCCCTCTGAATGGTTCTTCCATATCTGCCTGCACGGTTGGGACATAACTGTGTCTGACTGGTGCTATTTCTATGTTTATTACTTCTCTTAATGCAGTAATACGTTTCATAAGTTGAGGCAAGAGCCCAACTCCTCCCCCCAAAATCACCAAATCTTTCCCATCTGGTATTGTACGAGCTATTTTTTCAACTAATCTCATCTCATGTGTAAATGGATAGACTGGAGATTCTCTAATCCTTTTTCTCCAGCTTTCCTTGGCCTCTCTAAGTATCAATGTTTGGCTCACAATGTTATTCATTTATATTCATTTTTTAACACTTTTGAATTGATCTCTTCCTAATTAAAACTTTATTCAAGAAATAAGTTCGGTGGGAATTTGATAATCGGATTAACTGGTGAAAACTGCTCTGGAAAAAGTACAATCTGTGAATATTTAAAGAAAAAAGGTTTCTACTATCTCTCTCTTTCTGATGCAATTCGAGAAGAACTAAAAAAAGAAAATACTCCAATAACCCGGGAAAATTTAATTGCAAAAGGAAATGAATTAAGAAAATCTTTTGGGCCTGGCGCTCTTGGAAAAAAAGTCTCATCAATGCTTCAAAAAGATAAAAATTATGTAATTGATTCTATTAGAAATCCTTCTGAAGTTGAAGAATTAAAAAAATCCGGAAGGTTTTTCCTAATCTACGTTACTGCAAATTCTCAAATCCGATTCGAAAGGATAAAATCCAGAAACCGCGAAGAAGATCCTCAGACGTTTGACTCCTTTTTAAGATTCGAAAAACTTGAAATGGAAAATGAAGATAAAACAAAGCAAAATCTTAAAGGAACCTTTGCCCTTGCCGATAAAAAACTCACAAACGAGGGCTCATTCGATCTTCTTCATGATGGCGTTGATAAGTTGCTTTCCCAATTAACTCAAGATTTCAAGATGGATCGTCCTTCATGGGATGATTATTTTATGGGAATTGCAAAAGTGGTTAGTTCCAGAAGTAACTGCATAAAAAGAAAAGTTGCAGCAATAATTGTCAAAGATAAAAGAATTGTTTCAACTGGCTACAACGGGACTCCTCGCGGCACTAGAAACTGCTCTGAAGGAGGATGCCCTAGATGCAATGGTTTTTCTGAAAGTGGCAAAAACCTTGAAGATTGCGTTTGCAGTCATGGTGAAGAAAATGCAATTGTCCAAGCGGCATATCATGGGATTTCAATTAAGGATTCAACAATTTATACGACTTTCTCCCCTTGTCTTCTCTGTACAAAGATGATAATAAATTCCGGCATAAAAGAAGTTGTCTTCAATGTTTCATATCCAGTTGCAGAAGTTCCCCTCAAGCTTCTTAAGGAAGCGGGCGTTATTGTAAGACAGAATAAAATTGAATGATTGGTGTTCCAAATGGATGAAGAAATGGAAGAAGTTGCAGTGCCTCAGGCTCCAAAACCCTCATTAAATATTTTACCTGCCCCAATACAGGCTATGCTCTTTGGTGCAGTTGGCGAATCGTTACTTTTGGTTGGCGCCTTGTTCTTCCTTGTTGGTTTTGCCTCTTTTGCGGGTTCTTTAATTGGAATTAAAGGAAGCGGTGAGATTCTAACTGGCATATTGCTTGTTGCCTTGGGCTTTGTTTTGGTTCAAAGGTCACGGGTTGTGATTAGAGAAATTAAACCCCCTTCTGCTCCCCCAGTTCCCCAAGTTCCCCAAATAAAAGAAAGTGGAAAAATTACTGATTATCGCTAGGAATCTCCTTTTCTGAAGCAAAGGATTCTAATTTTTCAAGTGCGCCTATTTCCTCTTCCAAATTTTGTTCTAATTCTTCCACTGCTTCTGCAAGTTCCATCTGATTTGCCATTCTAATGAGGCTTTCATATGCGCTAATTTCATATCTCTCGGCCTTCATGGCAGCTGTCAAATTGAAAACTTCCAAAACTTCTTTTGAGGGTTTTTCCTTGGAAAAATCTTTCTTTTCTTTAATTAGGCCCAGTATTCCCGCACAGTTTTGTTTCTGCGCTTTTTTTTCTATGGACATAAAAACTCGTTCGAGGCGTTTTATTTGATTTAATGTTTCTTGGCGATGCTTTGCAAACGCTTCCTTTATCTTATCGTCCAAAGCTTCTTTTTCCAGTTCCTTTAATGCTTTAACTAGTTCATGCTCTGCAAAATAGATGTCTTTTAGTTCATGTTCAAATAACTTTTCAATGCTTTTTACTACCATTTGCTCACCAAACAAAGAGCTTTTTTTCTGGCCTTTAAACATTTCGATTTATTTTTTGCTTATTCGGAAACTTATTTGGCAAAAAACTGCGGAATTAAATACACTTCTCTGTATTATATCTTTGCAACGATGACGATACCGTCCCAGGCTGAGGAAACTATGAAGGGAAGAGTAGCTACTGAGTTGCGCATTTGTTTCTTTCATTTTACATTCATTTTAATATCTTACTCATAGTAAATCACATTATAACACAGTGATGTTTTATGACACATTCTACCCGAAGATTCACTCCTGCTTCTGGAGTTGTTAGGCCTGCATTTTCTTCATCTGCTCCGCTTTCTGATGAACTAACTCTCTTTGCAATTAGGGGTTCTGATGGAAAACTCAGACAAGTTGAACCTGAAAAACTAAAAATTAATTTTGGTGATCGTGTGGATCTATTTGAAGAGTATCTACAAGCATCAATTTCCCGTGATACAAGGCAAGTTTCCGAAACAGTTTCTCGAGTTAAGCGGTGGGCAACTGAAGATTCATCTGATCAAACTAGATTGGATACTCTAGTCGCGGTTTGTTTCCATTTAGGAAAAGCAACTTCAAATATGTCTTTAATGACAGAAGCTGGAGTTTCTCAAGTTTCTCCAAGCGATCTTCAATAATTAATTTAAACTAAATTTCTTCTTTTCTACTAAACCCTTTTATTATTTATCTGCAATACTCTCTAAGATAATACATAATTTCTTGGATGGGTGAAAAAATGAAACTAGTTGTGCCAGATGCACCAACACTTAAATCTGTTATTGATTGCATTGTAAGTTTAGTTGAAGAAGGCCAGTTTGATGTAAGGTCTGATGGAATCCATCTTAAGGCAATGGATCCATCTCAGATTTCGATGGTCTCATTTTTAATGCCAAAAGAGGCATTTGTTGAATATAATCTTACTGAAGATGCAAAACTCTCTTTGGATATTTCCCAGTTTTCAAATATCCTCTCAAGAGGAAAAAGAGGCGAAAAAGCCGAACTTTCACTTGAAGATGGAAGGCTTGTTGTTAAATTTAGTGGAGAAAAGCACAACCGAATGTTCAAAATTCCTCTAATTGAGCTTGGGGATAAGGTTCAACGGGAGCCAAAAATCGAATTCAAAAACTTTGCAAAAGTTCGTGCTGATGCTCTTAAGGAAGCCTTAAAAGATGCAAAATTAGTTTCATCCCATGTTAAGTTCAATTTAACTCCCTCCAGTCTGATTGTGGATGTTAAGGGAGATAGCGGGGAAGTGAAAGCAGAATTTGAATCTGGCTCTTCCGAAGTTCTTGAATTAAAATCTGAACAGATGGTTAAGGCAACATTCCCTCTTCAATATTTGGAAGATATTGTCAAAGGCACTTCTTCAAGTTCAATCATTACTCTTTACTTGGAGACTGATCGGCCACTTAAATTGGAATATGAGATGGAAGGAGCCAAATTTGTCTATTATCTGGCTCCAAGAATTGAGACAGAGTAACTTCGTTAAAAATCGTATTTTTTATTTTTTATCTTAATACACAGCTTTTTAAATTTCCGCTGAGCAAATAAGTTAGGGTAGTTGGTGTAAAAAAATGAAAAAGATGGAATTTTCTGATCAGAGTGTAATAGGTGAAGAGGCGTCAAAGGCAGCAATGATAAAAAGCGACGATTCCTCACTTCCCGAATTTGTCAAGGAAGTTCCTCTAAGTTCAAAAGCTCATCCAAATGGTTCTGAAACTTCGGTTGATTATCAGTGGAAAGATTCAAAATCAAAACTTTTTCGTGTCAAAAGAATCGTTTTTAGAAAAGGCGAAATATTAGGCGATTTTTATCGAGCTGCAATTGAGGATGGCCTTGATAGCTTTTGTATTATACACAATAATGTTGTCTATATCTTTAGAAAAACTACTCGTGATATGGCACAAAGCCTTTATTCATCCTATTCAAAGTTCAGCTCTCTTTTAATCAATGTTGTGGGGTACTTGAGAAGCGTTTTGGGAAATGATTATGTTATTTCCCGTTTGGATCGCGAATCTTGGACATTTGATGAAACTTTATCTTCAAACTCGGGAGTTTCTCTTCTTTCAGTTGATTCACTTGATAAAAAAGCCAAATCCAATCTTGTTCAAAAAATCACCGAAAAAATCTCTCAGTTGCATTCCTTTTCCATGATTTTAGGTCGATTCACTCTAAACCACATTGTTCTGACTCGAAATGATCTGTTTTTTACTGATTTACGCAAAATGCGTGAATCGAGGCAAAAAACCTTTGTTATTGATGAATTTAAGGAAATATTGCAATATCTCTTTTCAAATGGCCTTGCAACGCGGGATGATATTTACTCAAGCATTGCAATTTATGCAGGCGAAAATCAGGCAAACCTTGAAAATTGGTATAGGGAAAAAACCAAAAAGAAATCAACCGATCTTTTTGAAGTTGTTTCCAAGCTCGAAGAAGAAGTATACTCCTAATTTTTTCTTATATTCTTTGACACTCACTTTCTCCATTTGAATTTTTGTCTCTTATTAGTCTATAGCTGCTTGCAAAATCCGATCCACTTAGCAGTTCTTCATGAGTAATTACGAATGTCTGTTTGACTATTTGCGGAATCTTGAATTGAAGTGTATTGGATAAAAGTTCAACTGCATCCTTATCTAGGTTGTGTGTTGGTTCATCTAGTATCATCCAGCCTAATTTCGGAGTCAAGACCATTGCAAATGCGACTCTTAATGCAAGTGCTGCGCTAGCTCTTTCTCCTCCACTTGCCATACTTTCAATCGCCCTAAACCCCCTCCCATCATCCACTTGGAAAAGATAGTCTTTTTCTGTTGCTTCCAGTTTTAGTGCTCGATAATTTCTATATGGATAGATTATTCCCCAAATTTCCCCAACTGCCATATTTATTGCATCTATCATTGAATTTCTCAATTCTATTTGGGTTTCAATAAGTGCGTTTTTGAAAATCACAAGCTCATTTTCAATTTTTCCTAGTTTTTCCGATTTTTCGATGTCCCTTCTGGTTTCCTTTATTGTTTTTTCAAGTAGTTCTAAATTCTGTTTCTGATACTTTTCAATTTCTAGGATTCCCTTCATCTCTCCATTCATTCTTTCTAATTCTACTTTTAGTTGTGATATTTTTTCCCTTAATTTTTCCGCTTCTTCTTTTGGTTTTTCCTCTTTTGATAAATTTTCTTTAATGTTTTGAACTTTTTTTACTGCCTGGTCCAGTTTTTCCTTTATCGTTTTTGTCTTATTTAATGCAAATATTTCCATTTCTATTTCTTTACTCTCTTTTTCAATTTTTTCCCTTCTTTCTCTCTCTTCCCTTACTTCATGTTCAAATTTTGTTTTTTCTTTTTCTGCTTCTTCTATTTTGTTATCTATTTTTTCATCCTTTGCGGTTTCGTTATTCATTTGTTTTATTCTGTCTTTGAGAAATTCTATTTTTTTCATTCTTTCGACTTCTGTTTTGAGAAATTCTTCAAGTTTTTTCCTGCTAATTATGCTTGCTTTGTTTTCTTCTGTTTTTTCAATTTCCTCTTTTTTCTTATCTTCTCTTATTTTATCCATGCATTTTTGGTCTATTTTGTTTTCGCAAAGCGGGCAGGATTCCATTCCTTCCTTGAGCTTTTCCAAAAGCTCTTTATTCTCCTTTATTTTCTCTTCATTTCTCTTGATTTTAACTCCAATTTCAAGAATCTCTTTTCTTATTTTTTCATTGTTCTCATTTATCCTTTCCAATTCGTCCTCTTTTCCAATTTCCTTTAATTCCTGCTCCATCTTTGCTAGCTTTGCTTCCGTTTCCTGCATGCTTTTTTTTCTGCTCTTTTCTAATGACAATTCAGTATTTGTTTTTATCAATCCTTTTTCTATTTCTTTTAGTTTTGATTCAATCGATGTTTTTATTTGGCTAATTTGAACTTTTTTTAATTGTGTCTCTTCTATTTTTTTAATGTCAAATTTTTCCAATTCTTCATTTTGATTGGCCTTTATGAAATATTCGAGCTCTCCAATTTCCTTTTCCATTTTTTCAATTGCATCTATTTTTTTTAGGATTTCTTTGAGCCTATTCTCCTCTATGTTTTGCTCTATTTTTTTTATTTCAATGTTTTTTGAAATTTCCACTTTCCTTCTTTCATTTTTTGCATATTCTTCTCTTGTTTTTTCTTCTAAATTCAAATTTTCTTCAAATTTTTTCCTATTTGTTTTGGCCTCTATTTCCTTGCGCTCCTCATTTACTTTTGTTATTAATGAAACCAAATTTCCTCTTGCATTTTCGAATTTGTCAAGGCCTAAAAGTGTATCTATCTCACTTTTTCTTTTTCTTGGATCCAAGTTCAAAAAATGATCTATGTTGTTCTGCTCGCTATAAATTGCTCGTGTATAAAGTTCATAATCTATTTCAAGAATTCTTTCAATGTATTCAGTGCATGCGCTTTGGCCACTCTCAATAAGTGCATTGTTTTTGTAAACTTCCGCTTCGCTTGCAACTCCTTTTTTCTCCCTCTTGATTTTTCTAATTACCTTGTATTTGTTGTTTTCCCATTCAAATTCCAATTCTATCTGCGCAAATTCTTCATTAAGCCTAATCAAATCTTCCAATTTCATCTTCCGCCTGTCTATATTTGGGATTGTTCCAAAAAATGCAAAGCAAAACGCATCAAGTACGCTTGATTTTCCTGCTCCCATTATCCCAATTAACAAATTAGTTCCTCTATTGAAATTGAGAGTGCTCTCTCTGTGCGATTTGAAGTTAATGAGTTTTACTGAATTTATCATTGTATTAGATTTAGGCGCCTCTTCTTTTTGTTTGTTTCTTAATCCTTTTTATACTCTTCTAAACACACCCCTTGCAGGTGTACTAATGCAAAAAACTATTTTCACAAGACATGCCGCTCAGGTCGCATCTGTTGATGCTTCTTTTAGAAATCTTTTTGTAAACCGAAATGCGTTGCATGCAATCCAAGGAGTTGCTGGAGAAGTGAGTCCTGCTTTAAGAAGGGCAATTGATGCTGTCACTATGCCTTTAATCGAGGAAGATCTCCAAAGCGGAAGATCTGCACGTGCAGTGATTTCTCTAGATGGTTTTACCCCGATTCTTCTTTATCGGGCTGGAACTGAAGATCCTCATACTGTTGCTCTTCAGATATTTAGACAACTTTCGAGTTCTTTGGGCCGTGTTCAACCTTCTGCCGGTTCTAAAACTCCTGCATTGACAAGTGCAACTCCTTCTAAGGGCGAAATTCCTGAAATGAAAGATATTGTGTCCTTTTTGACTTCTACTCGGAGCGTATATAATTTGGATTCTGAACGTTTAGGTGCAAATTTGGGTATTGTTTCTTTGGAGCAATATCCATCTCTTCCTCCAGGAAAACTTTATTGTATTGCAAATATGGCTTTGCTTTTGGATTTGCCTCCTTTAGTTACTGAAGATGGAACCTCTCTTCCTAAAAAATCTTTGACACTGGATTTGAAGGGCGAATCTAGAAATGGAACGTTTGAATTAGTTGTGACAACCGAATCTAGATACTCCTCTGCACGTGGAAACTATCCCTCTGCCTGCTCTGTTCTTTTTGCTGATCCTGAATTTGGTTATGATTTTACAACGGATGAACTAAGGGCAAGAGGAGTGGTTCCTCCAACCTCTTTCCATATGTTCCCTGAT
>CAZPWA010000024.1:0-14111 GCA_964590665.1 Microcaldota archaeon
CTTCTCAAATACAGGGTGTTGTCAATGATAATTCTTCTCCAAGATCTCTTCCAACTACTGTTTCAGTTCCAACCATTTCAACTTCAATTACTCCCGTTGCAACTCAAGCCCAAAACCAAACCTCAATTGATTTGCGCCTCTTTACTCCTGAAGAATCTTCTTCTATAACTCAGCAGAATCTCCCCTATAGAATTCTTCTAAATAGGGAATCTTTTGATTCGGATGTTCGCTCTCTTCCTCCTGTTCTTTTAGAACTAGTTACTCGCGCAATGGTTCCAACTTCTGATAATGGAGGAGATTGGACAACTGCATCTGCTTCACTTGCTGCTCCCGATCGAGCTGCACTAAATCGCGTGTTTGCATCTATCCTTGGAGATGTTCAACAATATTATCTTGAATATGCAAAACGAAATCATGGTCAGTCTGCTGCAATTGAAAGAAGACTTGCAAATTTAGGTATTTCTTTAACTAGAGATGCTGCAGATTCTCCAACAGTACGTATTAGTTTTGATGTTGTAGGTTCTGATAGAAATAATCCTACTGATTTCAATCTTTATGTTCGAACTCAGTATTGGGCAGATTATGTTCGCGATAATGCGCATGCAGTTGAACGCAGATAAGGTGATTTAAAATGGTAACTATTACTTGTGCTAATTCAGGTTCTTATACAAATATTCGGTTGGTTGTTAATTCTGTTCGTGAAGGAGGTTTTTCCTACTCTCTTTCTTTTTCCGGAGGTTCAGGATCTCCTATTCGCGGAACAATTCCTTCTACAACTGATGCACAAAATCTTGTGAGTCTTCTTTCAAATGCCATTCGTTCTCAAGCTTCTTTGGATGCAGCTGTTAAATCTTCTGCTTTGACCGCAATTCGTGCTCATCGTGATGATTTGAATCCGCTTTTTGGCACTGCTCGAACCACTGCTCCTGCGCCTGTTCCTCCGCGTCCTGTTCCCGTTGTTGCTCCATCGCCTCGTGTGGTTTCCCCTCCAGTCGCTCAACGTCCTGCAGTTAGGCCAACTGCTGTTTCTCCACCCGCTCCTTCTCGACCAGCACCCGTTACGGCAAGGCCTGTTGTTCCCGCTCCTCTTTCAAGTCCTGCTCCAGTTCGTACTACTGAAATAACTGATCCTCTTTCAAACAGCGCTCGACTTTCCGCTTATTTGGATGACTTTAGGGAAAACCCTCAAAGAAATTTTGCCCAGCTACGATCAAATTATCAAAATTTTGCAAACGATTTGCAAAATCCAAGGGCCCGTGTCAATTTAATAAATGCAATTCTCTCAACTCCTCAAGGAGCACTGTATCTGGGTTCTCCAAATGCACAAATCCCAACTGATCTTGGAAATCCTTCTCTAGATTCTCTAAAATCTTTTGTTTCTTCTTTCCTAAGAAACTCTCAAAACATTCCCCCAAATGCAAGAAGCGCAATTGCACAAATTCTCCCTCCAACCGGTTCACTTTCCGATCAGCAGCTTCTTCTTGCAAGTTTTGCATTCCTTTGTGCAACAAGGAATTCTTCATTTAATCAATTTCTAACTTCAGTTCAATCAAATGCTGTAACTGCTCCTCCTCCTCAAGTTGTTGCTCCTCCGCCTGTTGTT
This sequence comes from Microcaldota archaeon, assembly GCA_964590665.1. Taxonomy (GTDB): domain Archaea; phylum Micrarchaeota; class Micrarchaeia; order Anstonellales; family Bilamarchaeaceae; genus Bilamarchaeum. The sequence continues at coordinate 1,604 of CAZPWA010000024.1, forward strand.
GTTCCGGCTCCTTCTCCAACTCCAGAACCCGCACCACAAACTCTAGATCCAACTGCAACTTCTATTTTAGCTACAATTACTTCTGGGACTTTAACTCGCTCTTCACTAGATCAAATTAGAAACTATTCGTCAGTTTCTGATCTTCTTATGCAAAGAGTCTATGAATCACTCCAAGTTTCATCTCACCCTCTCTCATCACAACTTCGATCATTTAGAAGAACTCATGCCGATTCTCCAACTTCTCTTGGACAATTCGTTCAATCTCTGGCATCTTCTAATTCGCGCTATGCGCAAGATTTGCAGGCTCTTTCGACCAATGTTCTCCATCAGGATCCAAATTTCTTTAGGGATGGTTCATTTTTGCGACACCCGGATTCAACCAAGTATACTCTAATGGCTCTCTCAATAGCTTCCTGGCGATTTACTTCAACAAATATCCAAGTTAATGATAGGCCTTGGGCACAAGTTTCTCAAACTACTCCTGATGCTGGTGTTAGACTTAGGGCTGCTTGGTAATTTTTTCCCTACTTTCCGAAGTAATTTTCCTTTCTTGTTGCTCTGCTATTTTTTTCAATTTTATCTATCCGTTTAAAATCCGTTTGTTTCCAATTTGAAACACTGCTTTTTAAAGTCTTTTAGCCCTATTACCTATGAGGTATTTGTATGTCTAGCCCATCCCAAGTCCAAAAAAGTCTAAGACCTTCAAGATTCAAAAATTTTATTTCGGTTTCTGCATTTGCTCTCGCTTCTCTTTTGGGCTACGAGCCAAACAATATAAATCCTCTAGGAGTTAGATCTGCTATGGCACAACCAGTTCAATTGAGTCCTCAGGAAGAGCTTGCTGCAAATGTTGATCGGGCAAAAAATGCCTTTATTGATTTTATTGTAACTGGAAATCCACAAAGTCGTCAGACTGCTCTAACTATCCGTTCTACTAACGCAAATAATCCTGAATTTGTTTCTGCATTTGGGTCTGCAATGGAAACTGCAATTCTTTCAAACTCTCGATTCCAGGCAATGTTCGAATCTCTTATTCCCGCATATGCGGCAAATCACAGCGGACAACCTCCAACTCTTCAAAATATGGCTGATGCCTTCGATTCAGTTTGGCGCTCTGCCTCAGCCGGAAATCAACAACAAATTTCCCAAGCACGAAGAGATTTTGGGGATGAATTTGTAAATAATGCTCTTGGATTTTTAGCTGCAAGAGAATTCAATTCTCTCCTCTCTTCTCAAAACCCCTCAACAAGAGAAACTAATTCGACAAATCTTAGAAACACTATTCATTCAATCACAAATACTGATGGTACAATTCCCGAATCTTTCTTCACTCGTTTTTCTTCAGAATGTTCTGCTGATGCACGCTCTGTTCTAACTGGTTTTGGTGCAGTTGCCCGATCAAGAAACAACGGCTCTCAAAGGCCTCTGAATGGTTCTGAATTAGAGCAAATGGCTGCAGAAACTGCTTCTCTATACACAAATCTTAGAGTTCCTGGTGCAGACATCGCACAATTAAATACCTTTGCTGGTGCTGAATTTGTTTCTGCAGTTAATGCAATTGTAATAAGACAATCTATTCCAGTTGCAACTCAAATTACTTCACAAACTGTTTCAAGAAGAATTGATGAACTTGAAAATTATTTAAGAAACGTGCCTGATCATGGCAATCTTCTTGGAAGCGGTGAAGGTAGTCCTGCCGTGCTTATTGCTTCTTGGAGAACTGATCTTTCTCGAGTTCAAAATCAAGAAGATTTGATTTCTCTTTCTTCATCTATTCCTGTTGTGGAAACTGCGCAGGATTTCGTTTTCTTATCCGGTCGTGCTCAAAGAAGAATTCGCACATTGTTTGAAGACCCTTCTGAAAATTATTATGTTTTAACTGATCGGGTTTTTGTTGCACGTCTGAGGACAATTTCTGCACTGTTTAGTGCTTCCAGAACTCCTTTGGAGCGTTCAATTCTCTCGTCATTATTTCCACAAACTAATGCGCAAACCGGTCGTTTCACAACTCTTGCTGATTCTATTGTTGATGCTAATCGATTCATTGCTGATTCTCTAACTACTTACGATGCTTCTGTTAGATCTGGCCAAATCGATCCAAATTTCCTTTCTAATTTTTCTGAACAAATAAATCGACGAATTGATTCAATAACAATGCAAATGTTTAACTTTCCTGATACTTACGGTCGATCCACGGATGATGCAAACTGGATTTTAAGAAGACACCAAGTTGCAAGAAGGCTCCTAATTCAATACGTTCGTCTTCCAAATGAAACTGTCGATCCAGTTGCTACCTTGGTTTTAGCATATAGACAAACTCAGCAGCCAAATTTCACTCAGTTTGTAACGGCATTTAGGGATCAACTTCCTAGGTACTCTGCAGCTTTGAATTTGGAAGCTCCAACTGATGCGGCGTCCACTTTAGTTAATACTTCAAGACGTGCGATTGCGGTTGCATTGACTGGTAATGCTGATCCTTCTTCCCGATCATCTTTAGGGAATTTCTCTCCTCTTTTACTTAGATCCGTTTATGGAGTTTTACTTGCAAGATATGGAAGTGATGCTGCTGCAACTGCTGCATTGGCCGATACAAATGAAATGGCAAAAGTTTGTTCTTTAGTTTATGCATTTTCAACTTTACCTTCTGCTTATGGTGCATATGCGGTTGATCGTATTGGCAGAGCACTTCTTTCAAATTATGATGATGCTTCAATTGCAACAATCGGACAAATAATCACAAACGCAAGTAATGTTTTCATTACAAATGGAAATTATCGTTTGCTTGATGGCTACTATTCTTATTTACCAGAAGGTCTTCGAAATTTGTTCCCTGATGTTGGTTCAACTCAGAGATCTTTGCGTGAAGGCGAATCAGGACGAGATGTTCGTGTAAGAACTCCAAATGAAGATCCCGAATATGCTCAACTGTTCCTTCCTTCATTTAACCTATATGTTCGTGTTCCAAAAAGAGTTTATGATTCCTGGAGATCTCCTGGAGGATTTTTACAAGTTTCTCAAGCTCCCGATATATCTGCAGCTAACACTGCTCCTCCAAATTTCAACCAAACTATGAATCGATTTTTGGAACGATCCATCGCCGAAGGTAGGTCAAACATCCCTCTTCCTCTATTTAGGCTTCCCTTAATTTTACAAAATGCTGGAGCTTTGCTTCCAAGAAATCTTCCTCCTCTTGGTGATCATATTGCTGATCAATTAACTGCCTCTACTCAGTATACTAGAACAAATACTACTACTTCTGATTCTGCTGTCACTTCCCATAATCTGGCTGCTCAGGCAACTTACAATCGAACCATTGAAGGAGCTTCTTTAACCTCTTCTGCATCGTATCAATTTTCTGCTAGCACCCATGGAACAACTAGCAATGTTGCAAATGTGCAAGTAAATAATTGGCGATTGAGCGGAGGTTCTGATGGAACTAGAGGTTATAATGTAAATCAAGCTCTCTTTGAAATTTCAACAACTGCTCGTGAAACTGAAAATACTTATGTTGATACTTTACGTACTCTCTTTTCCGGAATTGCTCCAGAAGGTGCCGAAACTGCAGTTTTATTTAGATACACTGGAGGTCAGGAGGCAATTGCTCGAGGAACCGCACGACTCGAAGCACATCTTTTCCAAAGATTTGCAAATGGTTCATTTATTGAAGTTGATTCAAGGACCATTCCAAGGGATGAAGCAAGAGCGCTCTATGAATCCAACTTCCAAAATTCTCTCCAATCTCTTTATGGCGGAACTAGGGTAAATTCCGGAAATTTTATGGCTCAGATGGACGGTTGCGTTTTATTTGCTTCTCCTTTACGTGCTGAGGGTTCTGCCTCAGATAGTCCTCTATTCCAGGGGGCAGGAGTTGCTGCTTCCCACTTTGGTTGGGGTGGCGCAGTAGATTATGAAGGAACTAGAAGAGGTCGGTTTTCCGGTTTCTTTGGAAACTTCAATGCTCAAAATCGAAGATACTGGTTTGGGCGCGTTTCTGGTTCAGATGTTGCTCAAGATCCTCTTGGAAGGCAAAGATTGTTTGGTGAATTTAGGTATCTGGGACTTGGGCAATCTGGGTCTGAGCGAGGTCTTGAGGTTAGAGGTTATGTTGGTGCAAGAACTTCCACCGGTTTCTCTTTAGAGCAGGCCGCAGCTCTTTTCAATTATGTAAATCGTGAAAATTCTCCTATCGGCCTTGCCTCGTTTGGTGCAGGCGGAGGAAGAATCGTTCGTGAAACTGCTAGGTTTGCACCTTCCACTATGCGCGGAGGCACCTCTATGGAAGAGGATTTGAGTATTGGTTCTTCAGATACTCTAACCGGAGGAAGAATTTACGGACTCAGTAGGGATTTACTTTCTGCTTTTGTTGGCGGGGCTTTATTTAGGGAATATTCAAATGCCGCCTCTATGACTCCAGCTACTAGACAAACTCCCTTTGATCCTAATCGTCCAATTTCGGATCAAAACCGTTTGCCTCCATCTCCCTCCGTTACTGCTATTAATCAACAACTTCTCTCTGCAGCATTTAGACTCCAAATTTCCCGTGCTCTTAGGACCGAAGCTGGCGTGGCATATGATCTAGCTTCTCCTCAACAAAGAGGAGGTTTCTTGACCTTTGACTGGGTTCCTTCATTAAGATTTGGCCTAAGTCTTAGATCGTTTGTGGTTTCAAATAATACCGGAACTCCTCTAGTTATCGGAGGCGGTCTTGGAAATGTTGTTATCTCTCCAAACGATCGTTTGACTGTTGAAGGCTATGCAGCTGCAAACGGATCTGGTTTAGGTGGCGGTGCCGGGGAAGTTCGCTACCGAAGAAGAACTCCAAGTCTTTTAGGCGTTGATTTGGCTCTTGGCGGCGGTGTTCTTCCCGATATTGCAACTGGTTTTCATGGCGCTCTAGGAATTCCTTTAACTAGAACTGTTTATTTAGGCATGGCAGGTTCGTATTCAATTGATCGAAACGTTGGTTCTACTCCAACAACTCTTAGAACCGGAGAAGGAATTTTAGGTGTTTCTTATAATGTTCCAACTACCCCGGGCGATCCAAGTTTCAGTCTTGCCAATGTTTCCGTTTTCGCTTCTGGAATTGTCCAAACTGGTACTTCCGATGCATTTCAGGTTGATGCTGGTTCTACTCTAAGATTTGTAGATGCTCAAAACACTTTCGATGCTACTCTTGGTCTTCAATATTGGCAATCTGATCGAGAATCGTCTCATCTTAATAGATTTGCAGGAGTTGGTTCTCTAAGATTCCAAGGTAGGAGATGGAATACTATGATTGCACCTACTGCTTCAGCAACTGTTAATATTGGTCAAACCACCACTCGAACTGCAGATTCAAATGTCACCAATTTAACTATTAACTTCAATCTAACTGCTGGAGTTCAGTGGTAATTTATTTTTGTTTTATCTTTTTTCTCTTTAACTTTCTTTGCTTTCAACATATTTTTTGAAATTATTTAGTATTGCCTGCCATCCTTGTTTTTGCATTTCAGCAGAATTTTCTTTTTCCGCATCAAAAGTTTCAACTACTTTTACTCCTTGGGGACCCTCTTCAAAAGAAATCCTAACTTCTCTCCCATCTTCCATTTTATACTCTATCAACTTATTCAAAATTACCTGAGTGTACACTCCACCAAAATCAAAACTAAAACTCTTATCCTTTGCACTCATCTTTGTTACAAACTTTCCTCCAACTTTCAAATCGTTTTCTGCAAAAGGCGCTTCCCAGTCATCTGTTGCAAAGCACCATTTCGTTATTTCTTGAGGCTTTGTCCAAGCATTCCAAACCTTTCCTATTTTGCTTTTGATAATTGCTTCAACTGTTATTTTTGTCATTTTCAATAATTTGATTTTGTTGCTTTTATTTCTTTTTATCTGCATTTTTCACTCTGAAAACATTTCTCGAGCCTGCAATCTTATTTGCGCCCCAAATCTCTCCATTCTATTTTCATCAAACTGCATTGCTGCCTCTCCCAAGTTATTTCGAATTTGATCAACTATTGCGCGACTTTCAACATCTATTATGCGTATACTTCGCGCACAAACAAATTGGTTTTGTGGATTTTCAAAACTAATTAATTCTCCCTGATTTCGATTTATGTTTGGTATTCTAAGCATTCTCCCATGCTCTTCATCTTCTATTTCAATATTTATCCCTCTATCTGATTCTTTCTCGATTCTAATTCTAAATACGCTTCCTCTTCCAAAATAAACTATAGTCCAAAAACTGCTTCCACTTCCACTATTAAATCTGCTAATTCTAAAATTTCTTGTTTCAATTCTCGATCCAAACACTTCTTCTCTTTGAAGCGCTCTTTCCATCTCTATTGTTTGCGGGAACTTAAACTCCTCTCTGACAATTCGTCTTGATGGGTATATTGATTCGATTAATTGATCGAATTTTCTTTTTGCCCTGTTTTCTCCAACTGCATCTGCCCTTATTCTGCGCTCAACCTCTTCTTCACTATTATTGTGTACAAATTCCCATATCTCTTTAAACGTTGCAAAACTTCCTGAAAGAAGTGCAAATATCGACGTATTTGCAAGTTCTATGTCCCACTGATTAAAATCCCTCTGTTCTGTTCGTCTTATTAGCGCTTCTCTTGTGGTTGATGGCTGAATCAAATACATCTGTGCTTTTTGATCCAATATATTAAGTCCAAGGCGCATATCATATCTTCTTGCAATCGTTTCTGCAACATAATAGACAAAAGCCTCCGCTTCGACCTGATCTATCCACTGCCCTCTTCTCTCGCTTCTAAGCCGATTATCGAATCTGTGTCCCTGCTCATGAAGCCACGTTAAAAATCTTGCTGAAGTGGAAATCCCCTCATCCAAATTACTTGTGCAAAGCCCCAAATAAATTCGTCTTCCTCTTCCCGAATCCAAAAGGCTTTGGCTAAGCATTATTCTTCTTTCCTGTGGATCATAGCATCCACGCACATGACTTTGACACACTTCTCTAATTCGTTCTTCTTCAATAAAATGCACTGAATCTGAATAAATTGGTCTTTGGTTTGTAAGCTGCTCCAAAAGTGGCTCAAAAATTCGAAAATCCTCTGCTCTTTGTATGTTTGTTGCAACTCTAAAAAAGTCTCCTTCTCTAATTGCTACTGGCCTTGGAAAAAATTGTGTCTCTTGAGGTCTTTCTCTTATGCAATTGATTGCTCCAATTGTAAGAAAAATTGCCCCAAGCGCCTGTTTTCTCATCATTAATAATTTATCAAGATAAAATAAAATTATTTGTTTTTTGCATCTTCGGTTTCAATTCGTCTTGCTGTTATTGGCGGAACCATCCCAAGTGCCTTTGCAACCAAAACTCCATTTGCTTCTGAATTGAAATTTATTATATTCAGAATATCTTGAGCAAGTTCATTATCTACTTTTTTATCCTTTGTCCATTTTTTGAAAACTGTGTCTATTTCGCTTTTTGTCCCAGAAATCCACATCTCACCTACAAATTTTATTTTTCCTGTCTTTGGTTTATATTCGACTTCATGGGAAAACTCTATTCTCAAATCTCCTTTTTCAATTTCAACTTTTGTGACATTCAAATTAACTCCAAATGAATTGAATCTTTCATCATGATTCACTTGGGCTTCGATCTTGGTAAATCTGATTTGTTTGTGTTGCATAATTAGGGTTTTTTCTTAATCCTTTTATACCTTGCGCTATTGTTTTTTCTTTATTATTTTCTTTCCTATTTTTGATGGTTCTATTTCAATCGAGCCTTTAAAGTGGTCAAATTTCATTTCTTCTCCGCTATATATTCTATCAAGTGCGATTGCAAGTGCTGCAACTTCGCTGTGTGGCTGATTTGTTACTGAAATATTTGCATTTGATAATCTAAAAATTTCCGAAGGAACAGCTTCCCCCCAACAATAATTAGCACTTTCTCTTCACTTGCACATTCTTTTTTTATTTGGTCAACTCCAGTTCCATACATTGTCAAATGCACAATGAAATATCCATCTTCCTTGAGTTTTTTCACTCTTGAAATTTCTTTTTCCTCATATTCGATTGTAAATTTTGAATTGTTTTTGGTGTTAGCTCCCCATTTATCGCAAATTCGACTTACGCTCTCCTCAAGCGACGAATCTTTTTGTCCGCTATAAATTATGTTGCTTGCACCAAACGCTCTTGCAACAAGTGCGACGTGTGTGCTAATCCTTTCGTCTCTTGGAAGCCTATGTCCCAACCTAAAAACTACTATCTCCCTATTCATTGTATCTTCCTATTTTGCAAGACTAAATTTTCTTGATTTAAGCATTCCCTCTCCATCGATTTCCCAAGCTACGATAACTTTCTTCCTTATTAGTTCTTCTATATAATTTCTTATCATCCTTTTGGAAAGTTGCATTTTAGATTCAAGTTTCTCATAAAGAGCACCTGATTCTATTTCTTTTTCATTTTTTATTATTTCAATTATCTGTTTTTCCTTTTCCGTTAATGCAAGTTCCTCGTTTTTGAATTTGCTCTCTTCTTCAATTAAATCCTCTAAATCCTGAAGCATTATTTTATCTCTTCCTTCCTTTTCTGCCTTTCTCGCACTTCTCCAAAGTCTTTCAATTGCAACTCTTGCAGATCCCTTTTCAACTGATCTTGCAATTTTCAAAATTATTCTCTGATCAAAACTTCCGTTTTTAAGTGCCATCTGGGCTCTTTTTGTTAGTATTTGAACTAGCTGCTCTTCACTATAATCCTTATATTCTAGTTCCACGAACCTAAGTGAGCTTCTAACTCGTGTATCTAATTTTGCAAGAAGCATTTTTTCATTGCTTACTCCAACTATTCCAAAATAAACTCCTTTTTCATTTGCACGGCCTAAAACAAAAAGTAATTCCTCGTTTTGTTTTACTCCATCCATGTCATCAAGTATGATTAGTATTCTCTTATCTTCTGCTCTCAAATAACTCATTATCTTATCAAATACTTCATCTGTTGCAAGTCCTCTTCGTGGTATTGGTAATCGTAATTCCTCTAAAATCCGATTATACACAGCAAGCTGCGTATTGTTTTCCCAGCAATTTACATAAACTGGAATTACGGCTGAAGTGTATGATTTCAATTGCTTAAGAATATTTTTTATGCATGTTGTTTTTCCTATTCCTGATGCCCCAAAAATAAACAAATTTTCGGGGGTTTTTTTCTTAATCAATGGTTTTATGGAACTTGCAATTATCTCCATTTCTTTTTCTCTGTGGCTTATTTCCTCTGGGAGATATTGGGGTAAAAGTATTTCTTCATTTACAAACACACTTTGCAATTCTCCTTGCTCCCCAAATATGTTTTTCATCATTTTTTATTCACTACTTAGGTTTATATTACTCAACTTCCAAGCCCATAGTGATGGCTGACATTTTCATTTTAAAGGAAAGTGGTCAAAGAGAACTATTTTCATCTGCAAAGATTGTTCGAGCTTTGAGTCGCAGTGGTGTTCCAAAACACGAGCAGCAAAAAATACTTTCAAAATTAGAAACTTTTCTTTATGATGGAATTACAACTCGAGAAATTTTCACTATTCTAAAAACTATAATTGAATCAGATCGGCCTCAATCTGCACACAAGTTCAATTTAAAGCGCGCCCTCTTTGAACTTGGCCCAGAGGGACATTATTTCGAAGATTTCATTCATCGTCTTCTTTCAACTTTAGGCTACTCCTGCAATGTCCGCCAGACTCTTCAGGGAAAATTTGTGACTCACGAAACTGATGTTGTTGCGAAAAAAGGCCCAAACGTTTTTCTTGTTGAATGCAAATTTCACAATCAGCCCGGAATCAAATGCCGAATTCAGACAATTCTCTACGTCTATGCAAGATTTTTGGATGTAGAAGCCGGATATAAAGAAGGTCTTTGCCAGAAAATAACCAAACCCTTCCTAATAACAAATACTAAATTTTCTGAAGATGTGATAAAATACGCTTCTGGTATGAAGATTCCTCTTTTAGGCTGGCACTATCCTCAAAATGAGTCTCTAGAGCGCCTAATCGACAAAACCAAGTGCTACCCAATCACAGTTCTTCCTCTAAAAAACGAAACTCGAACCATTTTGCTAAAATCCGGCTTTACTGTTGTGAGCGATTTGCCTCATGACCCCAAACTTCTAAGTGAAAAAACCTCAATTCCCTTAAAAACCTGCCATGAGATAATTTCCCGTGCCAAATACGTCCACTAACTCTTCCCGTTTGCTCTTTATCGATTATTGGAAGTCTCTTGCAATTTTTTCAATGATTATTTATCATTTTCTTTTTGATCTGAATTTTTTTAATTTACTAAAAATCGATTTGTCATTTGCTCCAATTCGTTTTATCCAACTTTTCTCTGGTCTTTCATTTATCTTAATTTCCGGATTCTTATCTTCTTATCTCCCTTCTAAAAACAAGTTCCCAATTCGCCGTTTCCTTATTCTTTTATCAATTGCTCTACTTATTTCCGCAGCAACCTGGGTTTTTCCACATGATTCATTCATTAAGTTTGGGATAATTCATTTTATGGCATTTGCAACTTTGCTGGGTTTTTTTACTCTTAAAACTTCACAAAATCAAAAACTCTTTTTCTCTTTAATCACTATTTTTCTGGGTTTTTATTTTTCAAGCCTTTCAACAAAAATCCCATTCCTTTTCTTTCTAAATCTTCTAACTCCTGATTTCTCTTCTCTTGATTTCTATCCTATTTTTCCTTTTTTCGGCGTTTTTCTATTTGGTCAATATCTCGCATCAACTATGTTTCCTCTTTTTGTTGAAACTGCTCTTTCATTTCTTCCAAATTCCTCTTTAATTCAAAAAATAAGTGAAAATTCCCTTCTAATCTATCTTATTCACCAGCCTCTGATAATTTCTCTTCTTTTTGTTTTCTCCCAGATCTTATGAACCTGCTTTTTAATCGTTTTCTACAAATTTAGTATGATTTTTATGGATAGATCTCAGATTTTGAAGATTTTAGTTGTACTTTCAAGTCTTTTCTTTATAGTGCAAATGTTTCCAATTGGTACTTTGTTTTTGGGAACCCCAACTTCCCGGTCGAATCAGACTACTTCCTTTTCATTCAATGCAACATTGAAAAACTATGATCCTTATTTGATTTTGCCTCCAAATGCAACTCAAATTATTTCAACTTCTGAATTGGAATCTATTCCAACTGTAAAATCCGTTTCCTCTCAAAATGGCGCAATTTATGTTATTGTTGAAACTAGGGATGATGTTCGTCCTGTTGCAGCAACTCTTCTTAAAAAAGGCCTTAATCCTGGGGCAGTTGCAAATCTTTTGCCTCCTGATCGTTTAACTATTTCAAATAGTAAATCTCAATTGGTAAATCTTTCAACTTCTTCTGCAATTAGAATTGGAATCGCTCCTTATTTTGCAGAAGATTCACAAGTTCCAATTTCTGTAACCGCAGTACATACTGATCTTGCCATTTTGGATTTCGCCTCCCCAACTCTTCTTGCAAGTCCGGTAAATGTAAGTGCTTCTCTAAAAGTTTCAAAATTACTCTCTTCATCCTCTCTCTACTCAATTCCCTTTGAAAACCGCACAGATCCTTCTCTTTCCCAAATTCCAAACTCTACTCTAACTCTTAATAACCTGGTAACTAGTCCTTCTGAATTAACTATTGAGCAAATAACTAAAGCAAGATCTCTTCCATATGTTCAAAGCGTTTTCCCAACTTACGTTGTTGTCAAATCAAACTTCACGGACCTTACCCAAATCAAATCTGATCTTCTTTCAACTGCTCTTGTCGCATCTCCCTCTTCTTTACTTGCTCCCTTTGACAATTCATCTTCTTTAGGATTCTCAAAAACTGATTCATTTGTGTATCAATTGAGCGCTGGTGAATTACTAGGCGGAAAACAGGTAATTGATTCAATTGAACTTACTGTTGCCTCAAATTCGCCTTATTCTATAAACGATTCTGTTTCGGGAGTTGTTTCTGCTCTTGAAATAGGAAACTATATTATACCCGTAGAGTTTTCGAGGCAATAAGTTTTACTCTTTTTTCTCCTTCTATTTCTTCAATGAATTTAGAAACATTTTTTGGCACATGTTTTCTCCATTCTGGATTTTCGCTCTTCATTAATTCTCTAATTTTTTTGCCTTCGTTTGTGTCTCTTTTGTGATTTCCCGTTGATTTAACAATTATTCCGTGTCTTGAAAATAGGAATTTTACCAACTGGTTATTGGAGTATATTGAGTGTATTGAAGGGGCATGCAATAATACATGATCAACCCAGCTCGTATTATCATTTAAATCGGGAACTGTTATTGTTGATATTTTTGATAATTCGCTTTTTGTGAATGCCCCTCTCATCATTTCGAGCCTTTCGCCACATGTGAATGGGTTTTCAAATGTATATGAATCAAGCGAACTTCCTATCACAATCACTACTTCGTCGTATTTTTTTATTAAATCCTTCACTGCCTTTAAGTGTCCATTGTGAAAAGGCTGGAATCTTCCAATAAACATGGCTCGCTTCATAAAATTCATTAGAAGCACGAAAATAAGGTTTAAAAGGC
>CAZPWA010000025.1:0-14008 GCA_964590665.1 Microcaldota archaeon
CCAATAATGCAAGTGCAATCGAAACAATTCTGATTTTGGATGAATATCTTAGAGTAGATCAAAATGCCCAAAAACTCTTAGAAAATGCAGAAAAAAATGGCACAAAAATAATAATATTTTCAAAAGAAGGGGATGCTGGCCAAAAACTAAAAGGATTTGGAAAAGTTGCAGGAATACTTAGATATAAAATAAAATAATTTAACACACTTTTAATGGGGAGGGCATTGATCTTGCAGGCCTTTTTATCCTTCCCTCTGGAGTCACAAAGAAAGTTGAACCTGGAGCAAATTCATCATCTTTGTAAGTTTTATCCGGCTCTTTTCTGGTGGCAGGACGCGCAGAAAAGAGAGGAGGGAGCCCAGATTGCCATACATCATCCTTAAGCCTAAAAGTTGCAGTTGAGCGAACTGATTCTCTTAAACGAGGATCTTGAGCGTGGAGAAAAGTAGTTCCAAAGAGGAAGGAAGCAAAATCAGAAGCAACCTTTGACGGAGTTTTTGGATGAGTCGAAATGTAATAGGCAAAAACCTTTACAAAATCCCATTTAAGATTCGAATCTTCTTTTTCAAAAAGATTTGCATGATTTTTGAATTTTTCAAGACAAACAGATGAAAAAAAGTCGGAATATTTGCTATGCACCGCAAGTTTTGTTAAAAGAGCAAAAGACTCATTCGATTCATCATAAAGGAGAATTCGTCTAATTGCATGGAAAGAGAGGTCTTGGAGGTATTTTGATTTAGAGGAGATAAACCTATCAACCAGAGAAACTTCTTCAAGTTTGTTAAAATCAATTGAGTTTTCCTTTGCAGCCCGTTTAATTGAAGAGAAAAGGAGCAAGCACTCCTTGTTTGCATAAAAATAATCGAATTGAAGTGAGTCGGGGGCTCTTTTTGGTTCAATAGTTCGAGGTTTATTACGATCAGAATCAAAAACATCAAATGCAGTGGCGGCAACAGACAAAACAGCTGAACCGATAGTCAGGAGAGTTTCCGAAATAGTAGTAAAGAAAGTCATACATTAACACCTAAAACCAATCCAATTCCAAACTAACATTTATATATATTTATTCCAACTTCTTAGTTTTGCAACAAAAAAACTAATTGAATGAAGAAATATCAGAAAACGAAAATAACGGATGAAAAATATCAACAATCAAAGACGGATCTTTTTAGAGTTGTTCTTTTTCTTTTTTGAGAGAAGTAGTGCGAGAACAATTTTTCGTTTTGCTTTTTTTCTTCTTAGAAGTTTTTGGCGATCCATTTCAGAGTCAATCTTTGCTTTCTTCTTTTTCTTGGAAATAGGTTTTTGAGACTTTTTACTTTTTATTGAAGAAGAGGATGGTTTGACAATGGAAGGTTGTTTTTCAGGGTGATTCTTTTTTGTAGTTTTTTGAGCTTGGACTTTTTTCAGGTCAATAGAAACTTTAGTTTTAGGAGATTTTTTTGATTTAGAAACAGAAGTATGAGAAATTTTTAGAGGTCGTGTATTTTGAATTGATTTCTTTTGAGAAACCTTTGAAGGGTGAAGAGATTCAATTAGTTTTTTGTTTTTTGATTTTTTAGACATTTGAATGGGCAACTCTGCTTTTTTGAGAGGTTTTTTATCCAGAGAAATTTTTGATTTTTTAGTAGAAGGAGTTAATTTGGAAGATTTTTTAGCAGTAGGAACAGGAAGTAAAGAAACTTTTGAGGAAGGACGACTTTTTGATTTAGGAAGTTTTTTGAAAGAGATCGCTTGAGAAGGAGTTGTAGAGGCAATACCAGCTTTCTTTTTATCGGATTTAGTAGGAGATTTAGGAGAAATAATTGGGGAGAATGAAGAGCCAACAGAGGTTTGATTTGTGCAACGAGCAGGTTGAGAATCGGAAATTTGATAAGAAGACACTCGTGTAGATGTGGCAGCAGAAGGAGTGACATTGGAAATTAAACGAACTGGTGCAGGCGAAGGAGAATCTAAAGCGACTGCACTTGGTTGAACAATAGGTCTTGGAAGAAGCAAAATTGAATCAGATTTTCTTGATCCAATTTGAACTAATTCAACTGGGAAAACAGAGCTAATAGGAAGAGAAGAGGCCAAAGAGTCTGCAGTCGGTTTTGGAAGGGTTGTAGAAAGGACTTCGCGCCGGGGGACCGAAGACACAACTAAGGATGCAACCGGAGAAGAAACTAAATGACTAGGAACTTCAATCGAATTCGAATTTGCAGGAGCAGAAATCGAAAGGGGAATACGAACTATCCCTTCACTAACTGGAGAGGGAAATGGAGTTGATGCAGAAGGAGATACAACTGGATCGCAGGAAGTGTTTTGTGGCGAAAAAGTTGGGGAAAAACTATCAAAAAGAGCTTGGGAAATTTGAGGAATAATACCTTTAGGAAGTAAGTCAGAATATTCACCGTTTTTTAAATCAGCAACAAGGGTTTGAGAAACATCAACTGGGCAAAGAGTCTTACTTCTGCGAATAGCTCTTGATGCAACACTAGAAAGAGAAGAAGTTGGAACACCGGATCGAACTAGATTACCAATGACTTTTGGAAGGGAATCGATTGCATCCGGATTTTTCTGAATTAGATCCAAAAATATTTCCCGAAATTTAGGATCATCAAAAGTTCCCTTGCTAAGTTCATCTCCCAGACGTTTTACAAGAAGACCCAAATATTCGTTTGAGGAATTACCAAAGAGGACCAGAACAGCATCAACAAATGCACCAAGGTTTTTCGCTTGTGCTGCTTCGTGCATAGATTTGGAATCAGAAGAGAGTTTTGAATTTTCAGGGGCGATCTGATCAAATGATCTAGCTCGCACTTGTGGAAGAAATACCTTTTGAGTAGGTTTTGAAACTAAAGCCTTAGCAGCAATAGAACTAGACATAAAAACTCCCGCAAAAAAATAATAGAAAAAAGAAGTTTAAATACTGTGCTTTTTGATTAAAACTTACTTTGCGCCAAACTTTTTGAGAAGGGCAACCATTTTTTCACTTTTTCCATTCTTTGCAAGAGAAAGAGGAGTAACTTTAATTTGGCTGAGTTTTTTTGAAACGATTTCCTTGGCAGATTCCTCATCAACAAAAATTCTCATGCCTTTTTCAGGATTTTTGAAAAGATTATTTTTAAGCATAGCAGCCAAAAAACTTCGCATCTGATCATCGACATTTTGAAGATAAGTGGCATTTGGGTTTGCGCCTTTTTTGAGAAGTTTTTCTGCACTAACCAAATCATCCGTAGTTATTACAATTGCAAGAGGTGCGCTCAGAGCATCAGTTCCATCAACCGATGCGCCATTACTGAGAAGCAAATCCAACAGTTCGGGATTTTGATTCATCAAAGCTCCAGAAAGGGCAGTTTGCCCCAAAGGATTTTTTATATTTATATTGACACCTTTTTTGATAAAGAGTTTGACCAATTCTAAATCACCATTGAAGGCAATTTCAACAAACAAAGGATTTCCATTTGGAAGAATCAGGTTAGGATCCGCTCCCATTGCCAGAGCGCCTTCAACATTTTTGAGATCCGCGGAATTTATCGCATCAAGAAGCTTCGAATTAAGTTTTTCATCTGCCATAGCATAAAATAGATGAGAAATAATAAAGATTTAAGTGAAATTATTTTCCAATTTCGCGTGCCTTGGCAGTTGCAAATTTTAGAGCTTCTTTTATTGAAGAATCAGTTTTATTTTGAGTTAGCATTTTGAGCCCTGCTTCAGTTGTTCCTCCAGGACTTGCAACGGTTTCCATTATTTTTTGAGAGTTCCATCCGTTTTGAAGCATTTTTCCAACGCCAATTAGAGTTTGCGCCACAGCTTTTTTTGCAACATCCTCGGAGAGACCATCAGAAATTGATTGCTCGATCATCGCTTTTGCAAAGTAAGCAATAAATGCAGGACCAGAACCAGAAGCGGCAGTAATTGGATCCAAGTCTTTTTCATCAATTTTTATGCAAAGACCTAAAGAATTGAAAATGGAAAGGAAATTCTTCTCTAAGGAAATGGCATCAATAGACAAAGAATAGGCGATTGTTGCTTCATCAACATCGATACAAATATTAGGCATAATTCGAATTATTTTTTTTGGACCAAATGATTGAATTTTTGAAATTGGAATTCCTGCGGCACAGGAAATAATGGGAATTGAATGATGGAGTTTTGATACAACATCAGCTACATATGAAGGCTTTACGCAAATGATTGCAAAATCAACATCAGAAATTTTTGATGGGGAATCGAGAACTTTAGCGCCTATTTTTGATGCAAAATCAGATAAGTTTGGTGAAGAAGGATCAAGTAAAATAACAGAATGATTCTTTGAAATGGCTTTTGCAAAAACACTTCCAAGCCGCCCAACTCCAATAATTGCAATTTTCATAAATAAAATATTGGCAAATAGAGTTTATGAAACTTACAATATAGGATTAATTGCGGAAACTATTTGAGCCTGATGAACCATTGGAACAAAATCTGGGTGAGGCGGAGATTTTTCATCGGTCCAAAAAAGATTACTGCTCAAATCCAGGATACGATTTCGAGTAGCTCGATCAAAAGTATCAAGGTTATCATCCAAAGTTAAATCTAAAATATCTCGAACTATTGCGATTCTTCGTTCGCAAGAAGAAGCACGGACAATTAGAGATTTTACAAAATCTTCCCTATTTGCAACTGCCAGATGATCCACAAAAAATGCATAAACTTGAGGAACCGGGACTACCACACTAACGCCAGCAGAAATCTCAGGTTTTTTTGTACAGACTTCGAAACAATTGTCCAGAGGAGACCTAATTAAGTGCCCAAAAAGAAGCGAAACCAATGCAGAGGTGTGAGGAGAGTTGGGTTTTGATGCAATAAGACCAGAAATAGAGGTTGCCAAAACACGCGAATCCACAAGATCATAAACCTGAGCCAGAGGCGACGGAGGGATGAAAAACTCAGAAACTGGGCATGCAATTGGAATAGATGGCCTAGTCAATTTAATTCGATCAGTGAGAGTATGTGGTCTGAGGGCAAAAAGAGTCTCTAAAGACCTAAAAAAATCATCTCTTGCCTTTTGCTTTCGTTCGATTTCGGATGCGCCTTTCCACTTTTGAAACTCATCAAAGCGCCGATAAGGAGGAATTTTTATCCACCCAGATCTAAGATCGCAAAAGACTGTTCCGCGGGAAGTTGCAAGAGATCTTTTTGAAGTGTTATCAGACATATCAAATCGTAATGAAAATAAGTATATTCAAACATTTTTAAATAGAACATATTGAACCAAAATAAATAACAATCATGAAAGCAGACAACAAAGAACTTCAAAGACCGTTTTTGCGTCAGGACGCATAGATGGGTCTTGATGAGTGCAAAGATCAATCAGGGCGGGAATCGCGGGGGGAATTGGCTCTCCTTTTGAAGTACTCTGGGGAATTGGAGGCAAAGATGCGGCAAATTCAGAATATGCTGCAGTCCGAATTTGAGTAGAAGTCATCACAAGTTTTGCACCAGAAACTTTTTCATATAAAATCCTACCAAGAGCAAAAACATCCATTGCTGGAGAAACAGGATCCAAGTGGAGAGTTTCAGGGGCAATAAATTCAGGAGTTCCAGAAGCAGATTTTGGTTTTAGCCCAGATCTAAGAGCAAGACCAAAATCGAGGATTTTTGGGTATCCAGATTTTTCGATGAATATGTTTTCAGGCTTTAGATCACGATGGACCAAACCTCTTTCGTGGATTTTTGAAAGGGCCGATGAGACATGAGCCATAACAATAAGAAAACTTTCAAGCGACATTTGAGGTAGAATTTGAGAAAGAGGTTTTCCACTAAGTTTATCCATTGCAACAAAAGAACCTTCTTTTGAGATTCTGTGGCCCAAATAACCAACTACGCCATCAACACCAGTCAAACGCTCAAGAGCATGAGCTTCGGCAAAAATTAACCTATGGTGTACATCGGTTGGTTTTAGAGGAGTTTTTATTGCAAACCGATCTCCAGATCTTTTGCAGCGAAGAGAAACTACTTTTGCACAGCCCCCTTTTCCAAGATCAGAAATGTCATAGGTACGCTTATCGCCCATAAGAGCATCGTGAATTTCCTCGGTTTTATGCATTCGTCGAAATTCTCTTACTCTTGAGAGTGGCGAACCAGGAAGAGGAAATACAATGTCAGATGGTCTTTGTATGACTCCCATACGTTATAAAAAGTGGCTAAAAGGGTTTAAATAACCATGTTTTCACACTTTTTATCAAAAAAACATATGTCTTAAAAAATGTATTAATATGAATAGAAGTGATAAGAGATGACTAGTTCAAGGAAAATAATATTTCACGGTAAAGTTCATGATGTGAGCGAACGAGAAGAGGATTCATCAAAAGCTGCTAAAGAAATAGCTGCTAAGAATAAGAAAGCTAGAGTGAAACTTTTTTTTGAAGGCCACTGTATAGGACAGCAGATACCAAAGGAGAGAAGGAAAAAATTTGCATTTGAACCAACTCCAATAGAAAGAAGAGAAATACTTGATTTTGAAATACTGGTTTCGTGTGCACTAATACTAAATAAAACAGGAATAAGAAGAAAAATTCCTCAGATAGTGCAAAGAGGAGAAAGGGAGAGAAGATATGCGCAGATAATCCAAGAGGATTTTGATGAAGACTTTGAAAATAGAAGTTTAGATCACATGCTTTCAAATTTCGGCAAATTCACAAATGAAGAAATTGGAGATATTTCAAAAGCACTTGGAGAAAACGGATACATAATTCAACCAGTTTTAAGAAGAATAATTAAGGCAAAACTAGAGCAGATAAAAACGGATCAAGTGCGTTTTCAGATGCAGCAATTAAGAGAATTTTTCCAAAAGAAGAAACTTGGAGAAATACCTGAGATAGATTTGGAGTATCAAAGAGTATATAGAGAACTTAGATTTCTTGAACCCAAAGGAAATGCAGATCCGATAAAAGTTGCATTTATGCTTAATGACGCACTTGAAGAAGCGCAAGTTATAAGAGAAGCGCAAATAGCAAGATCTATTATAGAGGCAGATTTTGATATGGGAATATTGAATATTGGACTTGGACACATTGAAACAGGACGAATAGAAAAATGGCTAAGGGAAATGGGAGTAGAAACAGAAAGCGATCCAAAAACAAATAAACTAAAATACGAAATGAAAGAACTTTTTGAAAAAAACAAACGAAAAGAAGGAGAATTAGAAAAGTTAAGAAGAGAATTTTATCAGGATCTAATATGAAATTCTCCTTCAACGACATATTTGTAAGTGGTTAATTCCTTAAGACCCATTGGACCCCGAGCATGCAGTTTTTGAGTAGAAATTCCAACTTCGGCGCCAAAACCATATTGGCCCCCATCAGTAAATCGGGTTGACGCATTTACATTTATTGCAGCAGCATCAATTAATTTTGAGAATTTTTGTGCATTTTGATAATTATTGGTTATGATGGCTTCAGTGTGCTTGCTGTTGTATTTGTTTATGTGCTCAATTGCATTATCAATATTTTGAACAACTTTTATTGCAACAATTAAATCCAAATATTCAGTTGACCAATCAGATTCAGTTGCAGCTTTGGCATCCTGAATAATCATTCTAGTTAAAGCGCACCCTCGAACTTCAACACCCTTTTCAGTTAGTGCAGAAGCAATTTTTGGAATAAATTCATCTGCAACGTTTTTGTGAACAAGAATTTTTTCAGTTGAGTTGCATGTTCCCGGCCTTTGGCATTTAGAATTGACTATTAAGGGAATTGTTTTTGAAAGATCAGCACTTTCATCAACGAAAATGTGGCAATTACCAGTTCCAGTTTCAATTACAGGAACTTTTGATTCTTCAACAGTTCTTTTAATTAGTTCAACTCCTCCACGGGGAATCAACAGATCAATTTTTCCCCGAGCTTTCATCATAATTCCAACGGCATTCCGATCAGGAGTGTCAACAAACTGAACAACGCCTTTAGGAAGAATTGGGGAAATAACTTCAATTAGAGCACGATTTGAATTTATTGCGGAAGAGCTTCCTCTTAAAATTGCGCAATTTCCACTTTTGATGCACAATGATGCGATATCAATCGTTACATTTGGCCTCGATTCATAAATTGCGCCAATTACACCAAAAGGAACTCTCATTTTTCTTATTTTAAGGCCATTTGGAACAGACCATCCTTCTTCAAGACCAACAGGATCAGTTAGGGTTGCAACATGGCGAACATCATTTGCAATTGAAATTAAGCGATCTTTTGTTAATCGTAAACGATCAAGTTCGCTCTCCTTCATTTTTCCTTTAGAAAGTTCAAGATCCAGCGCATTAGCTTCCAGAATTTTTTTATGATGGTTGTCGATTACATCTGCAATTTTTAGTAAAAGTGCATTCTTTTCATTTGAATTGAGATTAAGCAAAAAAGTGCTTGCCTTTCTTGAATTTTGAAAAATTTCTTCCATCGTGGATTCAATAGACATAGAAATTACCTTAAGAGAATAAGTGAATGAAAGAGATTAAATTTGGTGATTATTATGCTGCACCGCAATAACTAAGGCCAACCAAGACTTCTTGAACTACTTTGATGCAGGAAGGGCATGGATCCTGACCCATTGAAAGAGAAGCACTAAAAGATGCAATTTCATCAGAAGAAGAAACAATGCATGATGCGCTGGATCGATAGCTTCCTCCATTAGAAGGACATTGATAATTTGGCCTTGATTTTAATACCAGTTTGAAAACTTGCGCCTTAAGAGCAGGCTCAAATAATGAGACATCGATTGCAGCGCTTACAACTGCACCGATAATTTTGAAGGAGGATCTTTGATCAGACTCTGCAGAACCAATCAAAGCAGAGCCAGAAACAGAAACTATTGGCCTTGGGTCAACCAAAACGCCAAAAGAATTCATTGGATGTGGGCCAAAAACGCTTCCTAAAAGATTATAATTTCCTTTTACAATTTGAGAATTTGGAGATTCAACTAACCTGCCAAAATCAGGACTATTTCTAATTGGAGGAAGCGAATTTTTTGATAAATCACAAACATCAAGTTCAATAGAAAAACGAGAAAAGGAGGCAGCTGCATTTCGGGTAGCATCTCTTTGAGAATCGGAAAGTTTAGAATGAAGAAGAATCGTAAGAGGGGCTTTGATTAAACTCATGAACCAAAATGTTGTAGGAAGTGTTTAAATAATGATAATGCGGTTTGGATATTTATCAGAAGCCGGTAGGGCGAACAGAAACTATGCCGTTGGTATCCACCACAACGATAGCACAACCTGGAGAATGAGAATTCATCCTAGCGGCTTCAGTAACTGCATTATCATATGCACGAGTGAAGCGATCTCGCTCAGAAGGAGTTGTCAAAGTTGCAAGATGCTCTTCAAATCTTCTTTGGGCTAAGGTTCTTGGCCTTGGAGGGATTTGTAGGACAATAGGAGGAGTTGGTTCGACCACAACTGACGCATCAGGAGTGGAAGGCCTAACTAATCTTGACCTAGGCGAAGATCTTCTTTGACGAAAAGTTGCTGCTGGAGGACTTGGCAAAGGATCAGTAGTCAGAACAACATTTCCTTGGGGATCACAAGTTTCACGGCTTGCACGCCAGATAAAATCAGTTTGAGTCATAGAAGTAAACTGGGCCAAAATTTGCGGCCTTTGCCTAATTAAGCGCAAAAGATACTCAAGAGGAACACATGCAGAAGGATCCTGATATTCCCCTGCTTGAGCACCTACATCGGCACCCTGCATAAATGAAACCAAGCGGCCAAAGGTGTTTGGTCCAAAAGATCGATCAACTTTTGCCTGAACAACACTCCAGTCCCCCGTAAAAGTGGAGGCAAAAAGATCAGCAGGAGTGCAAATCAAGCGCAGAATGAGGGCAATGCGAGTTTCAATTGGATAACGAACTGAATCGTTTGCATCAACAGAACCAATTGAAGTTAAGGCAAAAAGTTCATTAGTGCCTTCTCTAAAACGAGTTGGAGTTTGGAGAGAAATTGTAACTCCAGAAGGATTTTTATATTCAAAAATGCCGTTAGTAACCCTCTCAGTTATATAGTGAGAGAGTTCATGAACTCGCTCATGAGCCCTAATTGGAGTTGAAAAATCAGTCCCATCAGAAGCATAAACAAAAACATTTGTTCCGCCAAATTGACAGCCAGCAGCATGTCCCCAATCACAAATTGTTCGAATCGTTGACACATCTGAAATATAAACAGAAACAGGAACATCTGAAGTTAATGATGCAAGCGCGGAAAAAATATTAGAATAGCGACGATCAGAGACAGCTAAATTTGCAAGTGAACGTTGTACAATGGAAACTTCACTTTGAGGAATAGAAACTTGAGTGAGAACTAAAGTTGATGAATCGATTCCTTTTTCAACCCTTAAATAATCCCTAAAAGCAGAGACAGTGTCAAGGCGCCTTGGAGTTGAAATTCTTCCACGAAGATTTGGTGGATCGCGATTAAAGTTGAAAATAGGAGAATTGACTGCATACATTCCAGAAGCAAAGGCAATACCAAAGCCAATAGCAATAGAAAAAGTAGAGACAGTTAACTTGAGGCGATCTTTGAATTTCTCAAATGAGAGCCTCTGAGAATCACCAGATGGTGCAGATGGAGAAATAGAAGAAGAAACCCTAGATTGTACCATAAAAGATCAGAGAAAAAATAGTAGCAACTATTTATAAATGGTTTTAAAAACTGTAAAAGAATGTAAAATGGAGAAGAAATTCATGCAACAAAAAATCCAAGAAATAAGCCAAATGATCCAAACACTCAAACGAGGGGAGAGAACAGTAGTTGAGAAATTTCACTATAAAGTCGGACTAAGTAAAATTGGAGAAAAAGGAGATGGACTTTTAGTAAAGGCACAAACGCTTAGAGAGAAGAGTCAAAACGAAGAAGGGATCGTATTTTTTGATGGAGAAAAACAGTATTTGTCAGTTGGAAATGAATTTGAAGTTATTTATTACCCAAAACCAGAAGAGAGTCTACTTTTTGCAAGAAGCGCAGATACACGGATGGGCGCCGGACCGGGGACATATTTTCCAGGAGCCGTTGGTTCGGCCAACTGCACCATTTTTCCAAAAGCAAGAGCCGGGGATTTTTTCACACTCGAAATAGGATACATTCAAGGGCACTTTAAAATTGGCGAACCAGTTGAATTAGATGCCAAAAGAGTAAGAAAATATGGAGGGTGGAAGAGAAGGATAATTGAATATATTTTCCAAGTTGCAACTGAGAGCAGTGTGGAGGCAGTTATTTTTAATAACAAATTCAAAGGAGAAATAAAAAGAGATTTTGAAAATTACTGCGCGGAAAATGGAATAGAATTTTGTGCAGATATAGTAATAGAAAATGTGCACAGCGGAATTTCAAGAAGATTGGAAAGTGCAATTTTGGATAAAACGATAGATAGAGAAAAACTACTCAGTTAAAACCATATCAGAACTTGAAACAACATCCTCGTAAGCAAATCCGAGGATTTTGTAAATGTCTTCGATGTTTTTGCCTTTGATTTTTTCAATTTCAGAAGAATAGTAATTGGTAATTCCTTTACAGAGAACTTCTCCATCTTCGGAAGCTATTTCAATTACGTCTCCTTTTTTGAAATCTCCCTCAACACCAATAGTATCAATTGGGGAAATGCCACAATCCTTGGAGATTGTGCATTGCATCGCATTTTCATTTACAAATATTTTTCCTTTTGATTCAGATGCGAACATGATCCAGTGCTTCTTTTGATTGAAACGGGAGGATTTGATTGGAGAAAAGACAGTTCCAACTTCTTCTGCAATAGCCTTTTGAATGACATTTGGAGTTTCTCCGCTGCAAACAATAACTTTAATTCCGGCTTCAGTTGCAATTTTTGCAGCAGTAACTTTGGAGAGCATTCCACCTCGGCCAAGCTTGCTTGTTCCGGAGCACATTTGAATTTCCTTATCAGTAACGCGATCAATTTTTCTAATTAGTTTTGCGCCTTTTTCCTTTGGATTTTTATCATAAAGACCTTCAGTATTGGTAAGAATAATTAGAAGATCTGATTCGGTTGCAGCTGCAACATGGGCAGAAAGAGCATCATTATCTCCAAACGCCGCTTTTTTGATATCCATCACAGTTACGGTATCATTTTCGTTTACAACAGGAATTACGTTTTTTGAAATTAGAGTGTTGAGAGTATTTCGAATGTTTAAGTAGCGCATCCGGTCAGAAAAATCTGGATTAGTTAGAAGAACCTGTGCAATTATCTTCTTTTGGTGAAATGCATCTTCATAGGCTTTAATCAAATCACTTTGCCCTATTGCGGCAAGAGCCTGCAAAGTTGCAACATCTTTGGGTTTTTCAGAATAGTTTAACTTACGCATTCCAGTTGAAATTGCACCAGAAGTAATTATTGTAAAGGTGTGATTTGGAAGCGAGATTATTTGAGATGCCAAAGTATTGATGAACTCCTGGTTTACACCAGAAGCCGAATCCAGAAGTGAGCTTCCAAGTTTTATTACAATTCGCATGAAAGGAATTTTGGAAAAAGAAATTAAAAAGGAGTGGTTTTTGACGGGACTTTATTCGACAATAGGCGAAAAAAGAAAATAAGATAGGTTTTTATCATTACTAAAATAATGAAAAGCATGGCGTATGCCCTGGAAGTAAAAGAACTTGCAAAAATAATAAATGAGAGAATTCTTGTTGATAGGATTAGTTTCAACGTAGAAGAAGGAGAAATTTTTGGACTTTTAGGATCTTCAGGATCTGGAAAAACAACAACTTTTCGAATGCTAACAGGATTAATGGCCCCATCCAGCGGATCGATAAAATACTTTGGAAAAAAATTCGAAAAACAAAACACACTCAAAGATATTGGATTTGTAACTCAGGATGATTCAATATATCCAGGCTTAACTATTGCACAGAATATCGAATATTTTGGAGCAATTTACAAAGTAAAAAAAGATGAAATAAAAACAAGGATGGAAAAAATACTTGAAAAAATGGAACTATTAGAGAGGAAAGATTCCCTTGCAAGTGAACTTTCAGGAGGAATGCGAAAGAGACTCAATATTGCAGTTTCAATTATCCACAATCCAAAAATAATATTTTTTGATGAACCAACAGTGGGACTTGATCCTTCAATAAGAAAAGGAGTCTGGAGCGCAATTGAAAGCCTGAATAAAGAGGGGAAAACAATAATTCTTACATCTCATTACATGGACGAAGTTGAAAGGCTCTGCAAAAGAGTTGGAATAATGCACAGAGGAAAAATGGTTGCAAGGGGAAGTGTTGATGAGATCAAGAAAAAATACGGAATAAAACAGATGGAAGATGTATTTTCAGAAATCATAAAGATGGAGATTTAGATGATTGAGAGCATAAAAAAGGAAATTTTGGAAATTAGAAATGACAAAACACTTCTTGCAATAGTATTATTGTTTCCCATTTTTGTCACATTTTTCATGGGCGGATCATTCAATAAACTTGGAATAAATGGCCTTCCGATTGGGATAATTGGAAAAACAGAAACAAATTTCACAAAAACAGTTTTAGCAGGTCTTGATGAGAGTGATGCGTTTAACACAATCGAATTTTCGAGTTTGGAAAATGCCACAGATGCGCTTGAAAATGGAAAAATAAAGGCAATTATTGAAATGCCGCCGGATTTTGAAAATTCGATAAATAGAGGAAATGGGTCAAAGATAAAAATCACTTTGGATAACTCGGATTTGGCAGTTGAGCAATCGATACTTGCAGTCTTATCTTCATTGATTCAGGCTTCATCAACAGAGATAACAAAAGAATATGTAAATGGCGCATGGAATGATTTAGAGGAGTTGAATAGTTCAGCACAAAATGCCCTCACAAACATCAATAGTGGCAAAGAGAGATTGAATAGAACTTTTAATGAACTTCAAAACATAGAAGTCGAAATAAATAGCATCCAAATAACACAGATGCAAAATTCCATAAATAATGCACAAAACTCAATTGCAAATTTGAAGAACTTTTCAAATTCATCAAGAGAAACACTATTAACACAAAAAGAGAACAATCGAATTT
>CAZPWA010000026.1:0-13800 GCA_964590665.1 Microcaldota archaeon
AAATTTAGTTAGATCTTGTCAACTGTGCAACGAAGTCTCTTGCAGCTTCAAGAGTATCTTCTTTCTCTGCACCAGCAACAACAATCTTTGATCCAACTACAACTTCCTTGACCATCTTTCTTTGAGACCAGTCTGGGTTGGTACCTTGCAATAATTCAGCAGTTACCATGTTGACTTTGTCACCACCGACGGATACCAAGGTGTTTACACCTGCTGCATCGCCATCGAGGATAACCAAGTTACCATAGTTGCTGTATGCATATGGCATTGCAACGGTTACGGTTGGAGCATTGTTTGGCATGATGACTGCGGAGAGACCTGCAGTGCTTGCAGTGCAGCTTGGAGCAGCACCAGAAGAACCACATGCACCTACTGTTTCAGTGATTTCTAATACTTTAACAGTTACGCCGTCAACAGTTTCTGATTCACCTTCACCCAAAGTGACGATTCTGCCACTTGAAGTTGAGGTTGCGTTGGAAACTGGAGTCAATGACCAAACTGCTTTACCGAGTTTGTGTGCCATTTGGAATTCGACTTTGTCGTCATCCAAAGTGTCAAAGATTGAACCTCTTCCTGAGATGTAACCTTCTTCAACCAAAGCATAGTCTGAGCTTGCTGGAATTGGACCAACTGTTTCAGTACCATTGTAGTAATTTGGAGTTGGGTTTGAGGTTGGGTAGAAGTACAAGATTGAATCATCATCATCAGCCATCTTGTCGCCGGATGAAGAACCTCCATTTTCATATGCATTGTATTCGAAGGTTGCATCAGCTGGGTTGTAAGATGTTGAATCATCAGATCCAGAAAGTGCATTCACACCAAAGACATAGTAGTCAACGAATTCGTTTGATCTACCAGTACCTGCTTTTTCAGCAACTGCAAACCATACATCCATAACACCAGAAGTTTGGTTTGTCAAGTTTCTTTCAGCACATGCGGTTGCATTTGTAGAACCACAAGTTAAAGCTGCAGAATTGAACATGACACCGATTTCAGATGAAGAGGATTGACCGAGGCCTGCTCCCCATTCCATTCTAATTACACCGCCATCTGGAGAATCAAATCCAGAAGCACCGTCACCGATTTTTGTGTATTCGACTTCGGTTATGTTGGATGTTGAAGCTGGTTGTGAGTAACCATAGTCGCTGCTTGATGGAGATACTCTCATAACTACAGTACCCAATCTGAGCCAAGTATCAGATGAAGTGTAGGTTGTGCCTGCAACTTCATTTACAACTGCTGCTCTTCTTAGGTCGTTTGAGTTAGAGGTTGAACCATCACCGACGCCTCTCAAGACAGAAGAGTTACCTGCGTTTAATGCAACGAAGAATTCTTTGTCTGAAAGTTCACCTGAACCAGTACCATCGTTTCTTGTTACAGAGAAGATTGCACCAGAATCAGAAGAAGTTACCTTCACGTATGGTGGAACAATTACCATAGCAACTTGAGAACCAGTTGAGTTCAATGGACCATTGGTTGCTGTGATTTCCTTGGTGTCATCTGTGACCAAATCGAATTTGAGGTTTGATCTGTCGGATGAGGTTAAATCCAAGCCCTTGTAAGAGAGTCTCCATTTTTCTGGGCTCTTTACAACTTTTACGTAATCGCCTGCAGCCAATTCATCGTCACCATTGTTTGTAACATCTTCAATGTTTTCAGAGAAGACTACAATTGTTCTCAATGTGTCGACATCGTTTGCAGATGAAGTTGCGTCCAAGTTCTTCCATCCCAAAGCTACTTCGTAACCTTCGTTCATGTCACCATCTTGGTCCAATTCTTGACCAGATTGGAGTTCCAATTCATCGGAGAAGATTGCAACATCTGCCCATTTTGCACCAAAGGTGTAACCTGGAGCTACTTTGTAGACGTGGAATCTGTATTTTCTTCCGTTGATGGTTTGTTCTAAAGTGTTACCTTCAAAGACCTTGTCTTGCTTGATCTTTTCACCATTTGCATTGTAAATGGAAACGATAGCAGAAGTTGTATCACCGTGTGCTTCCAAATCGTCCAATGTGAATTTAACTCCTTCAGAAGTTAATGAGTCACCTTGGTTCAAGATTGCAGAAACAGATTCTTTTGCCAACTTGACCATACCGCCACCGACGACAGTGTTTTCGTCAGATGCAGTTGATGATGGTGGTTCCATTTCAGAGATTACCCATTCTTCACCAAGGAATCTGATTTTTACCTTGTGAGTAACTGTTGCGTATTGAGAAGAGGTTGATGAACCAGTGCTGCAATATGCATAGTTTGAAGAGTTTGCTTGAGTACATTCTGGGATACCGATTTCTTTTCCTCCTGGACCATCGAATTTAATGGTGTATGCCAAGAAGTCAACTTTAGCAACAACATCATCTTCGGTTGTATCGAAGTGGTTGTCACCTGCAATCCACAAGTTTTGTTGTTCAACATAGTTGTTTCCAGCTACGTTGTCTCTAACTGTGTAGTCTGCAAAGGTTGTAAACTGAGATCCAGAGATTCTGTACATATCAGTTTCTGATGGTGCATCTGTGAATGCAGAACTTGCGCCATTTGTGAATGGGTTTGCAAATTCAGATGTATCAGAAGTTGACATCAAGTACGAAGAATCTGTGTCAGTAGAGTTTGTTCCCTGTCTGTCCCAGAGTTCTCTGTTCAAGTAGTCTCCGATCAAGTTGGTTCCTTGCCAGGTACCAGTTGCAATTGAACCAGGTACGGTAATTTCCAACTTAACTTTCTCATTTGAGATTGCGCATCCGCCAGTTGTGTTTGCAGATGTGGTTGCGGTACATGTTGGGGTTCCGGAAACTTGAGCGATCAATGTTTGGCTCTTGTAAGTTTCGGATACGATTTTACCAGCAATTAATGCTGCAGCAACACCATCAGATGGGTTTGCTCTCGAACCTACTACGACTTTTGCGACTGGTGCTCCATTGTCATCTACTAACGTTGTTGACCCGAATTTAAGGGCTGCAAACGCTGCAGAACTTGCAAGGATTGTTGCACCAGCAACGACTGCTCCGATCTTTTTCAAATTTACTTTCATTCCTTCACCTCAATTTTTTTTAACTTAGCCGCCTTACGGACCGACTATCGAATGATTATCGACGGCTATTTTTTACGGTCCAAAATTGCCGAAAAAGAATACTCTTTCGGCTAACTTACACAGAGTAACTTTCAAAATGTTTTTAAATATTATCATCACACATAAACAACTGTTTATATGTTGCTCAAAACATTATGGCAATAAACGTACTCCTAGTTCGCTAATTGGCGTAGTTATCTACCACAATTGACAAACTATACAACTACATTTAAGCCATCAAAAGCGGTCTGTGTGTTAGGATATATAGAGGATGCCTCTTTTAATAGAATCGAAAGATCGCTATATCTGGGACTAAAATGAGTAAGAATGAGTTTTTTTACATTTGACTCTTTTGCAACATTTGCAGCATCAATTGAAGTGCTGTGTTTTCTTTCCTTTGCTTCCTTGGAATGCTCGACGCCAAAAGTACATTCGTTAATGAGAATATCAGCATTATTTGCAGCACTAACTAAAGATTTGCTTGGAGAGCAATCTCCTCCATAAACGAGCTTTCTGCCTTCTTTAAGATAACTTAGTTCATCCAAAGTAACTTTACCGGATGGTAAGTTCAAGTAACCTTTTTCCTGAATCTCGCGAAACATTTTCCCACTAAGGCCTTTTGAATGAGCTAACTTTTCATTGAATTTTCTTTTTGGTTTTTCATTGAAGGAAAGACCAAATGAATCTTTCACATGCTTAACTTTGAAAGCTGAAATCGTAAATTCATCTTTCTTATATATTGTGGAAGAGCGAAGTTTTTTCTGCTCGATGAATTTATATCGATCAAACATTCCGACCATCGAAGGAGGAAGGAAAAGATCCAACGTTTTTGAAAAGCCAGAAAGATTGAGAGTTTCAAACAGGCCAAATAAACCCA
The DNA here is from genome assembly GCA_964590665.1 of Microcaldota archaeon. GTDB lineage: Archaea > Micrarchaeota > Micrarchaeia > Anstonellales > Bilamarchaeaceae > Bilamarchaeum. The sequence goes on from CAZPWA010000026.1 coordinate 3,942, forward strand.
AATAATGATCCAAATGTGCATGAGTAATAAAAATAGCATCAATACTGCCATAACCAGTTTTATATTTCATCATCTGTCTTTGGGTTCCTTCTCCGCAATCCCAAAGGAAACTATATTTTCCATATCTAATTGAAATTGAAGGCATTGCCCGATCAACAGTTGGCATTCCTCCAGAAGTTCCAAGAAAAGTAACATTGAACATGAGAATCACAGTAAAGAAGAAGCTCTCGAAATTAAAAGCTAACTACCCTCCAAAATAACATTTGGTTTGCCTCTTTGAGTAAATTCATCATTAAAAGAAGCTGCCTCAAGAAATTCAAAATCAGTTGGAACAAAAACCAAAGAAGAAGCACATTCAATTTTGTAAAGGACGGAAAAATCAGGATTAAAACCAATCAACTTTAGATAGCTTAAAACACGAAGAACTTCCTGGGCATAGTTTGCTTCAAATGGATCAGTCAGATCCAGAGCAGAAACTAGTTTTAAACAAGCGCGGACAAAATTATCAATAGACGAATCTACTCCGGCAGATCGAACATATGCAATATCATAGGTGGGAACACCCATTGCAAAAATATTTCTAGTAAATAAATGAACCAGAAGATGCGCCTCAAGTTCTTTAGGAGTTTTTGGTTCATCCCATGCAACAAAAACTGCACGATCCAAAGACACAATGCAGTAAAGTTCCTTGTATAAATCTCTTGCCTTAAAGGAAGCATAAGTATTTGCCAAAGTAACTTTGTTTCCAAGAAATTCATGATCGGAATTTGGAGCAAATTCGGAGTTTGGACCAACTCGGCGTCGATTGCCTTTTGAATCATAAAATGAATCGAATGTTGCATGTGAGAGAGCAGAAATTAATTTCTGCGAAACTGGAGGAAGTGGCCTTGAACCATGCAAAACATTTCCATCAAATACATATTTTTTTGGCATATAGTTATAATTTATGTAATAAAATATTTATAAAAATACACTACACATAGACAACAGAGAATTTAAAAGAATGAACAGAAGAACAAAAATATGCAAAAAAGTTTTTTCATAGTGGCATTAATAGGACTAATTTCGATTAATTTTGCAGTTTCTCAGCTTTCTTTTGTTTCCCCAACGCCCTCAAACGCAACAAATACTACCAACTCAAGTTTTTTGATAAACACAACAATAACAGAACAAAATATTGAAAATATAAGCATATACTGGAATGCAACAAATCACTCTCTTTATGATTCGTCATTGGTTTTGATGCTCAATCTAGACAATAGTTCAGCAATAGGAGAAACAACATCAATGGCGGTCGATGTCAGCAAATATGGAAATAATGCGACCACATTTGCAGGAGATGCAACTTGGAGCGCAAATGGAAAGTATGGCGGAGCAATTGAATTGGATGGAAATGGAGATTATATTTCAATACCCGCAAGTGCTTCATTAAACAGCTGGACAAATAAAATAACAATTAGCGCATGGTTGTACCCAAGAAGCCTCACTGGATACAGGATGATTGCAGCGCAACGAGAGGGAAGTGGGAGCTGGCAATTTTTTGCAGCACATCAGGATTATGGAGGAAGAATAGCATTTAGTTTTTGGGATACCGGTGGCAGCGAACACACATGTGATTCGGGATTAAGCCTGACACAAAACGAATGGGCGCAAGTTTCCGCAGTTTATGATGGAAGCGCAATAACCATATACAAAAACGGAATTGCAGGATCAGCATGCGCACAAAGCACACAAATGAGAGCAGAATCAAGTGCAACAAGAATAGGAAACGAATTTTATTCAGGATACTTCGATGGACTAATTGACGAAGTAAGAATATACAATAAGTCAGTAGATGAGAATTTTATCAGACAAGTATATGCAACAAACCTCAAGAAACAAGATTTGGAAAACTGGAGCCTTGAAGCAAATGAAACACTTGCATCTCCAGACTCTCCAAGTTTTAGCAGCGAATATTCGGTTTGTGCAAGCGATATTGCAGGCAATATTAATTGCACAGAACACAGAACAATAAGAGGAATAGGTGATGAAACAGCGCCTCAAATAAGTTTTGTTTCCCCAACCCCATCGGATGGAGAAACTAGCATAACAGCAAACATTTTGATAAACACATCAATATCAGAATCAAATCCAAAAAACATCAGCTTCTTTTGGAATGGAACAAATTACTCTCTTTATGATTCTTCATTAATTATGATGTATAATTTTGACAATGTTTCAGAACTTGGAGAGGATTCGACAACAGCAAAAGATTTTAGTTTTACAAATTTGACAGGAACATTCAACAGTGCAACATTAGGAGAGGGAAAATACGGACTTGGAGCAACATTTGACCAAACAGGCTATTTTGATACAGGCACCACCCTTTCAACATTAATAGACAATTTCACGATTTCATTTTGGGTAAATCCAAATGCAACACAAACATCCAATGCAGACATATTTGGAAATCACGGAGGAGCGCAAACAGGAATCGTTATGCAATCAGATGGAACAAATAACGATTATAGATTCGTATATGGAGATGGATCAAACTGGCCAGCAACCGACCCAATAACATTAACGGATGAAGTTTGGCAGCACATAACAATAGTGAAAAATGCAACAACTTGTCAAATTTACCACAACGGAGAGCTAAATTTATCAAATAGTTGCAACACCCCAGTTTCGCCAAGCCCAGGAAATTTGTTTTTAGGTCAAGGAGTTTATACAAATCACTTTATCAGGCTCTTTAATGGCCATTTGGATGAATTTAGAATATACAATCGAACACTAGAGGCAGGAGAAATAAATCAGGCATACAAAACAAACCTTCGAAAGTATAGTGCACAAAACTGGAGTCTTGAAGCAAATGAAACTTTAGCAGGACCAACTCAGATGCCAATGACAGTTAGCTATTCCGCATGTGCAACAGACATGGCAGATAATTTAAATTGCACATCAAGCAGAACGATTAATTCAGGAGATGGAATTGTTCCAACAATAACGATAACACACCCAGTTAATTCACAATACTTCAACTACAGCGCAGGAATTTCAATCAATCTCACAGTCACAGATTTGGCATCAGGAGTCAATACCTCAAGCTGCACCTATTCACTAGATGGTGCAGGACCAACATTAATCCCCCTGTGCGAAAATACAATTTTCAACAGTGCTGAGGGAAGACACAACATTTCAATAAGTGCAAAAGACTTAGCAGGAAACCAAAATATTCTAGTTCCGATCAATTTCACAGTTGACATTAGCGAACCAACAATAACATTGATTAATCCAGCAAATGGGAGCATGGATTCTGCAGGAAGCAAAGTATTTAGCTTCAACGTAACCGATGCGCTATCCACAACCCTCAATTGTACAATATACCTAAATGGAATAAACCAGACGAATTTGGAAGTGGAAGGCAGCTCAATCACAAATTGGACAAGTGCGGAATTAGCAAGTTCTGCATATAACTGGAGCGTTTCTTGTAATGATCAGGCAGGCAATACAAACACAAGTGAAGTGCATGTATTTCAATTGCAAGAAAACATAGCGCAATCAAACGAACAACAAACACAATCAGATGCGAAAAAGAGCACATTGGAAATGACTAAACAACTTGACTGCAGAGAAAGAAAATTAACTATTTATACAAAAGAGCATCCAGATCAAGGAGAAGAAATTTCAGCAAAATTGATAGGAGAAATAGAAGTGCAAGAAGCAAAATCAGATCATTTGGGAAAAATCGAATTTAATCTCACAAATGAAGGCACATATAAAATACGCCTTGAATCAAAAAGAAGTTTTCCAAAAATCTCAGATCCCTTTGAAATACGATTTTGCACAAATGAATCAGAGCACAGTACAAACGCCACAAATGAAAGTAGCAATCAACAAAATACAGAAAACAACCAGCCAAATATAACAAAAGAAGAAAAAAACAGTGCGGAACAAGAAATAGAAGAAAGAATACAAACCCAAAACAACGAAAAACCAAATACGCAGCAAAACATAAATTTAGAAGAAAACATCACGGAATCAAAAGTGACTGAAAATACGGATGCAATCAACACGCCCATATTTGTGATTCTCGTGTTAGTATTGCTAATAGGAGGAGCGTACATTTTCATAAAAATCATAGGAAAAAGAGCAAGATAAACAAAAAGCTCAAATAACTGAGAGTATTTAAATTTTGCGGTTGTGGATTAGCACATGCCACAAAATTTCTTTTTAAAGGGAGAGCCAAAAAGCGGAAAAACAACCGCGCTTAAGGAAATTGCCCAAGAATTAAAGAAACAGGGATTCAAAGTTGGAGGATTCATTTCTCCGGAAGAAAAAAAGAGCGGCTCCAGAACAGCTTTTGATGTAATAGACTTGGAGAATGGCAAGGTGGCAAAACTTGCAGATATTAATGGAAGCGGGCCAAAAGTCGGAAAATATAAAGTGGATGTCAAATCATTTGAATCGCTTGCAATCCCGATAATGAAAAAAGCAGACAAATACGATGTAATGATAATTGATGAAATTGGAGTCATGGAATTAAAAAGTGCAAAATTCCAGGATGAATTAGACAATTTAATAGAAATGGATATGCCACTTATCGCAACAGTGCACCCGCAAGCAATCGATAAATACAGTGCATTTGGAGAAGTTTTAGAAATAACAGATAGAAACAGAAACGAAATAGTAAAACAACTAAAAGAAAAAGTTGTAAAAATAAATAAGACAATGAAAAAACAAATGCCAAATCAAAAGGCAAAAATAAAGCCACCATTAAAGAGCGCAACCGCCGCAAGAAAAAATGAAACAAAACCCAAAAAAGGATTTTTTGAATGGCTAAAGAGCCTTTTTGGTCTATAATTTTTTCATTTACATCAAACACAATTTTTTACAGAGAATAAAAATAGGGAATCAAAAGATCAGGTTTTGGATGCGATTTCAAAAAAATCCATAGCACCAGAATCGGAATATTTTTTTAGATCATCAGCACAAATGCCGGTTGCTTTGGAAAGTGCATTTAAAGTCCAAAAACTAGGTTTTCTTCCAGCAAATTTCAATTTCTTTTTGCCAATAGAAGCAATAGCACATTTAATTGCAGAACGATCAGAATCAGGAATTTCAATTCCAGAAACCGATTTTGTTGAACAGGGGGCGACAGATAGATCATATTTTTTTAGATAATAAATAATAACATCAGGTTCAACATCAACAGCACGAGCAATTTCACGAACAGTTATTTTGGGGGAGTCATGGAATAATTTAGACAGAGTTAATTTCCTAGCTTCTTCAATTTCGTGAAAAACATCAACGATGAGGGACTTTATAGTAGGAATATCGACACCGCTCCTTTCAGAGAGCAATTTTAATGATTTTGGACCAAGCTTTAAACCACATTTCTCTCCGTGTCTAATTCCTAAATCAGCAAATATATTTAGATTTGAAATAACAACTCGAATTTGCTCAATTGGACTTTGAAGAGCAGATTCTGATAAGGGAGAAGTTTTACCAAAGCCAGATTTGGACTTAGTGAAAGATAATTTTTTGTATAACATAGAATAAGATCAATGCACACAAAATAATTTAAGGCAAATGTATAAAGCATAAAACAGGAAATTAGAATGAGAGATTGGGCCCGCGCGGGATCGAACCGCGAATCTCCCGCGATCTCAAAAGCATTGGAAAACTATTTTTGCTGAAGCTTTTTTCCAAAAAGCTTCTGTGAGGCGGACGTCTTAACCATTCGACTACGAGCCCAAAGTAGCAGTATTAGTAATTGATCAAAAAGATATAAATGCCTGCTTAAAGAAAGTGAATTGATTATAAATCGTTGCACTAATTATCATACTACTTAAAGTCCCGTCGTCTAGTGGTCAAGGATACAAGGCTTTGGAAGAAATTTTGATTTTCAAAATCTCTAAAGCCACCTTGGGACGGCAGTTCGAATCTGCCCGGGACTACTTATTTTCACAAAAACAAATTACAGATAAGCAAATTCAAAAATAAAGTTACAATGCAGTAATCGCAAAACTTTTTCAACTTTTCAAACTGCACATAAAACAGGTAAAGAGAAACAAGAACACCGCAAAATGAAATCAAAAAGCCAAGAGGTTTTTCAAAGGGAAAATTAAAGAGAGAAAGGAAGAAGAAAAATGAATAGTAGAAAATAGCAATAAAACTATTATGAGGCCCAAAAAGATAGCCGTATTTGCTTTTTAGAACTTCAGAACAGGAAGAAAAAATAGGACAAAGCAAATTCTCATTTTTTGAAATTTTAAGAAAGACATAGAGTGAAACAAAAAAACCGGCTAAAGAAAAGAAAAAAAGTGAATTTTGCATTAAACCCACATTGCCAAAATAGCACCGCTAATGAGGAAGCAAACTAAATCATAACCAAGCAAAATTCCATAAGAAACCAAAGATCGATTCTCATAAGAGTATGCAGGATATAAGGAAGTTACCAAAAAACCAAGCCAAACCCAAAATCCAAGAGTTAAACCTGAAACCAAATCATTTGCCTGTGCGTATTTTGCAAAATGAGCAAGAACAAACATCGAAAGTATGAGAAAAACGAAGTGAATTCCCATAACTTTCATTCCCTCAGACATTTGCTTCTTTTTATCAAGCTTATTTGGATCAATTCCAACAGCCTTCATCCAAATGCTTCCAAAAAGAATTGGGGAATACCAGATTGCGCCAATAATCATACTCAAAACTGCACAAACCAAAACCGCAACATAATTAATTGAAACTTCCAACATTAAACCACTATAAAAAAATCAATAGAGGAATTAAAAAAAGGAGAAGATTTTTATGATTCATGAATTTATGGGAAAAAAACCTAAAATTTCAAAGGAATCGTTTATTGCCAAATCATCACAAATAATAGGAGATGTTGAAATAGGCGAAAATTCAAGTGTGTGGTTTAATGCAACGATTCGGGGAGATTTAGGAAAAATAATTATAGGAAATGGAGTGAGCATTCAGGACAATTGTGTCATCCATAGCGAAAAAAACGGAGTGAACACAATAGAAGATCGAGTTGTTATTGGCCATGGCGCAATAATTCATGGAACGCAAATAGGATCAGACACAATAATCGGAATGGGGGCAATTTTACTAACAAAATCCAAAATAGGAAAAAACTGCATAATTGGAGCTGGAAGTTTAGTCACAGAAGGAACGGAGATACCAGACAATTCAATAGCATTTGGAAATCCTTGCAAAGTAATTAAACAAACCACACAAGAGCACAAAAAAAGGATAAAGGAAAATGTAGGGGAGTATTTGGATCTTGCAAAAAAACATTCCAAAGAAATAAAAAATAAAACAGACTAAGGTGTTTAAGTGGAAGATCAACACGCATTAGCAGTTTTTGACAGAGTAATAGATTTAGCCAGAAAAGGCAATCCAGAAAAAACAATTGAATTTGTAAGGAATAACGGACGAAGAATCGCATTTGAAATAGTCGAAGAAAGAAACCTTGAAGGACTCACTTCAATAGAAAAGCAGATGCTTCTTTCAAGGGCAATCGAACTATTAATTGCACTTTCTGATTTTAGCACATACTTAGTTGAAAGAGAAAAGGCGCGAAAGGAAAAACTTACAGCTAATGAAAGAAACAGAGAAACAAATGCCAGATTGGATTTTGCATGGACGCACGATAATGAATTTGCACAGCTTCCCCTCTCAAACATGGCAACAGGACTTGCCTATTTAGTTAGGGGATTAATTGAGGAAGTTGGGGATGAAAGAGCTGAAGTTAGAGCCACACGGGCAGTTGAAAAATTAAGAGAAACGCCTTTAATCCATCATATGTGCGGGATAGGTGCAATCGAAGAATCAATCACACACAGGCTGGGAGAATTAAAGAGAATGAGAGAAATAAGAGCAAAAACAGAGAATCGTGCAATAGAAGTAAAAAAACTACCAAGATAAATTAAAACATGGTTCTAACTTTTTCAAGCTACAAAAAACTGCAACGGGGAGAAACTGCGCCAAGCTTTATCCTAAAAGGAATAGATGAAAAAACGCATAAATTAGAAGAACTTAAAGGAAAAAAGGCAACACTGATTATTTTTATGTGCAATCACTGCCCCTACGTTGTTCCAAAGTTCCAATACATAAACGAACTAGGAAAGAAATATGCTCAAAATGGACTTTCAATAATAGGAATAAATTCAAATGATACGGAGAATTATCCAGAAGACAGTTTTGAAAAAATGAAAGAATATGCACAAAAATACAACTTCAATTTCACATACTTAATTGATGAAACTCAGCAAATTGCAAAAGAATATGGAGCAGAATGCACCCCAGATCCCTTCCTTTTTGATAAAGACTTGAAATTGGCATACCATGGCAGATTTGACGATGCGCACCGGGATAAACACGAAAAAGGAACTACTGCGGAAATGGAAGATGCAATAAAAGAAACATTAGAAGAAAAACAAATTTCAGTTGGTAGTTTGCCCTCGTGCGGCTGCAATATAAAGTGGAAAAAGTTGTAAAAAGTGAAAAAACAAACCTATAAAAAGAGATAAACTGAAACAATATACAGGATAGATAATGGCAAACCAGACTTTTGGAGGGGACGACGATTCCTCAAGCGTCCCAAAACAGGAAAAAAAGAAAAAAATCCCTATTGATAAATTTGGGCTAGATCCAGATTCAAACCTAAAAGACGAATTTTTGAAAATAATGGCATCATATTCTGCAACCAAAAAACCGGGAGTAAATCTTTCAGATATAGAAGGACACAAATATGCGCTCACCAACATAGCCCTCTCGATAGTTCTTAGCCCGCATCCGCCATACTATGGAATAACTGCAAAATTCATAGTCCAATACACAATAACAATGACTCTTGATGGAAACTGGGAGGATTGCTTCATCTCATTTATTGAAAAAGCAAAAAACAGAGAAGACAAATTCCCCAGATACATAAGCGCAGCAATACGAGCACTTTGCAGCCAAGAACCATACAGAAATAAGATAATTTCAATTTTCTCACAGATGCTTCGAGACAGAAATTTAGATACAATAGCGCTTCATTTCATAGCAAAGATCAAAAACCCGATAATCGTAAGTGCACTTAAAAAAGAACTCATAATTCTTGCAAAGGGCGGAATAGGAGAAGATCAGCTAAATGCCATAGAATCAGTAACCCAAATCGCAGAAGATGGAGAAGTCAGAAAAGCCCTCATAACACTTTTATCTCATTGGGACAGCGAAACTAGATTAGCGGCAGTTGAAGCAATTAAAAAGAGTAAAGATGAACCAGAAGTCAAAAATGCAATAGTAAAGAGAATAGATTTAGAAACTGACCCTCAAATAATTAAATTGCTAAAGAGGCTTTCAAAATGATCGACACAGAATTCATAAAAGTTCCAATGGAAAGAATAAAAGTCTTCAAAGAAGACGATTCAAAAATAATAAAAACAGTGGAAGAAAAGTGCAACGTTAAAATCGAAATAGATACAGATGGGGAAGTTTCCATGAGCGGAGACCCAACAGATTTGTTTTTTGCAAAGGATGTAGTAAAAGCAATTGCAAGAGGGTTTTCTCCCAATGAGGCACTAAAATTAACAATTCAAGATTACAACTTCACGCTAATTAATCTTAAGGAAGAATTTAGTTCGGAAAATGCAATAACAAGATTGAAAGGCAGAGTAATTGGCGAAAAAGGAAAGGTGAAAAGCGAAATAGAAGCATCTACTGAGTGCAACCTTTCCATATATGGAAGCACAATCGGAATAATTGGAAAAATAGATACAATAAGCTATGCAACAGAAGCAGTCAACATGATATTAGATGGTGCCCCAATTAGCACAGTTACCAATTATCTTGCTAAGGCAAAAAGAGAAATTCTTGAATCAAG
>CAZPWA010000027.1:0-13231 GCA_964590665.1 Microcaldota archaeon
CACCCATTCTTTCTGAGCAATTTTCCCCTTATTTAGAAGATAATATCCAACATATGCAAAGACAGAACCAACACTAAACATGAAAAGAGGGCCCAAAAAATCCAAAATCAAATCAAATGAATCTCGCATCTAAACACCCGCCAAACGAGAAAAGAAAATTGCATCAACACCTTTTGCAATCATTTCAATTGCAACGGCAGTCAAAAACAAACCAAGAACGCGGGAAACGATTCCAACAACTTTCAAATTTATTTTGTTTATTATTTTGGAAAATGCAAAGAAAACAATTCCAACGAAAATGAACGTTACAACAACATCCACAAGAAGAGGAATCTGACCTATTTCCAATGACTTAACAGTCAAATATGAAATTGTTGCAGGGCCCGTTAGAAGAGGAGTTGCAATAATTGAAATTAAAGCCTCAACTTCTCCAAGATCGCTCTTGGATTCTTCTTTTGGTCTAATCATATCAATACCCAAAAGAAAAAGAACGACTCCTGCGGCAATTCTAAAAGAAGGAAGGGTTATGCCAAATGTTTCAAAAAGAATTGGACCAACAAAAATAAGAGAAACTGCAATAACAAATGCAACGAATACCGCATTGAGGGCAACTTGTGAAACATCCATTTTCTGCTTATAAGCATTAATCAAAACAGGAATAGAGTAGATTGGATTTAGTAAGACAAATATCTGAAGAACTATTGCAAAATCAAGCATAAGATAAAAAGAAGGAGAAAATTTAAAAATAGAAAAAATTATTCAACAGGTTCTCTTTTGACTGCTCGAGGTTTAATTTTTCGCTGATCTTTTTCCTTTCGAAGAAGAGTGTGTAATTCAGCAGTTGCGGCATCAGCAGACTGTGCAAAAGTTGGCTTTTGCTCAGAAAGAGAAACCATTCCCATTGAACCGGTTTCAACATGTAATTTTAATTCGACAGTTGATTTGTCGTATTTTACATGTGCGGTGACTCTCTTTATGTTGAGGGTTTGAGCAAAGCGGGAGCATGCAGACTCTACCTTTGAAACAAGATACGCTGAATCAGCAGCTTCTGCACCAGAAACCTGAATGTCCAAAGTTTCTTTTGAAGATTCATTGAGTAATCTAAATAGATCCAAAGAAGAAAGAACACCGGCAGGAGAATTTCCATCTAAAACAACAACTTCAGAGTGCTGATTTTTTATCATTTTTGAAGCTGCATCAACAAGAGAAGCGCTTTTTGGAACCGTTGAAGCTCCAGGCCTAACAAAATCTCGAACCAAAAGAGAATCCAAATCAAACTTTGTTCTCTCTCCCTTATCGAAAAATCCCCCAGATGAATTTTGATTTGAACCATGAGAAATGTCAGAAGCCCAAATAAAACCAAATGGGAATCCTTTTGAATCCAAAACAAGGAGTTTTCTCAAATTCTTATCCTTCATCATCTGTTTTGCTTTTGAAATTGTATCTTTTTCGGAAACAGAATAAACCGGAGTTGACATGAAAGTTGAAACAGATTCATTTGGAACAATGTTTTCTCCCATTAATTGCTCAACAACACCAACCCGAGTTACAACACCAACGGGTTCCTGAGTTGGAGAAACTACTGGAATTGAATGAAAGTTTCCTGCTAAAAAGGATTCAACTTGATCAGTCAAACTTGAAGACTCTGCCAAAACAGGAGGCTTTAATGAAACCGAATCGCATTTTACATTCGATAAATCTTTTGCACCGTGAAATGCGATGCTTTGAGAGTCAATCGTTCCGTAGTACTTTCCGGACTTGGTGACAATTACAGTTTCATGTTCAGAAAGGGAAGATTTTGCCTTTGAGACCGCTTCATTAAGATCCAAAACTAAAGTCTTTTTTATTTTCATAGGTTTTCACCCTCGAAGGTTTATTTCTATAGATAGATATAAAAAATTAGAATTATAAAAGAGCTGATATGGAAGAGGGATCAAATAATCCAGGATCATTCAACTACTTCGAGAAGATGGTTGAAAAGCCAACCTGGAAAGAACTATTGCTCGAATTAATCAGCACCAATAAGATTGATCCATGGAACATAAACATTTCAGCTCTCTCAGATGCTTTTGTTGCTCACATAAAAGAAATGAAAAAAGTCGATTTTACTCTCGAAGCAAATGTAATTTTAGCGGCTTCAATACTTCTTAAATACAAAAGCGACACGCTCAAAACATTTGCATATCCCCAAGAGCAAATTCAGCCAACGCTCGAGGATTTTGTAAATGATTATGATCCAAACCAAGTTCCAACTTTGACATTCGCATCACGAATTCCTCCAAAGAGGCCAATAACAGTAACTGAACTTATTAGCGAGATGGAAAAAATAATAAAATACGATAGCGGAGAGAGAATAAAAATTCCCAAGGGAGGAATTTCAGAAACAGTGGATTTGGTTTTAAATGAAAGAGACATTGAAGGAGACATTGTAAAAGTCTACAATAGAGTACAGGAAACACTGGATTCAGAAGGATGGGCGCTTTACTCAACATTGGCAAAGGACATGGATAGCGCCGCAAAGGTTTACCTTCTTCTTTGTCTTTTGTATTTAGCGCAAAGAGAAAAAATAGATTTAAGACAGGATGAAATGTTTGGCGAATTATTTATAAAAACAATAAAAAGCGATCAGGGAGATCGGACAATCGCCAATTCGTAGCGAGTGTAGCCAACAGGACGAATTTGAACATTTGTGCAAAATGCATAAGATTCATTTGCACCTGCATTTGAACCTAAAGCACAAATGCGATGATGGGTGCGGTTGGGGTTTTCAATTCCTTCAGAAACATCAACAAAGACATTTCTTGGATTAATTCCAAAACCCTCAACATCAACACTATTTATCCAAGTAGTTCCCCTAAAACCAAAAGAACCGGTTGCAGTATTTCCATCAACAATTAATGTCAGATCCACAGAAGTTCCAATTCCCAAAGAAGTTGAATTTGTATTAGTGGATCTAACATAAGCTGCATTTTGTCCAATTAAAGCAACAGGGGAATCAGAAATCGAATAAATTGGAATAGAACGATCACCAATCACTCTTGTCCCAACTCTTCCGATTTCCTCAACCGGAGTCAAATTCCGTGAGGGAGAAACAAAAGTGTCGGGAGTGGAGCAATTTGTGAGACATGCAAGTTTGTTCTCACATGCAGGAAGAAAGGTTGAGAAAACAAGAGCAGCAGATGTAGCAACCCTAGTTACAGCAGAAGATCTAGACTTTAAAGAAGACATAAATATCAGAAGAAAGGTTAGAAGAAGTATTTAAAAAAGTGTCGAAAAGAGGAAAAAAACGATAAAAGTAAAAGAATTAAAGAAATTAATCAATCAATTGCTTTGTTGGTTTTGGTTTTGATTTTACGATCTTAACATTTCCAGGAGTCAACAATAGCAAGTATGGAGGCAAAAGTGCTGCATCACCATTAATTTTGGATGCGTTTGCTCTCAATTTTGCGATAATTCCCTTAAGACGATTTGGTTGTTTTGATAAAACAGTCAAGTCCAAGAAAATAACATTCTTTTGTGCAAGTTCTTTGATTGCAATGTCTCCATCGCCTTCGTTTCTTAGGTCAATCTTTTTGACATAAAAGTCTGCTGGAGGACTTACTGCATCACCGGCATCTTGCATGACTTCTTCCAAGTCAGGAACAGAAGAATTGTCTGTTGGTTTCCCACCCAATAGTTTGTCTAGAAATCCCATTGTATCACCATTAAAGAACAAGATTAGTTCTTGCAAACAGTATTCGACAATTTATTTTATAAGTCTTATTTGTTTAAAAAAATATCAAAAACAAAAATACGTTTCGAGATGAAAAATCACAAAACAGGGTAAAGATTTATATATGCTTTATCGCCCACTTGGAAACTTCTTCGCGCAGTTTTTCAATTGCAAGAGGTTTTTTGAATAAATGGTCGCAGTTTTCAAGAGCAACCAATGTTTTTTTAGAATTTATCCATTCAAAAAGCTGCCTTGCATGATAAAAATTTATAATTTCATCATCAACCGGATGAATGATTAAAATAGGTCGATCCAAAGTCGCAGCAGCATGCCCAACATTATATTTCTCAATATCCCGCAAAAATTCTTTTTTTATTGGAATATCACGACCATAAGCATGACCAATTGCAATTCCTTCTTTTTCAACTTTTTCCAAAACTTCGTTTGGAAAAACCTGCCTAACTCTTGCAGCCTCGCTTGAACCGGCAATGAAGATTACAGAGGAAATTCGTGAATCTTGAGAAGCAGCTAAAAGAGAAACCATTGCACCCAAACTATGGCCGCCGACTGCAATTTTTGTGAAACCCCGTTTTTTAAGCAGATCAACTGCTTTTTTCACTTCATCAATCATTTTTGTGTAAAATGAATCTTCTATTTTTCCTTCACTTTCACCATTACCAGAAAAATCAAATCTTAAAGTAGTAAATCCTTTTTCAACTAAAGATTCAGAAACATTGCGAATTACACGATGATATTTTGTACAGGTAAAGCAGTGAAGCAAAATCACTGCCTTCTTATTTTGTTTTTCTGGAGTTGATAAAACGGCAGAAATTCTATTTCCGCTTGAATCTTTGAAAGTGAAAACTTCATCAGAAGACATCAATAAGATAAAAGAAAACGACAAATAAAAGGTTATGGAAAAGGTGTGTTAAAAAGGATTAAAAAGCGGACATTACAAATTTAAATAGATTAAAATGACGCTTGAGCAACGATTCAATGAAAGATTTAGGCCCAATAAGAATAAAGTAATTGGAGTTCTTGAAGGCCAAGGAACAACATTACCATTACCAATAGTAGAAGGTGCGCGAGGAATAAAGATTCCTCAGGATGATCTAGAACTACTATTAGCTTGTGCAAAATACGAACTTCCACCGCCATTTGTTGCAAGTGGAAGAGCAGCGCTAGTTGAAAGATTAACTCCACTTTTAGATAAGAAAAATGACCGAGAACTTGCAGCATATAAAATCAAAGGGTGTGGAGCGCAGCTTGAAGATGGACAAGTTATGATTCCGGCAACAATCCCATACAGATCAGTTGGGGTAATCACCCACATGGGATTTGCAAATAACGGGGATCTCGTTGCAGTACCTGATCCGCCAAAACCATATGGAGGATTAAAATCAGGAAGAGGAGAGAGGGAATTTGAAAATGCAAAAAGACTCTTTAGAGCAGGAGTTGTTGCAGTAAGTCCGATTTATTGGGGAAAATATCCAACTTTGATTTTCGAAGGATCTCCAATGGAATTTGTGATTTTGGGAATGGAAGAAGCTGCCAAAAGAAGAGTAGGAGATTTTTTCCAGCACATGAGGTTTGATTTTGAAGAAGCTACGATTTCGCCGGACTTGCTCGAAATAGTAAATAAACGATTCGAAGTTACAGACAAAAAAGGCCAGGCAAATGGTGCAAATAAAGTTCTCTGTGAAATAGTAAGAAAATTTGGAGAAGCATTAAGAAAATTCCACACCGATGGAGAAACGATAAGATTTGCAGGTCATGATGGAAATTACAGCTATGATAGCAGTAAATCAAGAGCAATACTTCATGATTTGGATTCAGCAATACACATTAGTGAAGTAGATAAAAAAATTATCGGCCTTTCAAAAGTAAGAGATCTTGAAAGCGCCATTTTTGGGATATATGAAATATATTGGGTTTCTGGATTAGAGAATATGATCAGTAGAGAAAACAGAAGAAAAAATGATCTTTTTAAGGCGTTTTTGGAAGGATATTTTGGGACAAAAGAAACAGAAAAGCTAAAAGAAGCATCGGAAAGGTTGCAAAATGAATTAGAGAAGAGTTTTGACAGAAGAAAAAGTTGTTTAACCACACACAACTTGATGAAATGGATGGGCAACAATCACCAAGTGATTACAGTCCCGGTAATGCATGCAATTATGCCTCTTTACAAAACAGATGAACAAGAAGAAGTACATCCTCTCATATACGATGCAGAGGAATTTGAAAAACGATATCCTGCATTTGAAAAAGAAAGTAGAAGAGCATATGAAAAATACTGTAGGGAACAGGGAATTCCGCCAATATAAAACTTTTTCAAAAGCTATAAATTAATTGTCTGCATAAGAATCTTCATAAAAATAAATTAACGAATAATTGCGAGTTTGATTTTTATGTCAGAAACTTATGATACAATCATTATTGGCGGCGGAGTTGCAGGTTTTTCAGCAGCAATGTATTGCGGAAGACTTAAGATGAAAACATTGGTGATTTCAGCAATACGTGGAGGAACCATCATATTAACTAACGAAATTGCAAACTGGCCAGGAATAAAAATGACTGATGGCATTTCACTTGCAAAATCAATTGAAGAGCATGCACTTGAATATCCGGAAGTTTCAGTTGTTGATGATAAAGTAATTGATGCCCAAAAAACCGCACATGGATTCAAAGTCAAAACAGATGAAGGAAAAACATTTGAAGCAAAAACTTTGATTTTTGCAACCGGAACAGAGTGGAAAAAACTAAATGTTCCAGGGGAAAAGGAATTGACGGGAAAAGGAGTTCACTATTGCGCTCTTTGCGATGGATACTTTTACAAAAACAAGGAAATTGCAGTTGTCGGGGGGGCAGATTCTGCAGCAAAGGAAGCAATTTTACTAACTCAGTGGGCAAAAAAGGTTTACATGATTTATAGAGGAGAAAAAATCAGGCCAGAACCAGTGAATTTGGCAAGAGTTGAACAAAAAGTCAAAGAAGGAAAAATGGAAATAATCAACAATACAAACATTCTCGATATGAAAGGAGAGAGTAAATTGACGCATGTGATTTTGGATAAAGAATACAAAGGCTCAAAAGAATTCAAAATCGATGGAGTTTTTGTTGAAATTGGACACATCCCAAACTCCCAATTGGCAGCAAAACTTGGTTGCAATTTGGATAGAAAAGGAGATATTGTAATCAACAGAGCCGCAGAAACAAATATTCCCGGAGTCTTTGCAGCAGGAGATGTAGTTGATACCAAATTCAAACAGGCAATAACTGGCGCAGCTGAAGGAGTTTTAGCAGCTTACTCAGCTTATGAATGGGCAAAAAAAGATTAGAAAAGATTTTTAGTAACAGTATCCAGGGGAATGAAGGTTGCAACTGATCCATCAGAAAGAGTGCATTCCATAACATCAGATTTTCTAATCGATGCGCCTTTGGAATTTAATGATTCGATGATCAAGTCAATCCGCGGATCTTCCATATCCCGATCCACGACCAAGTAACGTGGAGTATCTTTTGAATTTTCACAAAGAACACATGATTTGAGCGGATAAGGATAGCCAGCAACAGGAATTAATTTAGATGAAGGTTTTAGAAGTAGACTTGAACCAACATCAAAAATTTCAGAAAGAGGCATAGAATTACCTGATTCGTCACCTAGTCGGTTAATTGATGCGCCCTGAATCTTTGCAACAAACAAAAAACCAAGAGAAGAAGAAGGCTCTTCAAACACTGCCAGCGTCAAACGATAGAACCGCAGTGAATCAATAGAAAGTTGGATAAAATGGCCACTGCCTTGCGCAAAATCAAATTCAGTTGAAAGCCTTGCATAATCAGCAATAGGCTGAGCACCACAAAGAAGAAGTGATGAAATACCTTTTGATCCCTCAAATGCAACAGCAAACCCTCCAGAAGCGATATGAGATCTCCTAACTCCAAATAAAGAAGAATGAACTGAATCTAATCTTCCAGAAGGGGCATTTGAGGCAAAATAAGCAACTAAATCACGCCGAATATCAGGAACAAGTCCAGAAGATGCGCGCTCGCAAGTTAAACGAACAATATCAGCATCAGTCACTGGGTCTGATCGAAGCACATTAACTTCCATAATTGAGCGAGTAGAATGAGATACAAATGGCAAAGTAGTTAATCCGCCAAAAGCCGCTGGAATATAAAAATGGGATGGGATGGGATTATTTCCATTAACAACGGCAACAGCAGGGCCAATTGCGGTTTCAACAGAAACGAGTCTGCCTCCATTGGAAACTTCAGTAAAAGGAATCTGAGATCTCGGAGTTGTTCCAGAGCCAATTCTAAAATGAGGTTCAATTGTTACGATTTTTTGTGCATGCATATAGAGATAATATATTACAGCAAAGGTATATAATTATAGAAGTTATGAAACAAATAGTAAAAAAATAGATAAAAAATGAGCAAAATAAACAAAAAATGGGAAAAATGGTTTTAGATACGAATTAAAAACCCTACAAAACATATCAAAACATAACATGAAAGAAACATACAAAAACTACCTCTCTCCGATAGATGAATACTCAAATTTGCCATTTAGAGTGCTTTGCCAAAAGTACAGTGCAGAAGCTACCTGCGTCCCATTAATCAATTCAACTGCAATTTCAAGAAACCCAGACAAGACAGACACGATAGATGCAAAAGAGGAAGAAAAAAATATAGGAATACAAATTGTCGGAAATGTTCCCGAAGAATTAGCAAATTGCGCAAAAACAATTGAAAAAAAATTCCCTTTTGTAAAATGGCTCAACATCAATTGTGGCTGCCCATCAGTTAGAACCATGCACTGTGGAGGCGGAAGCGCAATGCTTAATCACCCTCAAAAAATATATGATGCAGTAAAAAGAATCCAAAGCAGCATAACGATTCCAATTTCAGTAAAAATGAGAGTTAAGGATAATTTGGAAAATACAATAAAAATAGCAAAAGGAATTGAAGAAGCAGGAGCAGACAAAATAATTCTTCATGGAAGAAGCGCCTCTCAAGGATATAGCGGGAAGGCAAACTGGGATTTGATTAAAAAAGTAAAAGAAGCAGTTTCAATTCCTTTAGTTGGAAACGGAGATTTGCAAAATGCAAGAGAAGGAGAAGAAAAAATAAATGCAGGATTCTGTGATTCATATATGATTGCAAGAGCAGCAATGAATAACCCAAAAGTTTTCCAAAATAAAAATCTTGAAACAGACAAAGAAAGAGCACGAATATTTTTCCAATATATGGAAATCTGTGAGAAGTTTGAGTATAAATTAACCCATAAAGACATCAAGTTAAAGGCAATGAATTTTGTCAGCGGATCAGTCGATGCAAGCAAAAAGAGACTTGAAATTTCAAGAACTAAAGAAATAAATGAAATAAATAAAATTTTTATTGATTTAGAAAGTCAGGAGAATTAATTATTAATCTCTTGAGCCTCTTCTGCCAAATCCTCCGCCGCCACCGAATCCTCTTCTTGGCTTTGGTTTGTAGCAGTTTCGACAATATACTGGTCTTCCTTGTTCTGGAGCAAATGGTACTTTGCATGGCTGGCCACATTGGCTGCAGGTTGCATCATACATTGGTCGATCCATTCCTTGAGGCTTATCTTCGTCCATTATTTTCACCTTTATTTTTTTTGTTTTACAATTTTATTGACAAAATTCAAAATTTGAACAAAAACATTTCTTCAAATAGTTTATAGTTCAAAAGAAGAATTAGTCATACTGTGCCAAGCAGGCACAAGTAGAATTCTATCATAAAACGGTTTATAAATGCTTGGTCATTAATTAAGTAGAGCAATAAAACTCTTAGTTTCGTGGTTAAAATGGTAAAATCATCAAAAGGAGCACTAAGCAGAAGGACAAGAACCCTCAAGGGTAAAAGCAGAATTACTATTGCTCAGCATGTCAAGACTTTCAAAGTCGGAGAAAAAGTAGTAATTACTCCAAAAGCAAGAGGAGGAGGATTACCTCATTTGAGATACTCCAACAGACACGGAGTAATTATCGAAAAAAGAGGAAAGAGTTACGTCGTTGAAGTTGGAGACTTGGGCATGAAAAAACAGGTCGTTATTGGCCCAGTTCACATGAAGTTAGCCTAAGGTGAAAATGTGGAAGTCAAATCAGCACGAGCAGTCTCTATTGAAGAAGCAAAAGAATTGCTAGAAGCCAGAAAGAAAGATGGAGAACTAGGTTACGAGCAAAGCCAAGCACTAGAACACTGCGAAAAAACTACTCAAAGAAGCGTCAAGGAAGCAACAAAAATTGCAGAAAAAGTAAGAAAAATCAATGAAAACATAACCGAAGGAACTGCAGTTAAAATTACAGATATTTCTCCAGCAAGTGCTTCAACAGTAAGAGCAATAGTTTCCAAAGACAAAATAGAAATGAATGATGAAGAAGCAACAAAAATAGTAAAAGAGTTCGAATAATTATGGAAGATTACGCATTGGTAATTGAGTATTTGCCCCTAGGCAGGGCCAATGATCCACGAAAGGAACCAATAGCACAATTAATAGGATGTGGAATGTTTACTCTTCTTGAAGCGACAGTCAAGCCAAGCGCAAATATGGTTTTAGGGCAAAAAATATATGTCGGAAAAAATGAGAGAAACGAAATCAACCACATAAAAGGGAGAATAGGCTACAACGAACTTACAAATGCAGCAAAAGAATTCCTACTTCCAATACTAAAAAAGGCAATAACAGAAAAAGAAGCAGAGTTTATAAGATTTATAAACAATTCAAGACCAATTTCAATAAGAGTACACACGTTAGACTTGCTTCCAGGAATAGGCAAAAAGAACATGGAGGCAATAATTAAAGAAAGAGAAACAAAACCATTCGAATCATTTAGTGATTTGCACCAAAGAGTTCCAAGCCTATCAGATCCGCATGGAATATTCGCACACAGAATAATTAGCGAACTTCAGGGAAATGAAAAATACTACTTATTCACAAAACCCCCAGCACACATGATAAATCAGGGGTTCCACAGATAAAGAGGCGAGAAAGTGGTTCAATTAAAACAATTTTTTCTATTATCATTATTCTTAGCACTGTTTTTAGTAAAAGTGAATTTTGCCCAAAGTGAAAACTATCAAATAACAATAGAAAACATAGATGCACAAAGACTGCAAAATGAAGGAGCAATAGTTTTAGGAGAAAATATTGGACTTAGCGAAAGAATAGTTTTTGATTCGCTCAAGATAAGCAACAGTTGGATGCAGAATGTATCAATTGCAAATGATACAAATGCAAGCTACGATAAATTTTCAAATGGCGAAATAAAATTCTTGATGATTTTAGGAGGCCCTGCGCAAAGCAATATTGCAAAAACAATTTATCAAAATAATAAGCCTTCAAAAACAGATGAAAAATACGGATTTTTAATTTATGAGTATAGATTTGAAGAAGATAAAGTAGCGCTCATAATAACAACAAAAAAAGGATTGGTTGAGGAGAAATTCAAAAGCGAAAGCGCAAAATATTCACCCCTTAGCGCAATAATGCCAAAAGAGTATGTGCCAGCAGCAGCAACTTTGATTTCACTCTTATTACTTGCACTCATAAATGTCGTAAGAACCGTATTCGAATTTAAGGCATTGGATCTTGGAAGAAAAAACCAAAAAGTTGGAGAAGGATCAACATTCATAAAAGGAGTAAATGTAACCGAAATACTTGCGATTTTGGGAGCTTCAATAATACTTGGAATTTCGATTAGCTGGCAATATCTTGCAAATACAGAAGCGTTCTGGACATGGTTAATAATAAACACAATAATTTGCTTAATTGGAGCAATAATTCATGAGGTAACTCACAGAATCATTGCAAATATATTCAACATTAAAATGGAGTACAAGTTTTGGCCAGAGGGGTCTCTGCTCACGCTGATTAGTTCATATTTAGGAAACGCATTTTCAATTCAAGCATTTATTTTGGAGGAAATTCCCCAGGGAATAGAGAAATGGAAAGTTGGAATAATGAAGCTTTCAGCGCCACTAGTTAGTACTTTTGTAATGATTATTTTTGCATATTTATACACGCAAAATCTAGAACCAGTGTATAAGGTAGTCTATTCAACAAGCGCCCTTTGGGCAATGGCTGAGATATTGCCATTTTCATCATTAGACGGAAAAGACATAAAGGAATGGAACAAATGGGTTTGGAGCGGGGCATTCCTTTTCATATCAGCAGCATATTTTGTTGTGACATTTTTAATTTAACAGAAGCAATTAACCAAAAAACAGCAAATATGGGTAAATATTCTTACGATGACCCAAACCTATTCAACTTCACGGATAATTTCCCCAAAGCATTTGCAAAAATAAGCTTTTGCCTGAATAATTACTTTTTTACCCTCGGTAGTTAGGGAATAGACAATTATTTTGCCATCCTTTTCGCCGCTAATTAGTCCTCGCTCATTAAGATCTTTTAGAGCAGGATAAATTGTTCCGGCTTTGGGTTTTTCGCCTCTTCTTTTTTCAAGTTCTTTGGCAAGTTCTTCGCCGTGCATTGGCTTTTTTGAAAGAAGATATAAAATCTGGAAGGAGAGCATTCCACGCATATCGCAACCATATTTTCCTTCCATAGATATATAGGACGACCGATATGTTTATAAAGTCCTATGATGAATATAGGTTATCCAATATTGGACATCCGATATATGGAAAAATAAAAAGGGTGAAAAAATGGGATCAAATTGTTGTAGCGCATCATCATGCGGCGGAAATAGGAATTTCTTAACTAAAGATGAAAGAATAAAAATGCTCAAGGAATACCAGGAAAACTTGGAACTTGAACTAAAAGGAGTTAAGGAAAAAATCGAAGATTTGAAAAAATCCTAATTTATTTTTTTATTCCTTCACAAAAAATAGTATTTTAAATGCGCTTTGGGAAGAATCATCAGAAAAGGAAACTGATAGGATGATTTTCCAAATCCAGATTGATCAACTAAGGCAGGATGTAATCGATTTCAATGCACGATTCACCAATCCGCCAGCGAATTTTAGAGATTATAGGGCAGATGAACTTAGAGAAGTTGTTGCGTATTTGAGACAACGTGGAGTTCCAAACCTGCAAATACAAGACTTGCAGATAATTCCAAATCAAACAATAAGAGGAGAGATTGAAGCAGTTAGAAGGGAATTTGGAATAGTTAGGGAAGTTAGAGGCACAATAAATGCACATGAACCCTTGGTTCTAACAATAAATGCAGATTTGCTAAATAGAATAAGCGTAAGGGAAGCATCTGCCATCCAATTAAGTGGAACCAACATATGCTTAATTAGCCAAGAAGAAGCACAAACTCCGCGAAGAAACAATCTAATAAGACACGAAGTTGGACATTATTTTGATAATTTGATTCATGGGGATTTGCGAATCACAATAAATGATATATATGGAGAGCAGATTATTCAAAACAAACCCCAATGGTTTGTTGAAGGTATAAATGAATTAAGAACTGCCAGAACCACCCAAGTTTACACATACAAATACGAAACACTTGGCGC
>CAZPWA010000028.1:0-12841 GCA_964590665.1 Microcaldota archaeon
TTTTATGGGTTGTGGGTATTGCAGTCGCACTTGCACTTCAAGACACATTAGGAAATTTCTTTGGGGGAGTCCACATTTTAGTAGATAAGCCATTCAAGGAAGAAGACTACATAAAAACAGATAATGGAGTTGAGGGGCAAGTAAAACAGATTGGTTGGAGAACAACAAAAGTAGAAACGTTCCCATCAAGAAATCTGATAGTTGTGCCTAATTCAAAAATCGCAAATGCAGTTTTGGAAAATTTCTCATTTCCAGAGCAGGAGACAGGAGTAGTTGGGACTGTCGGAGTAGATTATAAGGAAGATGTTGAAAGAGTCGAACAAATAATAAGAGAATCTTTAGAAATTGCAAGCGAAAAAAGCGGATTGATTGAAAAAAATTCAGTGTGGGTAAGGTTTGACAATTTTGGAGATTTCTCACTGAACTTTAGATATGGGTTTTTAGTTAAGGGATGGATGAATAGAGCACCGGCACTATCTGGCGCAAATAAGGAAATTTTCAATAATTTCAAAAAGAACCAAATAAACATCCCATTCCCAATTAGGACAATATATAATGTGAATAATAAGGAAACAATCGAGAAAAAAACAACGGGAAAAATAGAATCAAATAAAAAATAATTTATTTTTTAAATAAAAAAATTAGTTTTTGTCATCTTCCAATTGACCTGCTTTCAAATATAATTTTACCATTTTTGATTTAACAGTAACAGGAATTGGAACTGCAACTTCAATCAATTCGACAGTAATATCTTCTTTTTCTTCATCAATCTTGATGACTTTTGCTCTCTCGCCCTTAAATGGACCAGATATCATTTCAACCGTATCACCAAGTTCGATAGTTATTGCAGGAGTTGCAGTCGTCTTGATCAAGTTTTCGATTTCAGAGAGAGACATTGAATTTTTAAGGAATCCCTTAACATGCTTTATCTTCTGACAGAGTTTTGCAACAGCATTTTCATCAGAAGTTTCAACAAATAAGTACCCTTTGATATTTTCAACATACACGACAGTGAAAATAGGCAATTTTTCTGCCTTTGATTTTTTAACCAACATCTCAGCAAGGATCTTTTCCTGGCCAGTTGTTACTCTTAATGCGTAAATCATCTTAAAACAACCTCTAAATTACACCGAAAATGGCGGCAATTACAATGCCAACAAATCCCAAAAGAACAATCCCTATTGCAGTTATAGTTGCAGTTTGAGTAAAGTCCTCATTACTAGGCTTTTTTGAAATATAAAAAATGCGGATGCATCTTTTAACAAGTTCAGTTAAATCCAAATCATCACCATTTCAGCCAACTAAATCAATATCAAGCGCATTGATGTCAGTTGCTGAATCAGTAGCTTTAGGCACAGATTTTGCAAACCTGGCTCCAGCTATCACTACTAAAACACGTAGGGAAGACTTTTTTAGGTTTTCCTCTACACGTGCCCCCCATATTATGTGGGCATTTGGGTTGATTTTTTGGGCAATTTCAGCAACAACATACTCGGCTTCCTTAAGAGTCATATCTTCGCCGCCTATGACGTTAACAAGCGCCCTAGTTGAAGTACTAATATCAGCATCCAAAAGAGGGGAAGTGAGTGCGGTTTCAACTGCAATTCTGGCTCGATCTTCATGTTTAGCATCCAAAGAAGCTTCACCAAGCCCAATTACTGCAAAACCAGCATCACTTAAGATTGTTCTTAAATCAGCAAAATCAACATTAACTAAACCAGCTTTAGTAACTAATTCCGCAATTCCCTTAACAGAACCTGCAAGAACTTCATCGCAGACTTTAAATGCAGTGTTAATTGGAAGATCAGGAACCAAACTCAGAAGCTTGTCGTTTTTAATAATGATTAAAGTGTCAGTGTGTTTTTTTAGTTTTTCAACACCAGCCATCGCATTATCCAGCCGGATTTTTCCTTCGGATGCAAATGGAAGAGTCACAACTCCGATTGTTAAAGCGCCTGCAGCTTTTGCACATTCTGCAATAACAGGAGCGCTTCCGGTTCCAGTTCCACCGCCCATACCACATGTGATAAAGACCATTCCGGCATCAGAAAAAAGATTTTTTATATCATCAAAGGATTCTTTTGCAGATTCTTCACCAATTTGAGGGTTGGATCCGGCACCTCGCCCACCAGTAGTTTTCTTTCCAAGGAGAATTTTTTTGTGGGCCTTGATTTTTAGCAAATGCCTCGCATCAGTATTCATACCAATTAAATTTACACCTGCGATTCCCATCTCAAAAACTCGATCCAAAGTATTTGTACCAGAACCACCAGAACCAACAATGTAAATTTTCTTTTTGCCCTCTTCTTCTTGAATAAATTTTAATAGTTCTTCATCATCTTTTGAAATTTGATCCGTGTTTTGTAAGTTAGTCATTAGATGCCACCCATATTTGAATTTTTTTGGATAAATTTATACAGTATAATAATAAAAGGCATAAGGGAGAAAAAGAGGAAAAATGAGTTTAGTTTTTTAAATGCGCTTCCCACGGATCATTTGGAGGGGAATTGGAGACAAAACCAAAGCCGCTTGGCTTTTGGTTTTTGATATATAGTGCAATCAATGCACCAACAATCAAACCACCCAAATGAGCAGCACTTCCAACTCCACTGTAGCGATTAAAGCTTCCTAAAAATTCAATAAGAGCCCACAAAATTGCAGCATATTTCATTTTTAGCGGAAAAAACCACATAAAAATAGTTAGTTCAGGAAGCATTACTGCAACGGCACCTAAAATCCCGTATATTGCACCGCTTGCACCCAAAGCAGGACTTGGGCCGATTATTCCCAGATATATGGTCAAAAGATAGAGAAGACCCCCGGCAAGACCTGCAAGGAAATAAATTGAAAGGAATTGAGTTTTTGTAGTTCTAGATTCCAAAATTGATCCGAACATGAAAAGAGCGTAGCAGTTGAAAAACAAATGAGTCAAATCTGCATGCAAAAACATACTAGTAATAAAGCGCCAGGGTTCACTAAAAGCCAAAGATGGAACGAAAATAAATATGTTTTCAATAAATGGAAAAACCATCTGAAGCAAAAAAATAAATCCTAAAGTAAGAAGGAGAAAATGAGTTACCTTTACCATAAATAAAAAATATCAATCCAGAATTAAAAAGAGAGAGGTTAGAGATTTTTGAAAAAATCAATTAATTCTTTTGCACTTAAATTCGTCTTTATTTTATTTGGACCATAGTGGATTGGGGTGCACAGAACACGATTCGTCTCTTTTGTCGAATATTCATTTAGTTTTTGAACAATTGAATCGAATTTTGGAACAGATTTTAATTTTAGGAATTTACAGATTTCATGAATTCCAAAATGATAAGGTTGGGCAAATTGCTCATTTTTAATCAATGTAAGAAATTCATCTATTTGGGTTGAATTAGAATACTTTCTTTTTTTGTTTAATTTTATCATTTTTTCAACAAAAGCAGGTTTTGAAAGTTCTCCAAACCATAACGGGCCGCAATAATCGATTTTTGAATTTTGACAGTTTGAGCAAGAAGAAATTGGAAATGGAGATGAAAAACGATTAAGGCATTTGGGGCAGAAATTTACAAATCCACAATTTCTAAGAGATGACACGGCATCATCAGCAGAGCGGGTGAGTTTTATTATTGTCTTTAGGTAATGCTGATCAGAGAAGGAAAGAAGAGGGGTGATTCCAAAATTGAATTCACTTGCAACATTTGCAATGCGATTTACAAGAATCCTCAATCCGTTTTCGTGAGTGAATTCATTATTGAGAGTCTTTGAGTGATAGTTTTTCATTGCAGCATCAATGTTTGAGCCGCAAAGAACAGCAACATCTGTTGCAGTTGCTGAAATATATGCAGTTTTTTGGTGGCTCATCATTCTAATTGCATCAAAAATAAAGGGAGAGGGAGTTCCAAATGGATCTAATTCAACGAAGTTTCCTCTTAAATCAAAGGTCAATTTTGAAAAACTGTTTTGATGAAATGATTTTTCGATTTTTAGTTTTTTTGAATTTGTTTTGCAAAGTTTGAGAGCAGATTCATCGCAATCAACAAAAGAAATAGAATTGACATTTTCATTTTCAAAGGCATATCTTAAACCGCGTATTCCAGATGCGCAAAAACCATCAATTAAATCGAGTTTTTCATCAATTGAACCAACAGCAAGAGAAGAAACTGATCGTGAAAAAGTCATTTTAGGATTGTAAAAAACGCCTTCTTTGGTTTTAAATTCAAAGCCTTCTTCATCCATAAAAATTACCTATTTTTTATCCATAAATTCCCTCAAAAGGCTCGTTGCATAAGAACCAGAAGGAAGAGTAAATGTAAATATCGAATCAGAGAAATTAAAATTGATTAGGGGGCATAAAAGAAGCCGCTTTCCTCCTTTAGATGATAAATCAGGGAGGGATTTTATTTTGAAGTTTTCTTTTGAGAGATTGAATGAATCAAGAATTTTCTTTTCCCGTTTTGAAAGAATTGTTTGAAATCCAATTAGTTTTCCAACTATTGGGCCACTTGGAGCAGGAAGTTCTTCATTTGGAAAAAGAGAATCAAATTTGGCAAAGTATTCGCCTTCTTCAAGTAAAAGTTCCCCTTCACTTAATCGCTCGCTTAAAAGCAGATTAAATAAATAAGATTGGAAAGCATGAACATATAGAAGGGCCATCGACCGTGGGAGGTTTTTCAAAGCGCCAGAAAAATCATTTGGTTTTTTTATAAGATATTCAATTAAAGAATGCTCAATTCGCAAATGCTTTGGAAAGTTTTTTTGGGCTTCTTTAAGATCCTGATTTTTTAGATATTCGCTTCTTGCAAAGAGAACTTCTGAATTGGTTTCATTTTCAATATCTCCAAGAATTGAATCTATTGCTCCCTTAAGATCATTTTGTATGATTTTTTGGCCAATTAAATGAGTATTTAGACGATTAGAACCAAATCTTTGGGGGCCAAAATAATTTGGAAAAAATCCATTAAGTTCATCTTTGATGCTTGAGACTTTTGAAAAATCAGTTGAAGAATCTTCAAAAAAAAGTTTTATTGTAAATCGATTTCCGGATAAATCACCTATTTTTAGAGAAGAATTTGAAAGAAAAGAACCTAGAATTTTAACATCCTTAATTTGCAATTTTGAGATTTGATTTCTCCAATCTCCCTTAATACAAATAAGTTGAGTGGTTTTTGCACTTCGATCTTTTATTCCGGCATAGGTAAAAAACCTCGGATTTATCCTGAGTCTTTTTGAAATTTCATCAATTATAGAATGAGTTGTCCAGTTTTCCTTGCAAATGGCAAAAATAGTGAAAAGAGTTCCACTGGATTGTTTTTCAAAAGGCATATCAGTGCAAATTACCTCATTTTCCAAAGTAATTTCCTCAACAATGAAATCACTTGGAGAATGTTTTATTTTTCCTCCAATACCAGAGGTTTTTGAAAGATATGAAAGTTTTGAAAAATCCAATTATATCGCCTTGAATAAATCAGCTTTTGTAATTATTCCAACAATTTTTCCATTTTGCTCAACTAAAATCGCTCTATAGTGCCTAAGTAAATCTGCAATTGCATCAACATGGGATGAAATTGGAATTAAAGGAAATCCTTCTCGCATCACTTCGCCAACATTCATGGATTTTAGATTTTTTTGCTGGTGCCTTGAAATAATTGAAACTATTGTGCTATCAAGAAGGCTTCCAACGCTTCGCCCATTTTGAAAAACAGGAAGCTGTGAGAGTCCTTTTTCCTGCATAAGTGAAATTGCATCAAAGAGGGAATCACTTGGAGATGCAAAAACTACTGAAGGAGTTAGAATGTCTTTTGCAGATTTTTTATCTTTTTTATTTAAGTCTTCCAAAGAAGAAAGAATTTGTGAAACCTTTGAATAAGCTGGATCAATTGATCCGCTTTCTATTTTTGCAATTAAAGATTGTGAAACTCCAGAAATATTTGCCAATTCTTTTTGGGTGAGATTGAGTGCTTTTCGCATCTTTGCAATTTTTTGAATTTCAAGCATAGCGAAATGAATGAATAGAAGAGATTATATTCCAATAGGAATTTTTTTATCAAAGATGTTTAAATATGTAAAAAGAAGAAATAAAACACATGCGAAAATTGCATTTACCCATTTTAAATGAAGACCAAGCACCGAGAATAGAACCTAGAAGGACAAAAATAAGAGTAGAACCTCACGAAGAAACAATACAAATATGGGCTAATTTACTAGCACAACTGAAAATAGGACCAGATCAAAAAATTGCTGAATTGTGTCCAGGAAATGATCCTAAAATAGAGAAAGCACTTTCAAGAATAGATTTTAGGGGAAAACTCGTAATAATAGATAAATCAGAGAGGAGAATGAATGAGTTTGTTGATTCAAGAGAGGGCAAATTTGGATTAGAGCAAGTAATTTCAGACATAGAAAATGCCGCATATGGAGGATATGGAGCAGTGGTTGCGAACCATCCAGTAGATGATTTAGCAGTTGGAATATATGCAAGTGCAACAGGAACAAGTTATGATGAAATTTACTCTAGATCCAGAAAAAGCCCAGATTATTCTAGATCAGTTTGGAGAGCGATTGCACAGAGAGAAGAAATCGCGCGACGAATAATTGAAATATTTACAAAAATAGCAGATCAAATAGACCCAGCAACCGCAATTGCGATAGCGCAATATGAAAGCAAATACGAAAGAACTCATAAAATGGGAGAAGAAAGGGAATTTTGCAAAAAAACACTTATTAAAATAAGAGAGGAGTTGGCAAAAAAAGGACTTGTTGACTTGGGAGAAATAGCAGAGGAAATAACAGGAAATTCAAGAAATTACCAACAAGGAGACTGGATCTGCCTCAAGAAGCCAGGGGAAAAGGAGGAATTTAGATTAATTGGGGTAAAGGTAACTGAAGCGTGTAATTTAGCATGCATCCATTGTGCCGCAGCACCACTCCACAGTGATAGTAGAATAACTGCAGAACAAGCAAGGCAAATAGCTCAAAAGATACCAAAGAAATGTAACATCGACCTAACTGGGGGGGAACCGTTTGCACACAAAGAACTCCCGCAAATAATAGCAGCATTTGCAGGACATAATAGATTATCAGTGACTAGTAATGGCACAGTTTTTAGAGAAGAAGTTTTAGATGCGATAAAAAATGCAGGTGCAAGATTAAAAATTTCCATACATGGAATAGATGAAATTCATGATGGAATAACTGCAGTGAATGGTTCGTTTGCCAGAACAGTTAGGACAATTGCAAGAGCAGTTGAAAGAGGAGTTAGAATCGTAATCCAAACAAACTTTAATGATAGAAATATTGAATGTGCCAAAAAAGTGGTAGAGCTTGCAGCAAAATTGGGAGTAGATGAGATAAAGGCATTTCCACTGATAAAACAGGGAGATGCGGCAAATTCAGGCCTTAGTGGAATTAGTGAGGAAGATTTGGGCGAAAAACTAGCAGATCTTAGAAATCATGGAGATCTGATAGGCTGGGGTGGTGCAATAAGATCCATACGCTGGCCAAATGAAGGACAATATGTACTCATTGAAACAGATGGACGAGTAACTGCAAACCCAACAAGAGATGGAGGATCACAAGTCATAGGAAATATATTTGGCGAAGAAATTGGACAAATTTGGAAAAAATATCCATATAAGGAAGCGCACAAAGGCAGATACCTCTAAGAGGAAACATTGTCTTAAAAACCCAAAAGAACAAGAAACTTATGACGAAAATAAGGTAGATTTTCATGAAAAATAAAATACTCATAACTTCAGCATTGCCATATGTAAATAATGTGCCGCATTTGGGAAACATAATCGGATGTGTTTTATCAGCCGATGTTTATGCCAGATTTTGCAGATTAAAGGAATATCAAACACTCTATATTTGCGGAACAGATGAATATGGAACTGCAACAGAAATTAAAGCACTTGAAGAAGGATTAACTCCAACTCAAATTTGCGATAAGTATCACAAAATACATGCAGACATTTACAAATGGTTCAACATAAGCTTTGATTATTTTGGAAGAACATCAACTCCGATGCATTCCGAACTTACCCAAGAAATATTTTTGGATCTTTACAAAAATGGATTCATAATTGAAGAAGAAGTTGAGCAATTTTTTGATGAAAAGGCGCAAATGTTTTTGGCAGATAGATACATTGAGGGAATTTGTCCTTTTTGCAACTATAATGGCGCTCGTGGCGACCAGTGTGACAAATGCGGAAAATTACTTAAACCCGAAGAATTAATTGAACCAGTAAGTAAGGTTTCAAAAACAAAACCAGTTTTAAGAAAAACAAATCACCTTTTCATCAATTTACCCTCAATTGAAGCAAAAGTAGCTCCGTGGATTGAAAAAACATCCAACGAAGGAAAATGGAGCGAAAACACAACAAAAATTGCCCAATCTTGGATCAAGGAAGGCCTCAAAAAAAGAATGATTACAAGAGATTTGAAATGGGGGGTTAAGGTTCCTCTTCCAAAATTTGAAAATAAGGTTTTCTATGTTTGGTTTGATGCACCAATTGGATATATTTCAATAACAGCCAATTGGACAAAGGATTGGAAAAATTGGTGGCTTAATCCAAATGAAGTCAAATTATATCAATTTATGGGAAAAGACAATGTTCCATTTCACAGCGTAATTTTCCCATCAACACTTCTTGGAAGCGCAAAGAATTGGACAATGGTTCATCATATTTCAACAACGGAATTTCTAAATTATGAGAATGGCAAATTTTCAAAATCCAGAAAAACAGGGGTTTTTGGAGATGGAGCTAAAGAAAGTGGAATAGAGGCTGATGTCTGGAGATATTATCTTCTTGCAAACCGACCAGAGAGCGCAGATACAACGTTTAGCTGGGATGATTTTGCACAAAAAACAAATAATGAACTTTTAGCAAATTTAGGAAATTTGGTTAATAGAACATTAGTATTTATTACAAATAATTTTGATTCACAAATTCCAAATGGACAGATGAATGAATCAGATGAAGAGTTTGTTGAAAATCAACTTAAAATAGCAAAGGAAATCGAAGGACTTCTTGAAGAAGTTCAAATAAAAGAAGCGCTTCATCGCATCATGAACTATTCAAAAAATGCAAACAAATATTTCCAAGATAATAAGCCATGGGAACTAGTTAAAACAGATAAAAACAGAGCAGCTGCAGTCATGTATGTACTGGCAAACCAAATAAAGGACATTGCGATAATGATTGAGCCGTTTTTACCAAAAACAAGTCAGGAAATTTTGAAACAGCTCAATTTAGGAAAACAGAAATGGGCTTTTGTGGGAGCACTAATTGAAAAAGGACACAAAATAGGAACTCCTTCGCCATTATTTAGAAAAATTGAAATAAAGGAAGTCAATTTGCTTAGAGACAAGTTTTCTGGAAAACAAGAAGAAGCAAAACCAAAATTCTCAGATTTGGATTTGGAAGTTGGCGAAATACTTTCAATTGAAAGACATCCAAATGCAGAAAAACTTTATGTTGAGAAAATTAAACTTTCTGATGGAGTTAGACAAATAGTTTCAGGTTTAGTTGATTATTATAAGGAAGAAGAATTACTTGGAAAGAAAGTTATTGTTCTTCGCAACTTGAAAAGCGCACCACTTCGAGGAGTTGAATCTCAGGGTATGGTTTTGGCTGCAGAAAATAAAGAAGGAGTTGTTGAAGTTCTAACCTCTAGTGAAGCAGTTGGATCCAAAGTTTCCAAAAAAGATGAAAAAAGTGCACCCAAGCAGCTAATAGACTATAAGGAATTTTCCAAGATTAAAATTGAAGTTAAGGAGCATTTGATTTACTCTGATGGAAAAGTGCTTGTAGTTGATAATAAGGAAATTAGAACTACCAAAGTAAAAGAGGGAGAAGTAAGTTAGTTCGACAAAATAAGACAGAAGTAGCGCAAGCCATATAGAAACATAACTACAAACAATAAGTATAAAGTTCCAATAAAATAGAATTATTATACTAATAGATAGAATTATATATCTTTTTGTATAATAAAACAATAACTATGCTAGAAAACACACAGACCATAGAAGATCATATAAATGAGGTTTACGATAGCCTACTTATGGTCGAAACCAAGAAAAAGTGCCTTATTGCTACATTATATAATCCAGAACCAGTACTACTGGCAACAACAAGACTTGGACCAGAAAGACTAATCCTCCTAATAGATGAAGATCCAGATAAACAACAAAGAGATGCATTAAATCTAATAAAAGAATCATTAGGAAAAGTGATTGATGTAAAAGAAATCAAAACAGATTGCTATAACATAGTGTCGATAGCGACAAAATGCGTAGAAATAATAGATATGCAACCAACAGAATATCAGATTTTTGTAAATATAACCGCAGGAAGAAAGACAAAGGCAATAGCACTGATGTTTGCTGCATATGCAAGGCATGAAAGAGTAACAAAAATAGGATATAACCCTGAAGAAGACAAAAAAGCAATTGTTTGGCTGCCAAGATTATCATTTAGACTAACTGATTCTCAGAAATTGATTTTGGAAAAAATAGATTCGGGCAAATTTGAGACAATCAAGGACCTTTCGGAAAAGGTGGAATTGAGCACAGGAATGCTATATCGCGCAATTGATGAACTTAAGGACATGGATTTGATAAGTACGGAAAATGGATTAAAATTAACAGATGCGGGAAAAATTGCAAGACTATGAAGGCGAGATCCACATGCGATTGATTCTAGAACTTCATGCAAACGGAAATTTTTCCAGATTTGAATTTGAAAGGAAATACCGCACAGCAATTCACGGTTTATGTCACAATTTTTTTTCTGAATCGATATTTCCAGCAGTGAAAAATATCCATGACTCGAAAGACCCAGGGTTATTTTGTTTTAGTGGACTTAGCGGCAAATTTGGAGAGAGAGGAGAGATTGTTTCAAGCGAAAAATACAAGTTGACATTGAGTTCTCCGGTTGGGCCGATATTCTTTACTCTGGCAACACAGTTTAAACAAATATTCATGTCGAAAAAGAAAATTGAAATTGGAGACATGCAATTTCAATTGGAAGGGATCAATGAATTCAAACCCAATTTAACCAAAAACGACATTGTTTTTTCAGATGGCCCAATTATACTGACTAAAAGCTCAGAAGGTAAAAAACAGTTTGTCTTATCTAAGGGATCAGAGATAAATAAAAACAATATCATAGATCCGCAACTATTCATAGCCCTTTTCAGATCGAATCTTTCAACCAAGGCAAAACAACTTGGGTTAACAATAGTAGATAAACTAGACCAAATTCCAAACCCTGAAGTAGTAACGATTACAAAAAAGGGACGAACAATAGAAACATTAACAACACAGATGCAGATTAAACCAAATTCCGAAGATTATTACGTCGTTGGAAATAGAATTCGCATTGCAGTTCCGTTTAGTGAACCTTCCGAAATTGCAGAATTTGAGAAATTGATGGATTGCGGCTTTGGAGTGATGAATGGGTATGGCTTTGGATTTATGAAAAAATCCATTGGAACGTGGGAATAATGACTGAAAGCGAGTTTGTTGAATACAAGAAATCAGTTTCGGAGTTGAAAGAGGCAGTCGAAACTATTTCTGCAATGCTTAACAAACATAACGAAGGAACAGTAATTTTTGGAATAACCAACGATGGAAAGGCAATTGGAATAGAAATTGTTCCTAAAACGCTTCGCGAAATTTCAAAGACAATACACGAAAACATCGAACCAAAGATACATCCCGAAGTAAAAGAAGAAGCAATAGACGGGAAACGCTGTGTCAGAGTGAATTTTTCAGGAAGCGATGGCCCGTATTTTGCTTATGGGAGAGCATTTATCAGAATAGGCGAAGAAACGCGACGCATGAGTCCGTCCGGACTTGAAGAAGCATTTGCCAAAAAGAACAAGGAACTTTATCGCTGGGATAACAAAATTTGTGAAAAAGCAACCCTTCAAGACATAAGCAATTCCAAACTCAAAACATTTGTGGAAAAATCAGGAGCCAAATTCGAATCGAAAGAAAGTTCCATGAAAAAATTAGATCTGATGCAAGATGGAAAACCTATCAATACGGCAGTTCTTATGTTTGGTGAAAGGCCAGGAGAATTCCTTCCAAATGCCAAACTCAGATGCGCAGTCTTTCTCAAAGGCGGAACCATAATAGATATGAAAGACTACGAAGGGGACTTGTTTTACCTTATTGAAGAGTCGCAAAAGTATATTTTACAAAAGATAAACACTGGAGAGAGGATTGAAGGGCTTGTTCGTGTGGATGTGCCGGAAATTAACCCAGACGCACTACGCGAAGCGATTATCAATGCATTTTGTCATCGAGATTATCATCTTTATGGTTCAGTGGATATTGCGATTTATCCGGATTCAGTAGAGATTAGAAGTCCTGGGAAGATATTTGGTGGATTTACGATATCGCAAATAGTAAAGGGACGGCTTTCAGAAAGAAGAAATGAACTAATTGCCCAGATGCTGCACAGAGTGCATTTTGTCGAGAGATGGGGTCGCGGCATTGAAAAGATACGCCTTGTAGAACCAAAAACCAAATTTGTGGAGATAGGACGCCAGTTCAAGACAGTGTTTCCAAGGAAGGTTTCAACTACCCCCCAGATAACCACCCAGATGACCCCCCAGATAAAATTGACGGAGTTGGAACAGAGGATAATAGATGAAATGATCAGTAGCCCACAAGTGTCAAGAAGCGCAATAGCGAAAAACTTGCAAATAAGCTCTGAAACAGTAAAGGAGTACATTGAAAAATTGAAACAGAAGGGAGCGTTACGCCGCGTTGGTCCGGATAAAGGCGGACATTGGGAGGTTTTGGTAAAATGATCCGGGAATGTGTTGGATTTGTGGA
>CAZPWA010000029.1:0-12798 GCA_964590665.1 Microcaldota archaeon
AACTGCAGATATTTCAATTGATTTTAAGACAAATTCAGCAATAGTAGAGGAAATTGCAAATGAAGAGAGTATCGAAAACGGACTTACCGTAATTTCAGAATACAAAGATGTGCGATATGAAAAAAGCGATTATGGAGTATTTGAATATTTAAGAAGAACCGCACTTGCAAACCCGCACTGTACAATAACTCTTGTTGAACCAAATGGCGAAAAAACAACATTTGCACGATCAATTGATGCAAACCCACGAAGACCATACGAAATCAAACCACACCCGCTTGGAGTAACAACTCATGATTTACTAGAATTTGCAAAAAGAAACACAGAATACAAAAAAGTAGGCTTGTTTTTACAAAACTCTTTTGCAAGGGTAAGCGCTGCAAAAGTTGATGAACTTAGAGAATTAGTCAAAGACGTTGATTTCAATAAAAACCCAACAGACCTTTCATGGCCTGAAGCTGAAAAAATAGTCAAGGCATTTGCCCAAGTTAAGTGGATTGCGCCAGCCATGGACTCATTAGTTCCAATTGGAAAGGAGCAGATCGAATTATCATTTAGAAACATATTCAATCCGGAACTTATAATGGTTACAGAAAGACCAACAAAAGTTTATAGAGGCGGAATTCCCTTCATGATCGAAGCAGGAATCGCCTATGGTGGAGGAATCGTAAATGCAGATAAAAAAGGAGTCATAATGCGTTTTGCAAATAGGGTTCCTCTTTTATTCGATACCAGTGGATGTGCAATAACAGAGAGCATCAAATCAATAGAATGGAAAAGATACAGCATAAAATCATTTGATGAGGAACCGGTAATAGTCCTAGTTAATTTGGTTTCAGTTCACGTTCCATATACTTCAGCTGGAAAGCAGGCAATTTCAAAAGAGGAAGATGTTGAAGCAGAAATTAAAAACGCAGTAATGGAAGCTGCAAGGGCAATACAAAAATACCTTTCTGGAAAAAGAAAGGCAAATGAAATCCTAAATAAAAGAAAACTAGTAAGCAGATACGTTAATCAGCTCTCATCCGATTTAGCATCATTGACAGGCGCAAGAAAAATCGAAATTGAAAAACAATTAACCGCAATAATTGAGCACAAATACACAACTGAAAAAGGAGAATTGGATGATGAATCTGCAGTTGTAGATACTGAAAAAGAAACCCAAAAAGAAGAGATGGAAGGAGGCGATGAATAATGGCCAATTCACAAAGTACTTCAGAAAAAACAGAAAAGAAGCTAGAGGACATGGGCAAAATAATGGTCAAGCAGATAGATAAGGGAGAAGGACCCACTTTTGAAACTGTTTTAAGAACACGAAGCAACACTCTTTTTGATGAAACAAAAGGCTGCCTTCGAACAGGAAACAAAACTGAAGTTAGAAAATTCCTTTCCATGGCCCAAGCTAAAACGTTCATGCAAACAGTTTCAGTTGCATCAAAATGCAGAGATTTTCTTCGCCAAAATCTCCATACATCGATCAGAGGTTTGTTTTATCAATTAAAATTCACGCTTGGAGAAGATGTGGATGAAGATTTGTTCACAGAACAATCAGAATCAAATGCATTAATTGAAGATTTGGAAGTTGCTCTCACAATAAAAAGAGAAGATTTGAACTTGACAACAGACCGAAAGGGGTTCGTTGCCGGGGAAATGACCATTTTAGACAAATTTGGTGGAGAAGAAACATTACTTGATTTATCCAAACAAGGCAGATCGGGTTGGAGCA
The DNA here is from genome assembly GCA_964590665.1 of Microcaldota archaeon. Lineage (GTDB taxonomy): Archaea > Micrarchaeota > Micrarchaeia > Anstonellales > Bilamarchaeaceae > Bilamarchaeum. The sequence continues at coordinate 1,727 of CAZPWA010000029.1, forward strand.
TTCCATCAGATGTGGATAACGGAATGGAAATCAAAAGCATTAAGGCAAAGTATGTTTTAGTTGTTGAAAAGGATGCGCTTTGGCAAAGATTAAATGAAGATAAATTCTGGAAAAAGGAAAACTGCATCCTAGTCACTCCCAAAGGACAATCAACAAGAGGAACCAGAAGACTCTTAAGAAAATTAGCAGATCGGGGGCTTCCAATTTATTGTTTGATGGATTGCGATGCGTGGGGATGGTATATTTACTGGACAATTAAAACAGGAAGTATGAACCTTGCATATTTAGGGCAGGATTTTGCAGTTCCTGAAGCAAAGTTTTTGGGAGTTACAATGAGCGATATTAAAGAATTCAAATTCCTTGAAAAATTAACCATTAAGGCAAAGGATGTAGACGTTAAAAGGGCAGAGGAAATGCTGGGTTATCCTTGGATAAATAGGCATGAAGATTGGGTTAAGGAACTAAAAGAAGTCTTAAAATCCAAAAAGAAGATTGAGCAAGATGCCCTCCAAGGAGAAAGATTGACTTTTGTTGGCGAATACATAAACAACAAAATCAAAAAGAAACAGTGGCTTGCATAATATTACTTTTAACTTTTTTAAAATAAGAAAAATTAATCAGAAAAAACTTCCAAATAGGTCTTAAAAGGACCAACTAAAACAGGAATTATACAATTAGGAAAGTTGGCAAAACCACACTTTTGAGGCAAATCAGAAGCACGAACTTTTTTCCGAACATAGTCAACAGAATACGAAGGAGTATCTTCATTTGAGTTTTTGGAATATGGCAAAGCAGAACAAAAATCAGTTTTGACACCAATGCAATAATTTGCTTGAAATTTAAGAGAGGCACGCATAATCCTAAGTCGAATAACACTTCGAGCACAATCCAAAAGAGCGTGACAGTAATTCTCATCGATTGAATCAAAACCGCTCAAAAACTCTAGAGCAGAACGATAATCGGCAGGTTTTCTTTTTTGATCAGAGCGAATTTCATGGATTGTTAGTGCAATCACCAGAGTTTCTTTTGAATCATAAAGATTGGATAATTTGAATAAGCAGGAAAACAAAAATCCTCCATTAGAGTCCAAATCAAAAGCCAGAGTACTCATTTTTTTCTCCATATCCTTTGCAAAAGAATCATCAGAAACTGGGGGTCTTATTGGCCTACCTAAAAAATCCACTACTCGACCCCCAATAACCCTAAATCTGCGCCCACCCTGAATTTTTTCTGCTGAAGAAGATTTTTCACCAATAGAGTCAAGTTGAGGAACCCCAGATAAGTTAGGTCCAACTCGATTAACAGTAGATGCTGTAGATCCCGAAGGTTTTCTCCAAATCATTTCAAATCACCGATATTCAAGATTCTGATCCAGCCTTATGAGTAAAGAAGAGTAATTAGAGCCAACCGGCCTTGTTGCAATAAGATAGACCGTGGATCCAGAAACCACAGATGAAATATATCCAGTATATGGAGAGATGTCTAAACGGTGTTCGGTACCTAAAAGAGTCCCATCAGAGTTTAGTCTTTTTAGATATTGAGTTGAAGATGCAGCTAGATCGAAAGCTTGCCAAAGTATACTCGAATCGGCCAGGCGGGCAAATACATCTCTGCGATGAGTAATTGGCAAAACCCTATCCCAAAGAACATTTCCGTCAGGAGAAATTCGAACAAACCTCCGATTTGATCCTGCAGACGAATCAAAATCATAAGAGTAGATGTTGCTATTATCACTTAGAACATTTATCTGTGGAATTGCAAAGTAATAATCAGAGCGAGGAAGTTCAATTGCATTAAATGAAAGAGGGGTTCTTGCAGCAGCAATTCTGGCATCAGCAGTTGATGACAAGTCAAGAAGGATTGAACCAGCATAATGAGCAGTTCCGATAAATTGCCTAGAATCAGGAGTAACTGCCCTTAAGGAAATGTAAAAATCTCGTCCATCGGAAGTTGAACCAACTGAACCTCCCGGAGCATACTGACGCACCGTTGAACCAAAACGATTTTGCATTAAGGGCAGAAGTACACTGGAAGCAATATTTGTATAATCAAATACACGTTCAGAGATAAATCTTCCTCCAAGAGTATATTGATGGATCAAATTGCCAGAATCTGCAGAACTGATAAATCCAGAACCGTCCTGAGAAATGATTTGACTAAAATCATGACCAGTGTTATCAGTTTGATAAATTTGAGTTCCATCAGAAGTTATTCCCATAATAAATGAATTTCTTCTAACCTGATCAACTCCAGGCGAAGCATCTCTTTCGATCACAAATCCATTGGCAACAAAACTTCCAGAAGCCAGCTCACTCAGATTAACAATTACTTTTGATAAATCAGAAGCACTTGCGCCCCTAATCGGAACATCTCTCTCCCAAAGAGTCTCTCCGGTTGGACTGAGCCGGATTAAATGGAGATATAGCTGGTTTTCGGAACCTTGTTTTACGGTTCCATAAGCTAAACTTCCTTCATTACCCAGATCAATAACCCCATTTAAGTACACCAAAGGATATTCGTTTCTCCAGGAAATATTTCTTGGATCTAATACCCTCTGAGCTTCTTCAACTGCAGCAGCTGCATCCAAAACAGGAAGAGAATCTGCCTCAGCACAACCTCTCTGGGATCTAGCAGCACTACTAAGTAATATCCTAACTACTCCTTGTGAAGTTAATTCAGTATTCACACTTCGCATCAGAGCAGCAGTTCCTGCAACCAAAGGAGCGGCAAGGGAAGTTCCAAAAAGAGGACCAGACCTAGAGGGTGCATCAAATGAAAACCCAGGGGCATAAATTCTTACGACGCCCCCAAAATTTGAACCTCCACTTCCAGATCTAACCAGACAATTATTAAAATCCACCCCACCAACGATAAGAAGATTTGACATAAAGGCAGAGTAGGTTTCAGCTCTCTGTCCAAAAGGCAATAGAAGATTATCAGAAATGGCCTGATTACCGGCAGCAAGAACAATTAAAACATCCCGATCTCTTGCATGGAGAACTGAATTTCTAAGACCAACCCGGTAATACATGAAGTTTTCAGCAATTGCATCTCCTTGAACTGGACCAACAGAAAGATTGATTACTTTGACTCCGTGATTTATGGCACTGTCAATTGCTGCATTTATTCTAGATTGAGTCGGAATTCCAAAGCTCCCGGTCCCATAAACATCAAAAGAATAAAGTGGATTTCTCCAAGCCATCCCTAAATAAGGAATACCATCCTCGCCACTTGCACTTAAAATCGTAGCGACCTGAAGCCCATGCGGATCAGCAGATGAGAATCCATCGCAATTTGAAGAAACGCTTCCAGAAGAGATTTCATGATAATTAAGAGTTAGAGAAGCATCTTGACATAACCCATATCGAAAAATTACATTTCTTGGAAAATATGGAGAAATAGGATCGATTGCAGAATCAATAACAGCCACAGGAACCGCATTTGAACCAACGGTTACACCCCATGCACGTCGAGCATTAATCTGGTCCACCCAATGATATAGTGCTCCCGAAACATTTGGATTAGGATCTCGCATACCCCCAACAACTGCATCAGGCAGAGCAGCAAAGACCCCATTCATAGAGGAAACACGATCCAAGAGCATTCGTAGTTGTGGAACACCAGAATAACTAAACTCCACCATATGAGAATAATCATTACGTCCAACCACTCGGCTGCCCAAAGAACCCAACGCACTTATCGTCTCTTCTCTAGTTTGTGAACTACTGGCAGGCTCAAAGAACACCAAAAAATGATCTGCATCAATACGAGATTGGGGGCCATCTTCAGTGCGACTAAACAAAACAGTGGATGTTGTTGGCGCAATCGAAATTACGCGAGTATCTCGAGGAGTAGAAGTTTCCGGGCTAATTTCACACCCGGTCATTATCCCTGAGGCCAAGACAGATCCAAAAATTGCTCTTTTTGCCCTAGAAACCGATGAACCTAATCCCGAATTTGTCATTAATCTCATTCTATCCCCAAACTTGAATTAAAATTTAGTTAAATATAAAAATTGTTATCATAAAATTTACATTTAATGAAAAAAATTAAATAAAAATTGATTAAATGGAAAAAAAGCTAGAAAAATTAGATGAGATAGATCGCAACCTACTTGCACTCCTAGACAGAAATTCGCGCCTGAGTTTGGAAAAACTATCGAAAATTATCAAAATTTCAAGAGAACGGCTCGGATATAGAATAAAAATCTTAAAAAAGAATAAAATAATCAGATCATTCCACACAATAATAAATCCAAGAAAACTGGGCTATTTGGTATTTCGGATTTATTGCAAAATGAAAAATTCAGCAGCAAATAATTATGAAAAGTTTTTCACATCACTTTCAAAAAAAGAATACATAACATGGACAGCTTCACTTGGAGGAGATTTCGATTCCATGTTTGAAATTCTTGCAAAATCGCCATCAGACATGCTCCAAAAAATGGGAGAGATATTAAGGGAAAATGCAGGCATAATTGACAAATACGAAATAGTTTTAGAGGTCAACTCACAGTATTCAAATCGAAACTATCTGGCAAAAACAGAACTACCTGAAATTTCAGTTAAAAATTTCAACTTGGAGCAAAAACCCGACCAACTTGACAAAAAAATCCTTCAGGTCATTTCAAATAATTCCCGTCTAAAAACAATCGAAATTGCAAGAATAACAGATTCAACCCCGATCACAGTTTCAAAACGAATAAAACAAATGGAAAAAAGTGGAATCATAAAAGGATATTCATTTAGTATGAGTCAGGATGAATTAGGAATTTCGGATTATAGAGTTAGAATCAGACTTACAAGTTTAACTAAAGAAGAGGAAAAAAGGTTTTTTGATTATGCAAGGGAGCACACTAACATAACGAACATCAGTTCAGTAATAGGAACGTGGTCAATTGAGCTCCATCTTCAAGTTGAAGATCCCCAACAATATTACAAAAACATTTTAGAGATTAGAACAAAATTCTCAGAGCAAATAGTAGCAATTGAATCGCTTTTAGTTTTCAACTTCTATAAGTGGAGTTACCTTCCAGATAAATGAGCATAAGGACTATTTTTATACATATTTAATAACAATAAGTATTGATGACAGTACGTTTATTTGGCAGAGTGCCTCTTCAAAAAGAAATCAAAATAGAGGCAGAACTAAGAAAAATACCGAATCCCCCAGAAGAAGGAAAAATTTATGGAGAAATAGGAAGCGGAGGGCAATGTACAATCCATCTAAAGGCAAGGCAGGGCAAAATAGTAGTTTCAAAACGATCAAGACAGGATGAACCAGAACGAATCGCACCGACAGAGGAGATCATGAGAGAAGAATTTGGAATAATGAAAGCAATCTATTTTGATGCAAAAGGAAGAATTCCAAAGCCAATAGAACTTTACGAAGATCCGGAATATGATGATTTAGAGTCAATCTTAGAATTAATTGAATATCCCACAGTCAAAAGATTAGTTGAGCAAGGAGGACTAAATGAGTCAGAAAAGGCCTCGCTTTTAATCGAATGTGCAAATGCAATAATTGAAGCAGCACACGAAAATAAGGTAGTCCACAGGGACATAAAGGAAGACAATTTTATGATTGGGGAGAAGGCCAGATTAATTGACTTTGGAACATCACGAATTATTGGCAGGCCAGATAGAAGCGCATCTCTGCATTCATTTGGAAGAATAGGAACGGTTGAATATAGGGCACCGGAAATAACTACCTTGGGCGATTCAAGTTTTAAAAGCGACATTTACGCATTTGGAATTATGATGTATTTTATGCTTAAGGGAGCAGTACCATTTAAAGGAATAAAGTATGATGAAATTCTTAGGTGGCATAGAGAAATAAAACCTCAAAAAATAGACACCCCCGCATGGCCAGTTGTAGAAAGATGTCTTGAAAAGGATCCATCAAAAAGACCGGAAAATATGAGAAACGTCAGAGATGGAATAGGCGAAGAATTTGAAAAAGCTAAAATAAAGATACCTGAATTTTGCAAATGAAATCTTTATTATAATTAAAGAAGAAAAGAATGTGATGGCGCTCATTATCAAAAACGGCTTGGTTTTCCTTGGAACTACTTTTGAAAAAAAGGAGATTCTGATTAATGATTCTGGAATAATTGAAAAAATAGGAGTGAATTTACGAGGAGAAGAAACAGTAGATGCAAAAAACATGCTGGTTTGTCCTGGGTTAATCGATCCCCATGTGCACTTAAGAGAACCAGGACAGGAATACAAGGAAGATTTTGTTAGTGGATCCAAAGCAGCAATTGCAGGGGGAATAACAACCCTAATGGATATGCCAAATAACAAAATTCCAACAACAACCAAAGAAAGGCTTCTTGAAAAAATTGAAAGGGCAAAAAGAGCACCTGCCACAATCTTGTTTCATTTTGGAGGAACAGACGATAATTTTGAGCAGGTGAAAAAAGCAAATCCATCAAGCATGAAATTATATTTAGGAAAAACAACCGGGGATTTGTTACTCAAAAACCCCAAATCAATGGAAAAACATTTTCTAAATTTTGATAAGGAAAAACCAATAGTTTTGCACGCTTGTGATGATAGCGGAAACCACTCCCACGATCAAAAATGCCTCCAAAATAATGTCAAAGAGGCAGTAGACCTAGCAACCAAAATGCAAAGAAGAATACATTTAGCCCATGTTTCAACAAAAGATGAAATTGCATTAATTGAAAAGTGCAAAAGCGCCACAAGCGAAGTTGCACCACACCATTTGTTTTTATCAAAAAAAGATGAAGAAAAACTAAAATTCTTTGCAAAAGTTAATCCACCGCTTCGAAGCGATGAGGAAAGAAATGAACTTCTAAAATCCGTTCAAAAAATAAACTGCATTGCAACAGATCATGCGCCGCATACAATTGAGGATAAAGAAGAAGGAGCAGCAGGTTTTCCTGGCCTTGAAACATCACTCGCATTAATGCTCGACGGGGCAAATAGGGGGCTTTTTGATAGAACTTGGATCATTAAGGCAATGAGCCACAATGTTGCAGATGCCTTTAATTTGCATGAAAGGGGAAAAATAGAAGCAGGAAGAATAGGAGACATCACAATAATTGATTTGAAAAAAGAGTGGGTAGTTGATAGTTCCAAAATGCAAAGCAAATGCAAATGGAGTCCATTTGAAAATTGGAAATTAAAGGGAAAGGCAGAAATTGTAATTAGAAAAGGAGAAATAATTTATCAGGAAGGGGAATTTAGTTAAAAAAAATTAATTAGTTTTTTCTATTCTTATTCTTGAAACTGAATTTGTTGTTGGTTCAGAACTGATTTTGAGCCTAACCCAAGATCCAGCAGTAACTGAATCTGCAATTACCGAGTTTGAAAGAGGATATTTCACGATTTCGGTTATCGAAGTTGGTCCTTGCGGAGTATCAATCGTCAAAACTATTTCCCCTCCTTTTCCAGAAGTTTTAGTTTCAAATGAAATAGTATTTTTTGGGATGAATAAATCAGTTGAAACCGATGCATTTGAACCTAAAGATCCAACCGAGTTAGATAAATACGCAAGCCTAAAGACTGCAAGTTCCGCTTGATATGATGCAATCTGCTGGTTTGAATCGCTTGCTTTAAAGTAAACCAACACAAGCATAGGGATGAAAATAATCAAAACTAAACCAATAATGACCATTAATTCGGTACTAACCTGACCTTTCATAAGTTTTATTTATAGAAAAGCAATTAAAAAAGACTGCCTAAAACGTAGAATTTAGTTTTGATTGTAACACTCGGGTGGGATTAATATCGGATAAGTCGATTAAATTGTTAGCCGATATCATCATAAAATTTAAATAGGAATAAAATAATATCGGATAGATAGTTTTATAATATATCAGATATATAGATAAATCATGAATAAAGACATATATGAAAGAATAATAAAAAAAATAAACCAACTCAATAAATCAAGACCATTTAACCAAGGAGCATTGCACAAACTTCAAGAAACATTCAGAATAGAAATGACATACAATTCAAATGCCATAGAGGGAAACACATTAACATTGAGTGAAACAAAATTAGTTTTAGAAGAAGGAATTACAGTAGGAGGCAAAACACTAAATGAACAGTTAGAAGCAACAAATCATAGTAAAGCAATTGATTTTATCGAGGCATTAGTAAGAAAAAAGACAATAGAGGAAACCGATGTACTTAATCTTCATGGATTGATTCTTGATAGAATTGATCCTCAAAATGCAGGATTTTATAGAATAAATTCAGTAAGAATAAGCGGCACAGACTACATACCACCAAATGCAGCCAAAGTTCCGCAATTAATGCAAGAATTTTATAAAATGCTAAATTCCAGAGGAGAACCGATTGAAATGGCAGCAAAAATACATCAAAAATTTGTTGACATACACCCATTTATAGATGGAAATGGCAGAACAGCCAGACTTTTATTAAACCTATATCTCATGCGTAGTGGATATCCTCCAATAATAATACTAAAAGTTGAAAGAAAAAAATACATAACTAGCATCATGCAATGGCAACTTAAAGAAGTAAAAGAACCATTCATTAATTTCGTTGCAAAAGCCGTAGAAAGATCACTAGATATGCATCTGGATTCGCTCGGAAATGAAAATAGGGAATATTTGACCCTTAGCGAAGCTGCAAAAATCAGTAAAAACAAGTATAGTGCAGAATATCTTAGCTTACTCTCAAGAACAGGAAAAATTGGCGCAGTTAAATTTGGAAGAAACTGGAAAATAACAAAAGAAGCCCTGGAAGAATATGAAAAAACCTGAAAAAGAAAGCAATTATAATTGGAAAATAAAGTTTAATAGCGCAGAAATAGTGGTTTTTTCAATTTTTTCGAAATTACTGTGCATTGAACCAATTGGATAAACCAGGGCAACGGATTTTTTAGCGTAGTTTTTCAAATTAGACGCATCGGTAGTATCGTGTTTTCCATAAGTCATTATTTGCTTTAATTGAGGAAGAGAATCGACCAGAGTTTTAGAAGCAACATTTCCGTTTCCATTAGCCTCACTAACTAAAAAAGCAACTTCACCATCTGAAAGTTCACTCTCGCAATAAGGATCAGAAGAAGAAAAAGTTGCATCGATAACCAAATAAATTGGACTTGGAATTGACACTTCAATTTCTTCGAGCGTTTTCTTAAATCTAGTCGTTCCGGTTTCTTCCCCACAAGACAAAACAACAGGAAAGTTGAATTCCTTGGCTGCCAGAATAGAAACTGCAACTCCAATACGATTGTCAAAAGCTCTTCCAAAATAGGAAGTCGAAGTTTCAATTACTCCATTTTGGAAACTAAATGGATAGTTTGCTGGAATATCCAGGGGTTCAAGCAAATCAAGAAAAATTGACTTTTGGAACTCCTCAATGTGGGCAGGAGGAGTTAGGCAAATAGCTCGAATTCTTTTTCCATCAAAAACAGTTTCAAAAACTTTGCCAAAGAGATTTGCAAAATTCAGCACGCCCGCAATCCTAGCACGATAGCGAGAGAAACTAATTTGCCTATCAACAATCAAACCAACTTCATCATAGTGTGCAACGAGCACTTTTGATTTAATTTTAGATTTATCCTTTGGAAAAACCAGAATATTCAAACCGGATTTCTTAATTTCTAAATCAGGAAATTCTTCTTCAAGAAAAGAAAAAAGTTGAATGAAAAACTTCTCCTCAAAAGAACTAACTAGAGGCCAACTTTGGAGTTTTTTATAAAGTTCCATAACTTGCGAAACTTGAATCATCGTTTTTCACCCCGATTTTGGACGACCTTAACATTATCCTGAGCAACATACCAATTGAGCCACATGCCCCCGCGCGCAGATCGAATCAATGGATCAAAAACAGGAGACTCTGGATCAAACCCAAAACGAGCAGACAAAATACCTGCATTTAAAGTTGAACTTGATTCTCCCGAGTAATCAACCCCATCAGGAAGATTAGCGACTAGTTCCAAATAGTCCAAATTCCGACATTTACTAATGGCCTTTGGAGAATATTCAGTAGAGACTAAAGAAGGAGGGATGAAAGGCAATATTTTTGGGTATGTACCAGCAACCTCAAAAGCACGTTCAATTCCTTTTTTTGAATTTCCAAAAATGGTCGCATCATCAAACTCAAATGGAACCACGCAGAGAGTGAGATTTGGACAAAGTATCCCTGGAAGCAAGAAGAAAAGGTTTTGATAATTCCAACTTGAAGAAGTTCTAGCTTGACCCGCAACAGCTAAAGAATAAACTTCATCAATTGAAAGACTCTTTTGAGACTTCAAATTGCGATACTTTCCACTTTGTTTATCAAACTGATATTTGCAAATCCGATCATCAATACTAACTACAGTCTCAGAAATTGGATCTTTTGAAGATGCCAAATTAGCAGCAAGTATTCTCTGATACAAAGTAGAAATATCAAAAATCCTTGCAAAATCCACAGATTTTTTACGATATGAATCCACAAGATTATCAGATCCAACTCCTATTGACCTAAAATCAGCCAGATCAGAAGGAAAATCTTGCCTTCTTCGAAGAATACGATTAGTTTCTAAGTCAAGAGAATATTGATCGAAAAATGATTTTTTATAGGGACTTGAAACATATCCATCAAAAGTCAATTCTAGCACAGACACATTATAACGCCTGGAATCGCATGAGATACCCGCTGCAAGAGAGCAAACTGCAAGAAACTCGCCATCCATTCGAGCAAGTTGTCTTGGAAGGGCAAGAGCCCAGAAATCAGGCAGAGAATCTAAAGCAGATAGATCAACTCCGAACGTTTGAGTAAAAAAATCTAAAGTTCGTTCTTTTGCAGAAGTTGCCTTAAGTGAATCCAGATAATTAATATCTCTTTCATAAGGTAGAATTAATTTCTTGCTTAAAGAAGAAGCCCACGCACTAACTTCCCTAGATGAATCGATAGAAGGCTCGAAAAATTTAATTGGTCCTTCTAATTCAAGTTCAACTTGAACTTTCCGAAATTCCCCAGTTCTGCAGGTGAAGTAAATCCCTTCCCATTTGACCTCCTTGGATTCCTCCTACAACTCCACTTCCATTTTTCATTTTATTTGTCATTTTTTACACCTCGTTT
>CAZPWA010000030.1:0-12245 GCA_964590665.1 Microcaldota archaeon
AGAACAAATGTGATTCCGATTCATGGGGATGCTAAAAAACCATTCGAATATGAGGAAGTTGGAAAAGTCGATGTAATATATATGGATGTTGCGCAACCAGACCAACCGGAAATTTTAATTAAAAATGCCCAGGTTTTTTTAGAGAGCGGATCAATTGCAATGATTTGCGTAAAAAGCCAAAGCATAGATGTTACAAGAAGACCAGATGAAATATTTAGAGAAGTTGAAGAGAAATTGAGCAAAGATTTTGAAATAATTGAAAAGATGAAATTAGAACCTTATGATAAAGACCATATATTCCTGGTTTTGAAAATGAAATAATTATTTTACAAAACACTGCAAATTAAGACCACTTATTTTATCATATTCTTTTACAACTTTTGAATCCAATTTTATAAGATTTATTTCACAGGTCGGATTAATTTGGGCACTAAAAAGATGACCTGATGCAGTTGAAAAATCAGGAAGACCAATTGAGAGATGAATGTGGACAAATGGTTTTCCATCCAAGAGAGTTATGTTTCCGATGAGGGAAATTATTTCAAAAAGAGATTTTTCAAAGGTTTTTTTATTGAATTTTTTATTTTTCAAATCATAATGGCCCAAAACAATCCCAGTTGTTCCTCCGATTCCAGAAATGGAAGCGCTTGAAATTTTTTTCTTTTTGCAAAACTCAGTTAAAGAAGAAATTAGTTCATCGCCGCGATCCAAACGAATTTGATAGCCAAGTTTTGTTTTGACAAAATCCATCAGAACAACTCAGAAGAGGAAAAAAATCGCTCGCAAAATCGGCATTGATATAAGTTTTTTGAAGTTAGATCCAAAATAGTTGGACACTCGGAATTGATGCAAACTGAATTCGGACAATTGATTATTTTATCTAAGATTTTTGGAAGAGTTGAATTGAGTTTTTCAACAACTTTAGAGTTTTTTATGACATTCATAGTTGCATTTGGACAAAGAAGGGAAACTACTCCGGCTTCAGTTTCAGATAAAATTTTTCCCTCTAATTTTAGAATGTCTTTTGTACCCAATTTTTTACTTGGAACGTTCATGACCAATGCAACACGATGGGAATGATTGGAATCGATTTTTAGAAGTTTGATTAAGGTCAACGCTTTTCCAGCTGGAATGTGATCGATTACAGAACCTAAAACAATTTTATCAACTTGCATTTAATTCACCTCTAAAACATATTTCAAAACTGCCTGTCTTACAATTGGGGCAAAGCGAGCTTGATCAAAGTATTTGGCAAAATCAGTTTTATCCACACTTACATCCAGTTCATTGAGTCTTGGAAGAGGGTGGAGAATAATCATATCTTCATTTGCTTTTTCAAGTAGTTTTAAATCTACTTTGAATTTTTGTTCATATGAATCAGCTAAAGCAGAATCTGCAAATCTTTCCTTTTGGATTCGACAAACATATAGAACGTCAGTTTCAGAAAGATCAGGCTCGGAGATTACATTGAATTTGGTTTTGTTGGATTTGGATAATTGATTTAGGTATTCGGAATCAAATTCGAGTCCTTTTGGAGAACAGAGAGTAATATTTGCACCAAAAAGAGAAAGACCTGCAATAAGGGATTTCATGGCGCGTGCATGTCTTAAATCGCCCATAAGAGTTGCGTTGATTCCCTTTAATCTTCCTTTAAAGTGCTTTATTGTAAAAAGATCAATCATTGTTTGAGATGGGTGTTGATTAGTTCCATCCCCTGCATTTATTACGGGAAGATTTGAGATTTGTGCGGCTTCCATTGGAGCGCCTTCCTTAAAGTGCCTTATTGCCAAAACGTCGCAATAACCAGAGAGCATTTGTATTGTGTCTTGGAAGGATTCGCCTTTTTTCATGGAACTTATTTCAGTTTGAAAATCAATCACATTCATTTTTGATCGGTACGCTGCGCTGTGGAATGAAAGTTTTGTTCGAGTTGAGGGTTCAAAAAACAGAGTTCCCAGGATTTTTCCGGATAAATCAACTGCTTCGCCATCTAAAATTCTGTTTGAACTTTCAAGAATTTCTTCAATTTGCTCTTTGGAAATATCACGCATTGTAAGGAAATCCATTAGAATCGCCAAAATAACTTGAGCACTTAAGGATTATAATCATTTTCGCAGTTTTAGTATTTGCGATTTTCATGCTCATTGTGATTGAAGGGATAGATGGAACTGGAAAGGGAACGCAGATGGACCTTTTGAAAAAGAGATTTCCAAGTGCAGTTTTTGTAAAATATCCTACAGAGAAATTTGACATTTTAACGAGATATCTTGAAAAGAAAATAGAGATTTCAAAAAAGGCATTGTTTCTAACATTTCTTGCAGATATCGAGGATGATCAGAAAAGAATCAGAAGACTACTAGATGAAGGAAAACTTGTAATAATGGATAGATACGTTCTTTCAACAATTGCATATGAACTCGGAGAAGTTGGACATGAAAGGGCGAAAAAAATAGTTTCGGAACTTGAATTAATAAGACCTGATAAAATAATTCTTTTAGATATAGAAATAGATGAAGCTATGAAGAGAAAGGCGAATCAAAAAACTCCAGATAGATATGAAGAAGATAAAAAACATTTATCAAAAGTGAGAGAGAAATTTTTGAGTTTGATGAAAGAAAGGTTTTTAAGCACGATTTGGCATAAGATTGATGCAAATAAAACTATCGAAGAAGTACATTCTGAAATAGTTAGTCTAATTAAATAAAATTTAGAGAACAAATGCTCCGCTCGTCTAGACCGGTCAAGGATATTGGACTTTCACTCCAACGACCTGGGTTCAAATCCCAGGCGGAGCATTCTATTTTTCTTACAAACAAAAAACAATAAAAAAAGAATTAGAGATAAATGGAAAAGTGAAAGCACAGGAAATTAAAAAATATCTAAAAATGTTTCTAGTTTCTGCAGGACTTGGAGCAGTTGCTGCATATATTTCAAGCAAAATTCAGGAAGATCCAGTTCCAATAAGAGTAGAAACAATAAGGGCAATTTGTAGAAATGGACAAATTGAAGTACCAAGAGTTTTTTCAAGAGAAGTTAAAAATGGACAGATTTTGCCAGATTATCCAATTATTGAATTTTTCAAACAACAAGGAATAAATGTCAGACAAAATATGCAAATAGAAATAAAATATCCAACTAATTGTGTTGCACAACGAGAAGAAAGAGAGCTTGCGCGAAGAAGATTTCCGACAAAAAGAACAAGAGAAAACCCATTTGGAACAATACCAAATATTAGAAATGATGGATCAGGCTGGGGCGCATTAAGAGCACCACGAACAAGAATTCCAAGAGAAGAAACAAAAATAAGATTAAGATAAAAAATTAGATTTTTTCAACTTTTTTGCCAACTGCCAAAAACCCTAGAAGCACAAAGAAGAGAGATTCTGGACAAGGACATGTTGATGAGGAAGAAGGGACAGTTGGAGTAGGTGCAGAAGTATTTGTAGGCGCAGAAGAATTTGGAGTAGGAGAAGTTGAATTAATCACTGGAGGCGAAGAAGGAGTAGGCGTGGAGGGAGTTGGAGTTGTGGGTTGAGAAGGAGGCGTCGTTGGGGGGGAAGAGGGAGTCGAAGGTGAAGCTGGAGCCGTAACGTTTGGTGGGGGTGGAGCCCAGGCAGGAACAAAATAATTTCTAATTAAAACAGGACTAGAACCTGAGGCGCTAGTTCTCTGATCAAGAAGAAGACCGCTTTCAATATCGAAAACTTTTGTTGTTGTAACACCGCCTAAAATAATTTGGAGAGTTGCGGTTTGGAAAGATTTACCGGCATAACTTTCTTGAGATGTCGAAATTACAGAATAACCTCCAATTGATCTTCCAGCACTTGCAGAAGTGAGAAGAGTTGGATCAAACCAAAATTGACCTGAATCAGCAGTTGCATTGTCAATTAAACGAGAAGTTGAGGAAGATGAAGAAGTTTTCAGATCGATTTTAATTTGAGAAGAAGTGACTTCAGTAACCGTAAAGGTGTATATTGCAGAGCCGACAGTATAATTTATCGAGGTTCCGCTAGAGATCCAGGAAGGTGCCCTGGCAAAAACGCCCCCAAAGAGGAGGAGTAAGACCAAAAGAGAAGCAAGTATTTTCATGAAGGAAGTAGGAAAAGATTATTTATAAGGTTTTTTAAAAATCAAATTTCAGCAAAGTTTCATTTTGAATAGTTGTTTTTAGATTTTTTGAAAAAAGAGTTAAGAGAAGATTATTTTTTGAATTTCCTAAAATAAGAGGAATCCGAATTTGTTTTTCTTTTGAAAGAAGAATAAGAGTTGGGATTCGTGAAAATTGAGTTGAAAGATAAATTATTTTTGCACAAGTGATTTCATCAAAAGAGACCAGATCGCTTTTTCCAGAAAACGTGGAATAAATGATAGAATTATTGGAAAAATGAAGAAACTTTATTTCATCCAAATGATGGAAAAGCAAAAGAGAGAGACTAAAGATCAGGAAAAAAAGGACGAATAGTAAAAGTGAATTGAAATAAAAAGAAGTTGAAAAAGGCGAAAAGAGAAAAATACAAAGGATAAGAGAGAAAACTAGTGAAAAGAGGAAGTAGGAAAAAAGAGTTTTGGTTAGTGAGAAGAAATTAAAGGAATCGATAAAAACACCCTAAAGTGGGCTTTCCAGTTTGCCAAATTAATCCGCCTTGGAGCCCTTTTTCATCAGCTCGATTCTGTATCCAATAAGCGCAGGAAGTTTTACTTATGGCTGCTCCTTTCGGCCTGACCAGATTCGTAAAATAATCCTGCCATAATGGGCAAAATCTCAACACCTAGAAAATGGGACAAGAGGGAAAAACCTAACGCCCTGGACATTTGAGCCGCCTGAAGGGGACATGCGGAATCGGGACCCCTAGCCCCGCTCTAGCCCAATAAGATATACGCACATTATTTATAAGAACATATCAGAAAGAGAGAAAAATAAGAATAGAAAAAAGATAAATAAAAATTAATCTTCACCGGAATAAAGAGATTCTTCTTTTGAATCCATTTTTGCAGTGAGTTTTGCAAGTCTTTGGAGCATGATTTTTTGCTCTGCACTTGCAACAATCTTTCGGGTTCGCTCAATTGCATCCTGATTAACAGACATGCTAGTGATTCCATACTCGACTAATTTTTCTGCAAATTCTGGATACACGGATGGAGCTTGGCCACAAAGAGAAACAGTTACACCAAATTTGTTGCATACAGTTATGATTCTCCTTAGCGAGCGCAAAACTGCTTCATTTCTTTCATCAAAACCAGTTGCCATTGAACCATTATCCCTATCAATACCTAAAGTCAATTGAGTTAGATCGTTAGTTCCAATTGAAACGCCATCAATTCCTTCTTCGCAGAATTGATCCATCAAAATTACAGTTGATGGAACTTCCGCCATGATCCAGAGTTTGAAATCTCTTGTTCGGTAAAGCCCAACTTCTTCCATAATATCTTTAATTGCACGAAGTTCCCCGATTCTTCGAATAAATGGAATCATGAGCCAGAGGTTTTTGAGATGATACTCTTCCCGAACTTTTTTGATTGCCTCTAATTCCATTTTGAATAATTCAGGCTCTTGAATGTATCTTGCAGCACCACGATAACCCATCATAGGATTTTCTTCATGAGGTTCGTATTTTTCACCGCCATCAAGGTTTCTATATTCATTTGTTTTAAAGTCAGTTGCGCGATAAACTACAGGTCTTGGGTAGAATGCACCTGCAAAACGCTTCAAATCCTCAGCAAGACGATTTACAAACTCTTCCCTTCTTCCAGTTTCAAGCATTTTTCTTGGATGCTCGCCCATTCCAGCGACCATGAACTCGGCTCTTAAAAGACCAACACCATCAGCAGGTAATTTTGAAACTTTTTCAGCCTGATCAACATCGGCAAGATTGACATAAATTTTTGTTCCAGTAACAAGAGTAGATGCGCTCATTACAGCAGTTGAAACTTCTGCACCTGCCTTTTTAGCAACAACTTCGGTTGATGAAACAAGACCTTCATAAACGATTCCGTGGCTTCCATCAACACTCACTTCAAGTCCATCTTTTAGGATAGATGTTGCATTTCCAGTTCCAACTACACATGGAACACCAAGTTCACGAGAAACGATTGCTGCATGTGAAGTCATACCTCCAGTATCAGTAATTATTGCGGATGCTCTCTTCATTGCAGGAACATAATCTGGAGTGGTCATTTCAGTAACCAATACTTCGCCCCTCTTTACGTTTTTGATTTCGGAGGGATGTCTTACAATTTTTACTGGGCCCATACCAACTCCTGGAGAAGACCCAAGACCCTTAACTAAAATCTTTGATGCAGAAGATGCTGAATTTCCAACTGATTCAGTTTTTGAAGAAGATTTTTCCATTTTTTCACCTTTTTTAACTAATTCTCCGCCAGTTGCATTTTCAAGACCAGATTTATCAGAGAGAGTTGTAATTGGTCTTGCCTGAACAATGTAAATATTATCCCGCTCAATTGCATATTCAATGTCTTGAGGATATGTGTAGTGCTCTTCGATTCGTTTGCAGATTTTTGCAAGATCTTTAATTTCGGCATCTGAGAGTTTTTGACGTCCTTGTGCTTCATCTTTGATTTCTGCTCTTCGGTTTTTTCCATCAATTTTTATGAGCATCCAAGGTTGTTTTGCAATTATTTTGTCTTTGATAGTTAATGATTCTTTATCAACATGATAAGTATCTGGAGTAACTTGTCCGGAAACGACAACTTCACCAAGGCCAAATGCACCTTCAATTGTAATTATTTTTCGATCCTGGGTTAATGGATCAACAGTGAAAACAACACCTGCTTTTTCTGATTGAACCATCATTTGAACCACGGCAGCAAGACCCACTTTCATGTGCTCAAAATTATTAGTTACCCTATAGAAAATTGCTCTTGGTTCAAAAAGAGATGCCCAGCATTCCTTAACTGCAGTAACTACTGCTTCTGGTCCAAAGATATTAAGATAGGTTGATTGCTGACCTGCAAAAGATGCGGTTGGTAAATCTTCAGCAGTTGCACTTGAGCGCACAGCCACATAAACAGGTCTTCCTGCCATTTCGCCCAATTGTTTATATGAAGAGAGAATTTCCTCGTAGACATCATTTGGCATTATGCCATGTAGAATAAGATCTTTGATTTTTGCAGATGCTTCATCTAATTTTTCGCTATCATTAACATCTAGCGTACTTAAAATTGATTCAATTTTTTCTTTAAGATTATTTGAAGAGATGTGCTTGTAGTATGAACCTGCAGTAACGACAAACCCATTGGGGATTGGGAATTCATTTTTATACATTTCACCCAAATTCGCTCCTTTTCCACCAGCTTCAGCTAAAGAAGACCTACTAAGATCCTTAAACCACAAAACGTTTTTCATAAAGATCACATTAGACCCAAAAAATTGGAATGGGCAATTAAAGAAGAATCGAAATGGATATTTATAAGCTTGGCTGTCGTAAAATATGTAGGATTAAGATGATGAAGCAAGAACACTGGATACATGCAGCAAAATGGAGAAATTTTACCCCATTGCAAATTGACCCAAACAAATATTCCGGAAAAATAAGGACAAGCAAAACTCCATATGAAGTTGAGAACCACATAACTAAAAAAATGATTGATGATCCAAAAATAGCAAAAAGAATAGTTGCAAAAGTAAATTATTCGAAACTTTCTTGGTGGGGACCACTAATTGATGAAAAATTTGATTGGGAAAAAACGGATGCAGTTAAATTACAAAAACATGTTTTAGAGGGGCACATGAAAGCGGAAAATCTTTTTGAGTGGGGAATTCCGAGATTTGATTTGGAATTACTCAGAATGTTAAGAATAGATTGTGATGAACTTGCATACAGAATAATGCTAAAGTGGTATGCAACAGATTGGGAAATTGCAAGAATGCTTGAAAAAGATAAAATAAATCCAATTCAGGAAAATGTTGAAGAGTACAGAAGAAAAATAGTTAGAACCCTTGAATACATGGATTTTCTTGAAATTGCAAAAACCAGTTGGGATTCACAGGGATTTATTTGGGCAAAAAAACAAAAAGAAACTGAGAGATGGGATCTTAGTGAAGAAGAGAAAGATCTCTCATTTTTTATTTGTGTTGAAGAAGAATAAAAAATCAATAAACTCTTTGACCCCGAGGTTGAAGCGCAGTAACTCTACCCGAAGTCAAACAATGATCCGGAGGTTTTGGAAGTTTTTTTGCAGGGTTGAAATTTTGGAAATAATCTCTTGCCGAATCAGAAGCTTTTGCGGGAATTGGAATAACAATTCCGTGAGAAACGTATTCTTCAACAACCAAATCAGCTCTTGCACCTCTTCGAATTTGACAGGCTTGGGCAACACTAAAGCAGCGATAGAAATCCCGAATTAATGCAGTTACGGTTTCATTTCCAGTTGCAAAATTGAATTTTTCATAGCCAATTTCGCCTTTTTTAAAGAGGGTTTTTGGAACAATTAATTGGGAAACAGGAAAAACGCCGGCAGCGCTTCCAGTCAAAAAGATTTCTCCTCCAGAATTGGAAAGGTCTTGAAGATATTCCCGATTTAGTGGAATTTCTTTTCGAGAAACGCGGATTCCCAAATCTTTCCCATATTTAGTTAGAAAATCGAAAATGATTTCCTGAGTTACTCCGGGAAATACGCCTTCTAATGGAGGAGTAATTACTTCGATAGTATCGCCAACTTTTCTAACCACAAATAAATTTGATCCGCTCCCCTCAGTAAGGAATTTTCGGGAATAATCAGGAAGGAGAATGTCTCCGACCATTTCTCCAGTTTCTTTTGCATATCGCTCTTTTTGTGCAACTGCAGGACCACGGTGAGGAGCGTATGCAGATGAGTGCTTAAATTGAATCAAAGAAGAATCAGGGTGCGGGGAAGTTGAATCGGAAACTACGAGTACAGGGGCGCCCAGAAAATCCGGGTGTCTTGGGCCTAAAATTCTTGGCCAAGCTTCTGCCATAATTGAAATAGAGTGTCGATAGGATGAACCTGCGATTGCAAAATCATTATCAACCCCATCAAGACGAACTTGGGTTGGAGAGTAAAATGGACGAATATAATTTGCAAATGGGAAATTCGCATTCAAAAGTTCTTTTTGTAAATCAACTAAAGCAGAAACATAATCGATGAAAATAAAATCAGAAGGCATACCAGTTGCGCTTTTTGGCAAATATATGCCCTTTGAATCAAAATAAGAAAAATCAAGTTTTCTTGCCGCATCAAGAGCAGCTTGGAGAGAACCGAGTTCAGAATCAGACCTAAAATGAACAGATCGCAAAGAATTGTATATGTGCCTTGCAGCATGGGCAAAACCATCAGGAATAACAAGAGCTAAATCACCACTAGGAGATTCGCTTAAAGTTGCAACTAAGCCATCAAGGCACCCATAACCATATTGGACAGAAACAGAGGAAACATTTACTGAATTTTGATCCCAAGGAACAAAAAGACCATCACGAAAAACAACTTGGCCATGAGTAGTTGTAGTAATCATAAAAACACGTAATTAAGTTGTGGGAATTGGTTTTTAAATACGAGTAACATGAACGGGAGAGAAGTGAAAAAATTAGACAAGTGTCAAAGTGCAAGGGTAAAGATTTATATATGCGAAAAAGATTAGTATAATTGCGCCTGATTTCAGACGCGGCACAAGTCTAAAGTGTCTCTTACGACGGGCATATTCCCTTTAGGGGGTCGCTCTCTCTGACACTTGACTTCAAAGCGTTCTTACAGAATTGCGTTGCCAAAAACGTGCAACGATCTGCCTCCACAAAGTCAGGCGCCGCAGTCTAAAAAGCTAATTCTGAGTTTATAAAAAAAAGGGATTTAAGAAAAAACTAAAACGAAATTATCAAAATAAGATTTTAGATAATCTAATTGATCAAGAAATAAGTAGAAACACGAATAACAAACTACTTAAGAACTCGCTTAACTCCTACAGAAACATCAGAAACTAAAGAGGAGGCAAGTTTAGAAGTTGCTTCGCGCATTTCTTTTCTTAAACGAGTAAGTTCGGATTCCGCTCGCCTTTGAGCATAAATGTATTTGGCACAACCACCCTCACGCTCAGTCATTTTCTCAAGATTAGCTAAATCCATTCGCTCAACACATAGATCTATTGCTGCATTGCTTGCAGCGGTTAAATTATCACCATAACAATTAGTATTTCTTGCAAGAGACATAAGTAAAGGTAAATCCTTAGTTTCCTTCCCTATTTTCACAAGTGCTACGTGTGCGGAATTACATGCGTATATGTATGTTGCGTATCCAGATTCTCGTTTTGTAGCCATTTCAGTAAGAGAGGTGACATCATTTGTTTCAATTGCAAGTTCAACTGCTGCAGCAGCAACTTTTTTCTCATTGCATTTTGCAACCCTTGCAACACGCATAAGTTGAGCTACATCTTTATTTTCTTTGGCAATTGGAATAAGAGCATCTAAGGCAGCTTCTGCAACTTTATAGGGATAGACAAGATACCCACCTGAAGAAGTTGTAGCAATTTTCTCAAGAATTGCAGCATCTTTTTTTGCAGCGCAGATACCAACAGCTTCTAGCCCAGGAGGCAAAGATTCTGACTCATATCTACCTGCCCGAGATTTTGCTAAAAGGTTAGTTACATGATCGGAATCACAAGTTTCTGCAACCGCACGGATACGTGCAGCTTCGGCAGCACGTACTTCTAGAGCTGCATTTCTTCTTTGTTCTCTTTCTGCATTTTCTCTTTGTCTTTTTTCTTCTGCTTCTTTAGTTGCAAAATCACGAAGAGCTTTTTCGACCTTTTCAGTAACTTCGTAGGGTAAGCGACGTTCACGGGAAAAACCAAAACCAGATCCTCCATGATTTGAATAAGAATTTACAATATTAACGCAACTTTTATCTCCTCGTTCAACTGCATCATCAAGAAGTTTACAAATTAGAAATTCAAGGGATCTGGCTTCGCCATAAGAATCCCTGTATGAATAAAGAGCAGCACGCATCGTAGAGTGAAAATCATTAGGACCAGGAGATTTTGCAGTTTGAGCAATTTTTAAAATACCAGCAACAACAACCACATCACTGCAGCCGCGTCTTGATGTCTCAAGAATACGCATCAATTTGTCGCGGTTTCCATCTCGCACATAAAGATCAACAGCAGCCCCGCCGAATTTACCTGCAAGTTCACAAGGCAAATAAATACCTAATTCCTGGGCCAGTTTCATAAGAATCTCAGGATTATTTTTTTCAACATAGTAAGCAATAATTGTTTTTCCAACTTCCACCCTATCCTCGATAGAAACAGGACTTTGAGTTGGCTCTTCATCTTTAGCAGGCATTGGTTTAAGGGATCCGCAAACTAAAGAAGTTAAATATTTGCGAATAACTGCATCGGAAACTTGGGCATTTGAATCAAACACACCTACTACGGCCCTAATTGCTGCTTTTCTAACTTCAGGAATCTCAAATGGGTTTGTTGCGACTGCGATTAAAGAATCAGGATCAGTAGAGGAAGATAGTTTAGCAGTTAAAAGACAAACAACCCTTGCATTTGCACGAGTGCGAATATCTGATTCAAAATTTCCTTTTGCGATTGCAGATAAAAGATTAATATCTTCACAATCAAGTAACGGAGCAACTGCTCTTGCACGAATAGATTCGTCAGATTGACTAAATGCAATAATGCATAAGAGGTCGAGATTTCCTTTGGCAGTAGTGAGATCGCGCTCAAGATATACAAGATCAGTTGGCATTAAAGAAGGATCGTAGATCCGTCTCTTGCTGACATCAGAAAGAAGTTTGTAGGCTTCATCTACTTCTTTGAATCTTGCTTCAGTATCTTCATTTCCAGGATTTCGATCAGGATGAAATTTTAATACAAGTTTACGATAGGCTTCTAGCAACATACCTGGCCCTGCATTTCTTGGAACTCCCAAAACAGCATAAAGATCATAAGAAGCCATAACTAAATAGTACAGATGAACTATATATATGTTTGTTTTTATGGAAAATAATGATCATAAAGGACAACATAAAAATTGCATACATCCAAAAAAACAAATCAAACAAACAAGAGAAAAATAAAGCTAACGCTGAGAGTTTTATAAAAGTCGATTAGAATTCGACTCACGCTTCAATAAAAGTTGTCATTGCAAGAAAACTTCTTTCTATACACATTTGCACAAATTTCGTATTCCAAAAACATTACTTACGTAATATATTGGAGGTGATCTATCCGCAGGTTCCCCTACGGATACCTTGTTACGACTTAGCCC
>CAZPWA010000031.1:0-11888 GCA_964590665.1 Microcaldota archaeon
TCAACATTCATCTGCCAAAAGAAGTGGCACAGACAAGAGGATTGGGCGCATACCTGTTTAACGAGCTTCTCAGGCATGATATTTTGCTTTATGAGGTTATGAGTTGTCTTCCGGAATTCATGTTCTTTGTTCAAAACGACCAGGCGCTTAAAACGCACGAAGTGTTGTTTAAGATAATCAATTCAGATAAAAAAAATTAAGCTTGAGTTTTTGAAAAGAGATAACTTCCAATTCCAAGCATAATCAAAGTCAAAATAGATAGAATTCCCAAATTAGGGATTAAGCCAAAGTGCATCTGCCCAACCAAACTTCCCCTAATTCCATCAACTCCATAAGAAAGAGGATCCAAAAGCGTAATGCTTGAAATGAGATTCGGTAAATCAGCCAAAGGGAAAAGCGCCCCAGAAAGGAAAAAAACAGGCATTACCAAGAAATTCATAATTAATTGAAAGCCTTGCATATCATCAAGCATAGAGGCAATGCTTGTCCCAAGAGCGGTGAAGAAGGTGGCAATAAGGATTGCAAAAATAAGTGCAAATGGAACTCCGTTAAAATCGGGCCTAAAGCCAACAAGCAGAGTAATAAGGAAAATAATTATTCCCTGAATAACCCCGATTGTAGCTCCTCCAAGAGTTCTTCCCAGCATTATTTCAAAGCGGGAAACAGGCGCAACCAGAGTTTCTTTTAAAAAACCAAACTGTCGATCCCAAATCACTTCTATTCCAGCAAAAATAGAAGTAAAAAGTATGCCCATCGAAATTATTCCAGGAGCAAGAAATTGAATGTAATCACCGCCACCGGCTTTTGCATAAATAGGACCAAAACCAAATCCAAGAGCAACTAAAAATAAAAGAGGCTGCCCTATTGACCCAATTATACGGGAGCGGGAACGCAAGTACCGCTTAATCTGCCTTAACCACATAATATAGATAGCATTCATAATTATCTCCTCCCAAACATTCTTCTAGACATCCTCATATTATCTGCAGAAGAAGCTTCTTCAGACCTAATTTCATGTCCAGTTAAGGAGATGAATGCTTCTTCGAGAGTTGCTTTTCCGGTTTTCTCCTTTAGATCAGAAGCAGTTCCCAAAGTAAGGATTTTTCCACGATCGATTATTGCAATTTCGTGTGCAACACGCTCAGCTTCTTCCATATAATGAGTTGTGAAAAAAATAGTTGTTCCTTCTTCCCTATTTAGTTTTGAGATATAACTCCAGATGTGGTTTCTAGTTTGTGGATCAAGACCAATCGTAGGCTCATCTAAAAAGAGAATTTTTGGATGGTGTAAAAGTCCTCGTGCAATTTCAAGCCTTCTTTTCATACCTCCTGAAAAGTGTTTTACTAAGTCATCTTTTCGATCCCACAGTTCAACAAATTTCAAAAGTTTTTCGATTTTTGAACTTCTTTCACCAGCGGGAACGTGGTATAAGACACCGTGAAAATCCATATTTTCATATGCAGTAAGTTCATCATCAACAGAAGGGTCCTGAAAAACTATTCCAAAATTTTTTCGAACTTCATTTGGCTCCAAAGTAACATCAAAACCATTCAATTTTATTGATCCCGAAGTTGGATTAAGAAGAGTCGTAAGCATTTTTATCGTAGTGCTTTTACCGGCACCGTTGGGGCCCAAAAACGCGAAAATAGAACCGCTTTTAACACTAAAAGAAATATCATCCACTGCAATGAAATCTTTGAACTTTTTCGTAAGATTATGAACTTCAATAGACACTTTAACACCGCAAAGGAAATGGAAAGAGGAAAGTTAAATAGTCACGCCCATGGAGTCGTGTTGAGTTTTTTTATTTGGGAGATAGCCAAAGAAACAGGCTCTTCCCATTTTTCGCCAAACTTCTTTTTAAATTTAGAAAGTAGTTCGTGTGCAAAAATCTCAGAAGCATCCTCAGTATCCAAAACAACATTCTTTTTTGAATAAAAGATGCACAAAGACAAGATTGCTTCCAAACCTTGAAGTTTTAGTTCTGGAGCAGGAGAAGCAGCTCCAAATAGAGAATTGAATTTTTCTTTTTCCGGATCGGAAAAGGACAGATCGGAAAAAATTTTATTTAAAAGATTTGTGTGTGGGTTTGACATAAGCATTTACTCCAAAATAATTGCCGGTTTTGAGGGCATTGCATTTTTTGCCTTAGGCTCGCTAGATTCTTTTTCATGATAGACTTCAACTTTTGCACCAAATTCGTCCCCTAAAAACGAAGAGGCATCCATAAGAGCAATGTATTCCTCATTTGAATCAAGAATTTTTGGAAGAGCATGGATATTTTTCATGAGAGATTTGACAATATTGGGAGCATCTTTCATAGGAAGTCCCTTTGCGCTTGCAGTCTTTAGAATACCATCGAAGGTTTTAGTCTCTCGTGCAATTTCAAAAAGATCCCTCTTCCAGGAATCTGCAACAATTAATTTTATTCTAGTTGGCTTTTTGCCAATTAGTTTAGAAACTCGCTCGATGTCAGAAATAAGAGATTGAACAAGATCCTCGCCTAATTCTACATTTTCCTTAATTAGGCTCGTTTCAGCTTCGGGGAACTTGGAGAAACTCGCCAGTTCAGTATTTCCTAAAATTGAATTAAATTCTTCTGCCATGTGAGGCATTATAGGAGAAATCAAGATTGCCCATTTTTTGAAAAATTCTCTCAAATTATAACGCTTGTTTCGCTTTACATACCATTGAAGGTCAGAAATAATATCATAAAAGAGAACCAAGGATAATTCCCTAAGTGAGAGTGTCGAATACAAAACATCCATCTGCGCAATTTTGCGATTTAGCCTTGAAAGAATCCAATCATCCATCCTCGAACCGATCGGAATTGGAGATGAGGATTGAGAAACTAATTTTGAAATGAATTCGAGTTTGGATTTCATACCGACTGCAACGGAGCGATTGAAATCTGTATCCGAGGAAATTTCTGCACCAGCAACAACCGAAAATCGAACTATATCCGCACCAAATTCAGAAATGGCTTTTCGAAGAGGAAGGATGTTTCCCATGGATTTACTCATTTTCATCCCATCCATCAAAACAAACCCATTTGTTGCAATCTGTTTCGGCCAGAATTTTTTATCAAAGAGAGCAACATGGGTGAAAATGAAAACAGTCAAATGATTCCTAATTAGATCAGCACCAGAGTGCCTTGAATCGACAGGATACCAATATTCAAAAGAATCTCTGCAAGCAGCCCATGTTTCATCCTTTGCATCTCCTTTTCCCAAAAATACATAATCAAAAAATTCATCAGTTAAGTCAAAAATTTCCATTTTCTCGATTAGATGCTTAATCGTGTAAAATGCCATGTAGATAGTTGAATCAGAAAGAGCTTCAATCATCTTGGTTTCATCAAGGGGAAATTTAGTCCCAAGACCAGCTGCCCTGGTGCAAGGTCTCTTTTTTAGCCAATCCAAAGTATATTCATATTCCTGCCTTGTTTTTTCAGGAATTATAGACATTTGATTTAGTGCTTCTTTGGCCTTTTCCTTCCAGGAAGGATTTCCATAATCAATAAACCACTGATCATTAAGCAAATTGACAACAACACTTGCACCGCAACGGCATTTAATTGGAGCATTTTGAAGGATGAAAAGTTTTATTGCATGAGATTGATCAAAAAGAGATTTTGCAACTTTTTCTTTTGCAACCAACCCCTTAAGTCCCTTAAATGGAGAAACAATCATTACTCCTTCATGGGCTTCTTTTGTGTAAAGTTCAGTTGTTGCATCAGCAGATTTTGGATCCAATTGGTTTTTGACTCCCAATTTTTCAACAACATCCTTTGCAGGAATTTTTGAATAGCCCTCGCTGTGGAGAACCTGTGGGAGTTCATCAACTTTTTCACCCATATCACGAAGTGCAAGAAAATCCAGAGGAGCATGAGCCGGAACACTCATGACAACTCCGGTGCCAACATCTTCTTTTACAAAAGAAGCGCAGTAAACCGGAAGTTTTTTCTTTGAATCAATTGGATTTTTGACTTTCATTTTGAGTATTTTTTCACAATCAATTTTTCCAAGAATTTCAAGCTTCAATTGCAAGGATAAATTTTGAGCTGCTTTTTTTGCCATAATAAGAGTTTTACTTCCGTATTTGGCTTTTACATATTCAAAATCAGGATTTATCCAAAGATTAGTAACCCCGTAAATTGTTTCTGGCCGATAGGTAGAAACAACAAGATATTCATCTTTAGATGATTCAAAGAGAATTGCAGTAACTTCTTCCAATTCTGGATCCACATCTCCTTTAGTATCATGAGCAGAAACGGCTTGACCATCCGAGGGGCACCATGCAATAGGGTATTCGCCTTTTTCAACAAAGCCCTTTTGAAGAAGCCGCCTAAATTGCCATTGAATGAATTTGTTGAATTTTTCATCATAGGAATAGAATTTTCGTCTCCAATCAATGGAGAAACCCATCTCCTTCATTCCCTGCTCGATTTCTTTGGAAAAGTGAGAAACAAGAGTTTTTGGATCTGAAAGGGAAGAAGCTTCGTCGCGAGAAATTCCATAAATTTTTTCAAATACAGATAAAACTTCCTCATCCTTTGCACCAATTCTTTTTGCCATCGCCAAAATAGGAGTTCCAGTAACGTGAAATCCCATCGGAAAGAGCACATTATATCCCTTTAATCTAAGATATCTTGCATAAATGTCTGCAGTGGTGTATGTTCTTGCATGTCCAATGTGTTGAGGAGAATTTGGATAGGGGAATGCGGCAGTGATGAATTTTTTTTCAAGTTCATTTGGATCTGATTCAAAAACTTTTTTATTTGACCAGATAGACTGCCATTTTTTTTCAATTGAAGGATTTGGAGTATCAGGATTCATATTCATATTTTGTTATTAGGTCTTTTTAAGAACTTTCAAATTAAGCACAATAAAAACAAAAGACAGAGGATCAAAGAATGGAAGAGGAAAAGGTGGAATTTGGAAAGTTGTTACTCTTATATGGAATATTTACGGGAGCAAGCCTATTTTTTGGATCGTTATTTGAATCATATTTTTACACGCTAAATTTAGAATTCTACCAAATAATTCTCTCAGCAATTTGCCTCTATGTGCCACCAATAATAATGATAATGAAAATAAAAAAAGTGTCAATTAAAGAGGGAGTTTTAAAGGCGGCAATTCTTTTTTCACTTTCGGCAGCAACGCTTTTTTTCCTACATAATCCGCTTGCGCCATTTATTGCAAGAACACTTATTGGAATTTCAATTTTCTATTTTTGGATACCCTTTAACACGGTTTATTATGGATTTGTAAAAAATAATGCAGCAACACTTGGATCCATATATTATGCGATTTCACCAATTTTAGGAATAATAATTCCGGTTTTTGCAGGCTCTATGGCACAACTGAGGGGATATGAAACGGTTTTTTTGATTTCAATTTTTGTATTTTTACCCCTCATACCAATAGTCTCAAAATTAAAAGAAAACAAAGACCAGAAAATAGAATTTAGATGGAATTTGGAAAATTTAGATGGGTTCAAAACATTGCTCATACTTGAGGGTTTTGTAATAAACACCATAACTCCAATTACAATAAGCACCATGATGCTAACTTATTTTAAAGAACCAATAGAATTTGGAGGATTTCTTTCTGCAACAACCATTTTTTCAGTGATTGCATCATTCATTGCATCTAAATTTTCAGATAAGTGGAAAAATAGAAAGGACTTCATAATAATATCATCAGTAGGATTCTTTATTGGAACAATCGTAGTTCTTTTATCGGAATCAGCAGAAAGTTTTTTCATAGGGGTTGCAATAATAAGTTTCTTTAGAAGCATTCTTTTGCCTCTTCCGCTTGCACTAATGTTAGATCGGGGTAAGGATTTAATTAAAATTATGGTCGAAAGGGAAATAGCCCTAAATTCAGGACGAATTGCAATCATTGCAATAGGAACAATATTGACAGCAGTTTTCGACATAAAATACATGCTTGCAATTCAGGCATTTGGAGCAGCACTCTACATAGGAGTTTTCGTAAAAAAATTGAAAAAACTCAAATTATAGTGCCGACGATCATTAGCACAATAGTTTATATATTTAACTGAGAAAACTAGGCATGGCAACCAGTCTAAAAAGACGCTCGAGTGCCAAAATATCCCATGCAAAAACAAAAGCAGTCGAGCTCAGTCTTACAAGTAAGAAGAACGCAATAGCTAAAGGAAAAACATCTGTCGCTCCGGATTCGTATGGATTTTCACATATAGCAAAAGTCCTGATAAATGGAACAAGAGACCAGATGCTTGGCGTCATGGATAGATTAAAAGGAAAGGCCAGAATACTTTATGAAATTGCAAGTTATTCAAAACATCCCTTTTTGAGACTCTCTGCAATAACGAGCATGAGCCACGATCATGAGGCATTTGTAGACATTGCAAAATATTGCGAATTTGCAGACACACGTGCCGCGGCACTAGATGAACTTGCAACAGATTCAGATGCACTTGTCGAAGTCGCATCATCTTCAAATTATAAGGATAGTCGATTGGATGCAGTATTATTGCTTGCAAACAACAAAGGATTAGTTGCAGTTGCAAGTAAATCTCCTAATCAAGATAGCCGAACAGCAGCACTTGAGAAACTCGCATTCGATCAGGGATCAATTGAAAGAGTAATAGAGGAAACCCCGTACAAGAAAACTCGGGAAGAAGCACTTGCCAAATTAAACACAAACCTCCACGCCCTAAGCAGCATAATGGCAAAAAGCAAAAATCCAGAAGTTAAAAGGCTTGTTGCAAAAGCAGCAAGTGCAAGCGTTGAGCAAATAGAAGATTTGGAAGCACTGGTAGAAATTGCAAAACATTCGCCAAACCAAGATGCGAGATATTTGGCAGTTGGAAAAATGTGGAAAAACCCCCAAGCCCTAAAGAAAATAGTAAATGAAGCAGAGTATAAAGACTCAAAGGCAACAGCAATGATGCTGCTTTCAGACATAGTTGAAACAATTTCTGATTCAGAAGCGTTGGTAGAAGTTGCAACAAATTCTCCATATGAGGACTGCAGAACAAATGCAATAGAAAAATTAGCAGGAATAAGCAGTGCACTTTTGGAAGTTGCATCAAAATCAAAATACAAAAATTCAAGAAGCCAAGCAATAGAATATCTCAAAAAGGATGGAGATACACTAAAAAACGTCATAAAAAGAACAAAGTATAAAGACACTCGAGCGCAGGCATTCAAGATAGTTAGTGAACCTAAATTCTTTGAAAGTGAACTTGGAAGAATACTTGGCTAGATCACACCATTTTTATTTTTTATTAAATAAATGATATTGAGTGGAAGCAGCAAAAGTGGTCACAAAAGCAGTTGAAATGCAAATAGTTCCATTGAGAAACATAATAGAAAACAGACAAAGAACAACAGATGAACTAATACCAACACCAAGGGCAATAAAAGAAAAAATAGCAAGCCTAATTAAAGGCGAAGAAATAGAAGATGCATTTTCAATTCTCCAAAAAGCCATTCAAAATGGATTCAATATACAGGAAACGAAAAAAGATTTTGAAGAAGCATTTGCAAGCGCACAAGACAAAAAACTATTTTTAGCGCTCGCCATAGAAATGGAACTAAACGGTTTTGAAACACAGCTAGATCAAAAAAAACTAGCAGCAGTTTTAGGTTATTCAGACAAGGAATCCAGATACATGGCGCTTTGGCACAAGAAACTGGTGAGGGACAGGGAAGGACACAATACAATAGTTTCTCGAACAGAAGCATTTGAACGGATTTATGAGATGCTTTTTGATGCCGAAATAGAAATAAGGGAAATTGCTCTTGCATACTTAAAAACCATAAAAGAAAGCGAAAATATGCACAATAGAGAACTAATTTCACTAAAAATAGAAGGAGAAAGACGGATAAACGAGCAGCTTCTAGAATTAAGAAAATAGCCTCAGGAGGGATTTGAACCCCCGGCCTCCTCCTTGCTCGAATACTTTTGGAACATTAGTTTTGATCAAACTTTTCCTAAAAGTTTGTACGAGAGAGGCGCTCTACCGCTGAGCTACAGAGGCAACTATTAAATAAAGAAACCAGAACCAAATTTAAAGAGAGAGGTATGGAAAATGGAGGAAATCGCGTGGAAAGATTTTGAAAAAGTTGAAATAAGAACAGGAACAATAATTAGTGCAGAGGATTTTTTAGAGGCCAAAAAACCTGCATATAAGCTCACAATAGATTTGGGAGAAATCGGAATAAGAAAATCAAGTGCGCAAATAACACAAAAGTATACTAAAGAAGAATTAGTAGGAAAACAAGTCTTATGCGTTGTGAATTTTCCAAAAAAACAAATAGCCAACTTTATTTCAGAAGTCTTAACAACGGGATTTGTAACACAAGAAGGAGTAGTTTTGGCGACTGTGGATAAAAAAGTTGCCAACGGACTAAAATTATTATAAAAATGCGGTCGTCGGGATTTGAACCCGAGTTATGGGGTTGGAAACCCCAAGTCCTAACCAGGCTAGACTACAACCGCTCCTATAAGTAATAAGGTTTTAGTAAAGTTATATTTGAGGAGTAAAGAATATAAACCATATTAGACTGCACTAATTTTAGATAAATAAAATAAAAAAGAAAAATTAGAATTTGAAATTCTTTCTTGTGTTTTTGATAAGATCTTTAGCATCTTCTTGTCCGCCAAAACCAAAAGCAATTGCAAAAGCAAGAGCAATGCCAAAAGCCATAGCCTGGATTAAGGTTAGGAAAATACCAGTAACCAATGTTGTATTGAAACCCGCAGTTGCAAGTCCCATAATCACACCGACGCAGACTACAGCAAGCTTAACTGCTCGAGCAACAAGCTTTACAGAATCAGACTTGTTATTTAGTTCAGTAATTGATTCCTTAATGTATTCTCCCAATAATACCGAAGCCAAAACTACAAGCAAGCCTCCAATCAAAACAGGAACGTAGGTCAGTAAAGTTGACAAATAGAAACTTAAAGTGCCAAGTTCAACAAAAGAAACTGCAGCTTGGATAAAGATCAAGAAAACATAGTATCGTATGATTTTGGTAAGGACATCGCTCATCTTCACAGTCCCAAGAGCATCATCGACCTTATTTTTCTTTAAGTATTCTTCCACTTTTAGAAGACGTAAAATTCGACCAAAAAATCTACTTACTAAAATAGAGACTACCCAACCCAAAACAAAAACCAAAATCGCAGCAACAAGACCAGGAAGAAATGCTACGGCATGTGCAACAAAGGTTTGCAGGGCCAATGTTAATGGATCAAGCATACTTGCATTTATTTCTACTATATATATCACCAAATCGCTGACACCGGTGATTTTTTTAAAGGTTTCGACGTTGATAATGAGAGGAAAAATATGGAAGTAGAGCAATTAGAAGGCATTTACCAGTTCGCGCAGATAAGATTTAGGATCATCGGATTTCACAAATGCGCTTGCAAGCAAAACGCCTTGAGCGCCTGCCTCCAAAGCCTTTTTCACATCTTCCTTAGTGGTAACTCCAGCGCCACAAAGAACTTTTATTGAGGAATTTGCTTTTTTTACCAATCGAACTGAATCAGAAATAACTTCGGGTCTAGCATTTGAAACGCTGATCCCGCTTGAAATTAATTCAGGAGGCTCAACAGCCAAATAATCGGGATTAAATTTTGCAAAATTTTCCATCTCATTTGGAGTTGCAGCACAAACAATCGATTTTAGCGAATTTTCTCTAAGCCGTAAGATAGATTTGTGCAAATTTTCAGGAGAGTTTATGCGTTTTTCAGAATGGTTCAAAAGAGAGCCTTTGACACCAATTGATTTTAGAATTTCAGGGGGGGTTGAACCAGTGTGAGCGCCAGGAGATTCAAAATCACAATGTTGAGCAAAAGTATTTCGATATGAAAATGAGAATTCAGAAAGCATTGTAGTTGGAGGACAAAGGACAATTGGAATCATTGTTTCTCGTGCAACCTCACTAACTGCGTCAATATATTTTCTAGGATTTTTGATAACTTGATCATATGTTTTAAGATTGAGAACTATCATAAATGTTAAAATAGGTACGAGAATTAATATTGTTTATCTTTTATGCCGACGTCGCATAACCCGGTAGTGCGTCAGTCTCGAAAAAACTTTTAGAAAAAGTTTCATCAAAAATGAAACCTAAGAAGATAAAGAAAACTGATCCCTCGTGGATTCCAGGTTCAAATCCTGGCGTCGGCGTTTTCTAATTAAAAAAAGGAAAATTAGTATCTTGGATAAGAGGCAGTTGAAGAACCACCAGAGAATCCAAGTAAAACTACCCACAAAAGAACATACATCAGGATGAAGAGTGCAATTGGAGATAATACAACAACTGCAGATCTTAATGAATCTAATTGGTGCACAGTCCTAACAACTAAATATTGTAAATAAAGCAGAAGAAAAGCCAAAATAATACCCAGAATAGAACCGACACATGGAATTAACATAACTGGATAAATTATCAAATATCCTGCAGTGAAAAATGAAGCATAAAATGATTGATTAGCCAATGTTCCTTTTCCACCTAAAACTTTGGAAATCACCCACGTAATTCCTTGGGAAATCAAAAAAGAAATAGGACTCATAACAATAGTTGAAATTGCACAAACAAAACCCAAGACTGCAAAGAAAAGTCCAAAACCTAAACCAAAGAACCCATTTGAAGTTCCCGAAGAAGAACTGGGAAGAGTGGCAAATAGAGAAACTAAAAAGGCGCTGAAAAATAAACCAATCACAATCATCACAAGTCCAATTATAAATGCAGGAACAAATGAAGCAAAAAACACATTTTTGATTCCCTCAACTAAATTTTCAGAACCTTTTTTCTCAACAAAAACTTTTTCAAAGAAAGTCGGATTAAGACAATTAACAAAATATGCGAATTTTTCAAATACCATGAAAATAAAAGTGAATGAAAGAAATAAAAACGAATTCAAACCACAAAAAACTATTCTTTAACAAAAACAGACTCAAAAATCATAAATTTCTTATTTTTTACATCCATCCACGAATCAGTTGGAAGACCAGCTTTGGATGAAAGTTCGGATAAAAATTTCTCATGAGTTGGAAATTTTTCCCACATGTGGGGAAGCATAAGGGACCTTCCTTTATCAGAAACCATGCTTATCCCATAACCCTTGGGGAATTTTTTTATAAGGTCGTTTGAATCAGAAGCAGAAATTTCAGTAAGTTCAGACAAAAGGGAAATGGAAGTTTTAATTTTGTAAAATTCCATGAGGCTTAATTGGGGAAAACGAGGATCATTAAATGCAGCACCAATTGCGTTTTGAACTACCGACCCAATAAGAGACAAGTCGCCATTAAAATTTCCCATAGAACCTCTTAGAGTGCCATTTAGAAAAAGTTCGACAAAACAGTTGCCCTTTTTAGTTAAATTCTTTGGAGCGATCTGATCATAATTTGGATAATCATTGTTTTTGAAGTAAAATAAAATTGCCTTTTTTGAAGTTTCAATTAGGAATTTTTTTTCATCTAAAGAAAGAGAAAGATCCATATGATCACTAACCTTCGATAACTTTGCTGATTATGCGACCAGAAACCACATGGGGAATCCCCGCACAGGAATCTTGGGAAATTTCCGAAGCGCATGATGAATAACTGAAGTTTCCAACAATCTTAACCTTGGTTTTTATTGCTTCAAGAGAAGGAAGATTACCAGTAAATGTCTGATTTGATCCACTTTCAATAAGAAATGAATTTCCAGAGGGAGACCTAAAAACCACCAATTGATCTTCGTAGAAAAGAGTAAGATTAGAGATGTTGACTGCATAAGGGAAAGAATTTGAGATGCTTAAAGCGATATTTGTTGAAGAGCCGCCATCATAAATTGTTGAAGCGCATGGAAACTTGGATCCAAAATTACACTCCTCATC
>CAZPWA010000032.1:0-8010 GCA_964590665.1 Microcaldota archaeon
TAAAGGCTGGAATATACACCGGAACTTTCTTTTCATAAGCTGATTTTAAGATTCCTCTTCCTTTGGTGTTTTCAACTAAGTATTTTCCAAGCATTTGATTAATTCTGTAGCTACAAAGTGTTTCCTTTGGATCTGCCTTATCTAAAACCTTATCTACAATTACTGCAACTTCATCCAAATTCCCCTCTAATTCCAAAGTATCGTAAATTCGATCATATCCTTTTTCATATAATTCTTCATCATCCATATTCCAGTTGTATTTGAAGTGTCTCATTCCTGCCGCTTCAACAAACCCATGTGCCATCAGTGCACCTGTACTTACTACTGCATCAATCATTCCATCATCAATCATGTCGCATATGACTAAACCCATTTTAGCTGCAGTCATTGCGCCTGAAAGAGTCAAAACTTTGAAGCATTCTTCATCTTTTACCATGGCCTCTAAAACGTCTGCCGCTTCGCCAACATTTCTTGCGCCAAATGAGCATTTGCCCATTCTAGTTACTAAGTCATTTACTGTTTTCACCTTGGATAAATCAAGCGCTTCTAATGGTTCATAGCCATCAGAATATCCTGTTGCCATTTTTTCATGATCTCTTTTATTTACTGATGAATCAGAATTATTCGGATTTCCACATTGTCCTACCTTAGAATTACTGTGCCCTGGGCAGCATTTAGAATTTTTCATATTAATTTTTTCCACGTAAGATTATTTATGGTTTTTTGTTAAATTTCTGCTTCGGAATGTAATCCGCTCATTCTTTCCTTGACGCTATCTATGAATTTGCCCCATCTTCCATTTGTTTCATCAACTAGATAAGCAACTAGTGCAAATGTTCCAAATTCGATTGCACTTCTTATCTTATTTTCGACTCCACTTATTGTCTTTGTTAAAGCTACTGCGGCGCAAAAAAGAAGTGATAATCTTGCCATTTTGAGGAAAATTTCAGGCAAGTCGTTTTTTCTCACTTCTCCACTCTCATTTTCTGATGTTTTTTCAGAAACTTTTTTTGCCATATGTACTCCAGTTAAAATTGCAAGTACTGCCTGAGGTACTTCTGTCATCGGATTTTGGCTTACAAATATTTTTGCTGTATTTGCTGCAATGACAATCCCTTGCGCGAGTTTTAGTCTGCCTTGTTTATCTCCAAATCCCATCATCTTTGCATAATCGTGAGTTACATTGAGAAGTGTGTCATCTATTGTATCCAATCCCTTTGCAACCTTAAGTGCAATTCTCTGAAATTCTTTTCTTGGATCTTTATCTGGCCCTTTGTTTCCATTTATTTGTTTCATTAAATTAACCGAAAAGTTGTTTGCTTCAAATCCATTTTAACTATTTCCTCTAAACCCTTGCAAGCTTCTCTGCCAAATCGCTTGCACAAAAATTCAACCCAAATTCTTTTTTGCACAAATTTCCTGCCTTGCCGCAAATTCTTGCTCCTTCAAATGCGGCTTTAAAATTATCATTTTTGCAGGAAAGCGCACAAACCAAGCCGGCTAAAACGTCTCCTGTTCCGCCTTTAGTCATTCCTTGATTGTGAATTTTATTTTCTTTTGTTTTTTTACCATCGCTAATTATATCAACTGCTCCTTTTTTCAAAATTGTAATTGAGTATTTTTTTGCCATTTTTTCAACATTTTCTTTGCTTCCATCAATTCCAAAGAGCATTCTAAACTCTCCTTCGTGGGGAGTTATGATGCAGTTTTTTGGAAATACCAATACCTTTTGAAGAATTTCTCCTTTTTCGTTAAGGGTTGATTGCCCCTCTATTTCATTTGCAAGTGAGCTTTTTGGTAAAAACTTAACTAGTAGTTTTAGTCCATCCCCATCGACAATGATTTTTGTTGATTTTTTGGCTATTTTTTCAATATCGACGTTATTTTCGCCAAGACCAACTCCAATCAAAACACAATCATAGTGTTCCTTTTCCTCTATCTTTTCCAAAACTATTACTTCCGGGATTGTTCCAATTGAATTAATTAATTTTTGATCTTTTTCTCCTGGAAAAAAATAAATCAAGTCCACAAACCTTCTTGCTCCAAAAATTGAAAGCATTGGAGCACCGTGGTATTTTTTGCTTCCGCCAATAATTAGGAGTCTGCCATTTTGGCCCTTGTGCGAATTTTTCGGTGCCTTATACAAACCTTCCATGCTTTGCTTTTTGCCTTAAAACTTAAAAATTCGTGTTTGCCTCTTGTCGGTTGCCTATTTAAAAGATGTTGCAATGGCTGTTTTTTCATGAATCAAAGGAATCGTTATGTAACCTGCATGATTTACGAAATAACTAGGGGTAAAGTCGCTTCTTTTGATGATTTAATCAATTCAAGAAAACTTCCTGAATTCTCTGGAAACCCTTTTGATCGCTTTAGGCCAAAAACTGAAAACGCAATTAAAGCTACTTTTGCTGTTACTGCAGCTACTGATTTGACTACTAACCAAGATGTTTTTGTTAAAAAAGTTGGCGGGGAATTAACTAACCTCCGGCGTGAGAAATTATTTTTAAAACTTCTAAATGAAATTTTTGCTCTTCTATCTCTCCCCGCATCTCCCAATTTTCCTGCCCTTGTGGGTTTTGGTTTTTCGGGATCTGATTTCTATATTGTTACAAAGGCTGTTTCTGGTTTGGTTTTTGATTCTGCTTTAAATTCGGATTTGGAATCCAAGCTCGTCTTTGTGGAAAATGCCGCACTATCTCTTTCTGATTTGGAAAAAGTTGGGATAATCCATCGCGATATTCACCCTGCAAATGTTCTCTTTGGGAAATTTTCTTCGCCTCTGATAGATTTTGATTGTGCTCAAGTTCCCTCTCTATTGGATCTGGAAACCAAATTCGGAAAATTAGGCGCTTCTGACTACTGCGCTCCTGAGCGGATTGCCAATTTAGCGTACGATGCACGCTCTGATGTGTTTTCCTTGGGGGTTGTTGCATCGAAACTTTTAGGTACGAAACCGGCCAATCTCGATTACATTCCTCCTCACTCTGTGCGCTTTTTGTTGTCTATTGCATTATCTGTTGATCCAAATGATCGTTTTGCAAATGCATCTGATTTTGCAAAAAAAACTTCACAAGTTCGTAAAACTCTTTTTCCTTAATGGATGAAATTTGCTATTTCCTTGTTCAATTTTTGTGCCTGCTTAAGTGCGCTTGAAACTGTGTTTTCTCCGCTTTTTTCAAATGCATATGATATTCCTGATGAAGAATTAATTCTGTGGATAAATGGCCGTTTTCCTATGGCTTTCATGACAATTTCCAAATCTCCGCCTTGGCTTCCGATTCCCGGAATTAGAAATGGCACCTCATCTTTGCATATTTTATTTATTTTCAAAATTGAGTCGCTTGTTGCTCCAACAACCAGCCCCGCGCCCAGTTTTCTTGCTTCTTTTGCAACAATTTCAAAAAGATGCTTTCCTGAAATTTTCAAATCCTGAAATTCTGATGCGCTTTTGTTTGATGTTTTACAAAGAACATAAACTGTTTTTTCTTCTCTCAAAAAAGGCAAAATTGAATCGCTTCCCATATATGGCGCAACTGTTACTGAATCAACATTCCAAAATTCATACATTTCCTTTGCATATGCCTGGGCAGTTGTTCCAATGTCTCCTCTTTTTCCATCTAAAATTATATTGACTTTATTTTTGTTTTGATCAATTATTTTTTTGAGGGCAAAGAGTCCTTCAAATCCATATTGTGCAAAGTATGCATAATTTGGTTTAATTGATGCAATTTGTTTCTCCTCAATCAATTTTTCTATTATGGGCGAAAAAAACTCTTCTATTTTCAATCCTATTTTTTCTTTTTTTATCTTTTCCTTAGGACTGATTTTCTCCAAAATCGGATCTACTCCAAAGCATAATATCGATCCAATTTCATGCGCTTCCCTTTCAAGTCTTTCATTCATGTTTTCGCCCTTGCTGAATATAGTCAATTACCCTAGCTCTTAAATGCTTTGCCTTTTTATCTTATTTTATGAGCGAAATTTCTGCTTCCCTAGCTAAAATTAAAACGATGGACCCTTCCGAAGTTCTTTCTTATTTTAATTCCTCTTTAGATGGACTCACCAACGAGGAAGCGAAACTTAGGCTTGAAAAATACGGTTCAAATGAATTTACAAAAGCAAAACGAATCTCAAAACTGGAACTCTTTCTAAATCAGTTCAAAAACACTATTCAATATATTCTAATTTGCGCAGCTCTCCTTTCTTTCTATTTGGGCGAAACAAAAGATGGAATTGCAATTTTATTTGCTGTTTTGCTCTCAGGAACCATAGGTTTTATTCAAGAA
This sequence comes from Microcaldota archaeon, assembly GCA_964590665.1. GTDB lineage: Archaea > Micrarchaeota > Micrarchaeia > Anstonellales > Bilamarchaeaceae > Bilamarchaeum. The sequence continues at coordinate 4,287 of CAZPWA010000032.1, forward strand.
TCACGAAGTGAAAATGCACTGGAATTTCTTGAAAAACTAACTATTCAAAATGTTCGAATAAAGCGAAAACTTTCGCAACAAGTTATTGACAGCCGTTCTCTTGTTCCGGGCGATTTGGTTGTAATTGAAGATGGCATGAAAGTTCCTGCTGATATTAGATTAATTGAGTCTTTTTCCATCACCGCAAATGAATCAACCATGACCGGAGAATCCCTCCCTATTGAAAAAAGCGCTTCAAAGAATTCGGATAATCTTCTTCTTGGCGGAACAAATATTGTAAGTGGGAGTGGTTTGGGAGTTGTTGTTGCAACTGGCATGAAAAGTGAATTTGGAAAAATTGCAGAAATTGTTTCCAAGGAAGAAAAAGGCGAAACTCCTCTTCAAAAAAACCTCAATGAATTTGGTCGCAAACTGGGCTATTTGGTAATTACCATGGCCGCAATATTTTTCATTGTCGGCATCTTCATTCTCAATCATAATTTTGTCGAAGTTTTAACTACTTCTGTTATTCTTGCAGTTGCCGGAGTGAGCGAAGGACTTCCGACTGTTATTGCAATCACTCTTGCTTTGGGCATGCAAACCATGGCAAAAAGAAATGCTCTTGTAAAAAGAATGACTGTCATAGAAGATTTAGGTGTCATTACTGCAATTTGTACTGATAAAACAGGAACCCTTACTCTAAATAAAATGTCTCCTCGTTTCATTTATGTTTTTGATCATTTGGTGGATCTTGATGAAACATATACTTTATCTGAAGATCCCAATCGTAGTCAACTAGAGCGGGCTCTTGAGTGCGTTGTTGTTGCAAACAATGCAACTTTTGATTCAAAAGGCACTCCAATTGGCGATCCTACTGAAAGCGGTCTTTTAGAAGCCGCTGTTGAATTGGACTTCAATATTTCTCATGCTCTTTCAACAAATGTTCGAAAACATGAAAATCCATTTGACTCTTCAAGAAAAATGATGAGTGTTATCACTAGTAATAATACTATGTTCCTTAAGGGTGCTTTGGAATTTGTCCTTCCCAAGTGCACCAAAATCCTAACAAATGCAGGAATCAAACCTTTTGATGGAAAATTAAGAGAAAAAATAATTTCTGTTTCCGATCAAATCTCTTCAAAAGGAATGCGTTTGATTGCACTTGCTGAAAAATCCTCATCGACTGATCTAAAAAATGAAACTGATTTGACGTTCCTTGGTTTTGTTGCTCTTTATGATCCGCCAAGAAGCGAAGTAAAGCATGCAATCGACTTGTGCAACAATGCTTCGATTCTTGTTTATATGATTACTGGAGATGCCAAAGCAACTGCTGAAAACATTGCGTCTGAGGTGGGTTTTTCAAATATTTCAAGTTCATCCGGTTCCTCCTTTGAAAGCGCAGATGAATCCACACGAGAGAATCTGCTCAAAAAAACGAATGTCTTTTACCGTGTTTCTCCAATTCAAAAATACCTGATTGTTTCCACTCTAAAATCAATGGGACACATTGTTGCTGTTACTGGAGATGGTGTAAATGATGCTCCTGCAATTAAAAAAGGCGATATCGGGGTTTCTATGGGAATCTCCGGTTCTGATGTAACCAAAGAAGCTGCGGGCATGATTCTGCTTGATGATAATTTTGCCTCAATTGTAAAAGCAATTGAATACGGGCGCAAAATCTATGATAATATAATAAACTTCATTAGATTCCAACTCACAACAACTCTGGCTCTATTATCAACCGTTTTCCTTTCTAGCATCTTAGGTCTTTTGGATCCGCTAAAGCCAATCCAAATGCTATTTATCAATATAATTATGGATGGTCCTCCTGCTCTTGCGATTGGTCTTGAGCCTTCATCTGAACATGTAATGCAAAAAAAACCTCGTGATCCACAAAAACCCTATCTGGATTCTCGGATTTTGGGAGTAATCTCCTTCAATGCTCTCTTTATGACTTTTGCAATGTTGATTTTGCTCTTCTTTTTGCAAAATCAGGGAATTTCTGGTTTGAAATATCAAACCATTTCATTTGTCACAATGGTTTGCTTCCAGCTTTTCAATGCACTAAATTCGAGAAGTTTTAGTGAAAGTTTCTACTCTAGGCTTCTAAGAAACAAGGTCCTTGTTTATTCTATTGTTGGTTCATTTGCAGTTCTTTCTCTCTTTGTGTATGTGCCTACCCTTTCTGAATTTATGAAAATTGAAATGATTCGTCCATTTGAATTTCTTCTTTGTATCCTCTACTCTTCTTCTATTTTAGTTGTGGAGGAAATTAGAAAAAGGTTCAAATTATTTATTTCTTAATTTTTTTCCTCTAAATTTGATTTTAAATCTATCTGAACATTTCTATTTACGTATTGCAAATTAAATTACGTATCTGACTTTAGGGGTCATGGCGTAACCAGGTAGCGCGGCACGCTCCAGATCTAGACAAAACCTGAGCATTGCGAAGGATTTGTCGCCAGAGCCGCGATACGTGCATGTTGGAGTTCAAATCTCCATGACCCCAAACCTAAAAAAATACCTAGCTTTTTATATCTCCTTTTTCTTAATCTCTCTATGAAAAACTACTTACTTGTGTTATTTGTTGCACTCGTGTTTCTTTTTGGCTGCACTGCAAAGCCACCTTCATCAAATGGAACCTCAACCGATCCAAAAATATATCTGGTTCCTACTAATTCCTCTGCAAACCAAACTTCTTCTGCATCTAATCTTACCTTGATTGATATTCCTCCTTCATCCAGTGCCGGCTTTGGTGATATTTTAACTGTTAATTATACTTTGATTGTTGATGGAAAAGTGTTTGATACAAATGTTCTATCAGTTGCAAATGCGGCGAATCTTTCACGCCTTCCAACTGCCTTTAGGCCTCTTGTGGTTCCTATGGAACTCAACAAATCAATGATCAATGGTTTTGTTCTCAATTTAATTGGTCTTCAAGCTGGAGATTCCCGCTCATTCAATGTTTCTCCTTCTATGGGATATGGGATAGTTGATCAAAACAAAATACTCAAAATTGCCCGATATCAAAATGTAAGTCTTTATGAAACTGTTCCTCTTTCAGAACTTCAAAGTGCGGGTATCAATACAAGTGTCGGTTCAGGCTTTCAAACTTCTCTGGGGTTGGTTTTCATAAATTCAACTACTTCGACAAATGCGACCCTTTTCTATCTTCTGACTCCCGGCGCCTCTCTTAACTATCAGGGAATTCCTCAGCATGTGGTGAGTGTTGGTGAGCGTGAAGCCACTTTGGAATATGATTTGAATGTGCTTTCGACCTATCGTCTTCCTCATCCGGAAACCGGACAAGTTCAAACATTCACTGTTAAATCAAAGGATAATGAATCCATTTCCTTGGATTACAATCATCCTCTTGCTGGCAAAACTCTGAGTTTCAACGTCACTGTGTTGAGTGCAAAACGGTACGTATCCACAAACTCATCTCAAAATTAATTTTTATTTTTCCAATCCCTTTATAAATTCTCTTTGTAATGTTTGACTATTGACTTATTCTTCCCGTGATAAATATGGATAATACAATGAATCCTTATGCAGTCGATGCATCAAAGAAACAGGGTGTTCAAACCGGTACAACTACTGTTGGATTAGTTTCCAAGGAAGGGGTTGTTCTTGCAAGTGATCGAAGAGCCACTATGGGTTATTTGATTGCATCAAAAGATATTGATAAAATTTATCCAGTTGCTGATCATATTGGAATGACTATTGCCGGAAGCGTTGGCGATGC
>CAZPWA010000032.1:8110-11787 GCA_964590665.1 Microcaldota archaeon
GGTGTTCTTGAAGAGCTCTTTAGAGAAGATAAGGATATTGAAACCAATTTGGTTGTTGCTGCAAAGGCAGTTTCTGCTGCAATGAAAAGAGATGCAGCTTCAGGAGAAAGGGTTGACTTGGTTTCAATCACTAAAGTTGGCTTCAAAAGATTCGATAAAGAGGAAATAAAGAAAATGCTTAACGCTTAAAACCCTTCTTTTAACTATTTTATTGCTTTTTATAATTTAAATCTGAATTTTGTGTTTTTTGATTGTTTATTTTATGAGGTGACTTTCTTTGCACTATAAAGACATAATAAAAAGAATAACTGAAATAATTCCACATGAATGTGAGTTTACCAAGGCAGAACCTGAGGGTCTCTCCACTGTAATTTATATTAAAAATATCAAGGCATTTTACGCTAATGAACGTCTTATAAAAGATCTTGCCTCTTCACTAAAAAAGAAGGTTGTGATCCGGGTGGACCCAACTGCGCTTCTTGCAATCGATGAATCAAAATCAAAGATTCTATCTATTATTCCAGCTGAAGCTGAAGTAAAAAATGTCATGTTTGTTCCTGAAATGTGCGAAGTTCACATTGAAGCAATTAAACCTGGTTTGGTTATTGGAAAAGGAGGATTAACTCTTAAGGAAATCATGCTTCAGACTGGCTGGTCTCCAATTGCAATTAGGGCTCCAACTATGCCCTCTGCGACTTTAGAAGGAGTTAGAAAAAGCTTTGTAAATGAAGCTGCCGACCGAAAGAAATTTTTGGTCAATGTTGGTAAAAAAATCTGCCAGCCAACCCCAAGTGGCGATTGGATTCGCATTATGGCTCTTGGTGGTTTTAGGGAAGTTGGAAGATCATGCCTTTTAGTTCAGACTCCACATTCAAAAATTTTGATTGATGTCGGAATCAATCCTGCAACTGGAGATCCAACCAAAGCATATCCATATCTTAATTTAGCTGGTTTTTCTCTAACTGATTTGGATGCAGTTGTCATTTCGCATGGCCACATGGATCACATGGGTTTCTTGCCTTACTTGTTCCAGTATGGTTATGATGGTCCAGTTTACTGCACTCCTCCAACAAGAGACTTTATGGCACTTTTGCAGCAGGATTATTTGAACTTGTGCAAAAAAGCATTCAATGTTGAGCCTCCATACACTAAAAAAGAAATTCAAAAGGAACTAAGAAATGTAATTACTGTTGATTATGAGGAAGTTGTTGATATTACTCCTGAAATAAAGATGACTTTCTACAATGCAGGTCACATTTTGGGAAGTTCTTCAGTTCATTTACACATCGGCGAAGGAGCTCACAACTTAGTGTATTCTGCAGATATCAAATTCGGATTTACTCGATTGTTTGATCCAGCAAATGTCCGATTCCCAAGAGTCGAAACTCTCTTTATTGAAAGTACTTATGGTGGACGAAACGATATTTCTCTAAACCGCTACGATAGCGAGAAGCGTCTTTGCGATATAATTCGAAATACTCTCAAAAACAGAGGTAAAGTTTTGATTCCTGTTTTTGCAGTTGGACGATCTCAAGAACTTCTTCTTGTTTTAGAAGAGATGATGAGAAACGATCCAAATTTCCAATTCCCAATTTATATTGACGGAATGATTATGGAAGCTTCTGCAATCCACACGGCTTATCCAGAATATTTGCGTGAGCAGCTTCAAAGAAGAATCTTAAGTGATAAAAGTCCATTTGAAAATCCGATGATCAAAGTTGCTCGAGGCCTCTCTAAAGAAGAAATTGTTAATGGAGAACCTGCAGTGATTCTTGCACCTTCGGGTATGCTTACTGGTGGTCCATCGTATGAATACTTGAAGATGATGGCAGATGATCCTAAAAACACCCTTGTTTTCGTTGGATATCAGAGCCAGTTGTCTTTGGGTTCAAAATTGCAGCAGGGTATGCGCGAGCTTCCTATTTTGGGCGATGATGGAAAAATGAAAACGCTCCAAGTCAATATGGGCGTTGAAACCGCTGAAGGATTTTCCGGTCACTCTGATCGCGCTCAATTGATGGCGTATTTAAGGCAATTAAGGCCAACTCCTGAGCGAATCTTTACTATGCACGGGGATTATATGAAAACCGAAGAATTTGCACGTGCAATTGGTATGATGCTCAAAAAAGAGTCTTATGCTTTAGCTGATTTAGAAGCAGTTAGACTCAAATAATTTTTTATTATTTTTGCTATTTGGTTTCCAAAATATTTTTCTCTTAAAATTAAAATAAAATTTTATGATTAGTGAAATAATTTTTGATTAGTTTGAATTAGGTTGATTGTTATGAGTAAATTGTTGAATGTTTCCCCTGATAAACGTTTGAATGGTTCGGTTGTATTGTGTCCTCCATCTCCCTCTGATTTCCAAAGAAGACTTCCTTTGGCACAAGGTCCTAATTTAAATTGTGATGGCTGTATGCAAGTAATTCAGACTGTTGCTGAATTTGGCGGCAAAACTCGCCACAAGGGCTTCTAATTTTTTTTCAAAACTCTTTTTAGTTCATAAATTTCCCAGGGGTATTCAATCCAAGCCGTTTCTACTGAATGATAGAAATCCGACTTGAATTTCGTATTTGGTTTTATGTGGAGCGTTGCGCATTTTACTTCCTTCGCTCCTTTTTCAAGAAGATGTTTTTTGACAAATTCAAGGGTTGTTCCGCTATCACTCACATCATCCATAATAAGAATGGTTTTTCCCTTTATTACCTGAGATTCAATATTCTGTATTATTTTTGGTCCAGCTAAGCTTTTTTCAACTCCTTTGTAAAGTTCAACTCCTATGCAATAAACATGTCTCAAATCCAATCTATCTGCAATTAGCCTTGCCGGAACTAAGCCCCCTCTAGATATTGCAACTATCACTTGAGGTTTGAATTTTCCCATTTTTCCAACTATTTCATCACAATAATTATCAATAAGGGCCCAGTTTACTTTCAGAATGTCCATCCACACACCTTTTAATTTCCTTTGTTTATTTCTATTAATTGTAGCTTATTTTGGTGAAATTTATGGATATTTGGCATAATGTAAGTCCTGGCGAAAAGTCTCCTGAATTGGTGAATGTTGTTGTTGAGATTCCAAAAGGCTCTCATAACAAATACGAATTCGATAAGGAAACTGGCTTATTCAAACTAGATCGGGTCCTTTATTCATCTGTTTTCTATCCTGGCGATTATGGCATTATTCCAAAAACCCTTGCTGAAGATGGAGATCCGGCTGATGCAGTTGTTTTAATGAATCAACCGACCTTCCCCGGAATTCTTATTGAAGCAAGACCTGTTGCTGTTTTGGGTATGATTGATAAGGGTGAAAAGGACGATAAAATCCTCTGTGTTCCAAAGGATGATCCACGTTTTTCCCACATCAAAGATCTAAACGATGTTCCAAAACACGCATTAGAAGAAATTGCAAATTTCTTTGCAACATACAAGCTTCTTGAAGGCAAGAAAGTTGAAATTACTGGCTGGAAAAATGCCTCTGTTGCAAAGGCGACAATTAAGGAGTGTCTTTTAAGATACTCTCAAAAATTCCCCTCTAAAAAATAATTTTTTTATTTGATTTTTATGCCAACCGAATCTCCTGATGTCCCATGGGCAAAAAACCATGATGAGCGTGAATCTCCCAAACCAATAGACTCTGCTCCTGATTCATTTGCATTTCTTTTTTTGGATTTTTTA
>CAZPWA010000033.1:0-2676 GCA_964590665.1 Microcaldota archaeon
AACAAAAAAACTATTTTTTGCTTCCATTGCAAAAAACAACATTTGGATAAGCACGAATGGCTTGGCATAAATCACACTCGTCACTTATGTGAATTTTGCCACCGATTCTTTTATGAAAAAGAAGCCGGAATTGGAATCTGATTTATTTTATTTTTTTGAGTTCCTCTTCAATTGCAAGTGGCAAGTCTTCTGAATTAAACCTATTTTTTGGATTCTTTTCCAAACACTTCATAATTATGTTTGAAAGTGCCCTTAATCTGGAATTTTGCGCATTGGGTTTAGCTGGAATCTGTGTTTTGTGTGCATTTGAATAGTCATTCACATTCCAAAACGGGTTGTCAAAGGGTAATCTTCCTTCGATTAGTTCATACATTATGACCCCCAGTGCGTACATGTCTGCAGGGTATTCCAAGTTTCTTTGCTCTATAAATCTTTCCGGAGCCATATACTCAACTGTCCCAATTAGTCCTCTTTTGATGGGATCCTCTTCCTCCTCATCTAAACTTATTCCAAAATCAATAAGTGCTGCTTTTGTGCCGTTTATGCGTATGTTTGCTGGTTTAATGTCCCGATGTACGATCTTTGCTCTATGGAGCGATCTAATTTGATCTGCAAGATCGATTATTTTATCTATCGTTTCTTGCACACTCGCTCCCCTTTCCAGAATTTCTCCATCTACTAAGGACATATAAAATCCTGTTTGTGTTCTGTATATTGCCTGGGGGCTTCGTATTTTGCCTCTTCTGATTTGCGCTATTTTCTTGAGTATTCTCCATTCGTTGCTTGCTAAATACCACATTTGAGGCGGCAACTCCTTTAGAATGAGAAATTCATTTTCCTTGTTATCAAAAACAATGTTTACTCTCGAATTTTCTGTTTCATGCAAAACTGGGCCAATTGTGAATCTATCGAATTCTCTTTTTGGAAAATATTCTATATTTCGAACAAAATTTTCTGCCTTTGTCCGTATTTGTGTGTTTCGAATCTTTACTTCTATCTGTGTCACAAATTGTTATTGTATGTTTGCATTTATATTTATTCCATTTCAATTGTTCCTGGTGGCTTATTTGTAATATCAAAAACAACTCTTCCTACGCTTCTAATTTCGTTTGTGATTCGAGTTGAAATCTTTCCTAAAACTTCAAATGGGATTTCTGAAAAATTAGCTGTCATTCCATCTAGGCTTTTTACTGCTCGCACCACAACCGTATACTGATATGCTCTCTCATCTCCTCTAACTCCTACTGTTTTGGAATTTAATAATGCTGCAAAATATTGCCATGGTTTTTCCATTTCTCCTTCTTTGGATGCTTTCTCTATTTCACTTTCAACTATTTCGCAGGCATCCTGAACTATTTTCACTTTTTCTTCGCTTATTTCGCCGACAATTCTAACCCCAAGTCCTGGGCCTGGAAATGGCTGTCTTTGAGCTATTGCATCTCCTAAACCCAATTCGCTTGCAAGCATTCTTACTTCGTGTTTGTATAATTCCCTTAGCGGTTCGCAAAGTTTTAGGTGCATGTTTTCCGGAAGTCCCCCAACATTGTGGTGGCTTTTAATGGTGTCTCGCCCCATCCCTCCGCTTTCAATCCAATCTGGAGCAATCGTTCCCTGAACCAAATATTTTATGTTGTTTTTCTTTGATTCTTCTTGAAATATTTCAACAAAAACCCGCCCTATTGTTTTTCTTTTTTTCTCAGGTTCTTCAATGCCTTTTAATTCATTCAAAAATCTTTTTCTTGCATCTACTACAGTTAATTTTACTCCTGCTTTTTTAGCTGCTTCCTGGACTTTTTGAGTTTCGTTTTTTCTCATTAGTCCATTATCTACATATACGGCATGCAAATTTGGTGTTGCTTTTGAAACTAGTGTTGCTGCAACAAATGAATCGACTCCCCCTGAGAGAGCGCAGATTGCATGTTCATTACCAATTTGTTTTTTTATTTCTTCAACTGACTTTGGAATAAATTTTTTTGGATCAAAAGGCATGCTAAAATACAATATAAAAGTTAATTTAAATGCAACTTTATCGCTCTCTTGTTTGTTAGTTGTTTTTCTTTCCTTTAATTAATAAAAAATTCTGAGCTTATTTTTTCTTCAATTTTTCTAGTATTCTTAGTCCTTTTTTAAGTGCTCTAATCATCTCTCTGTCCTCTTCAATTTTAAGTTTTATCATCTCTTCAAATAATTCATCTATCTCTCTTTTTGTTGTGGCACATTTTAATTTTCCTTCAATTTCTTCAAGTTTTTTCAAAGTTTTTTCGTTATCTCCTGTTTTTTCTTTTGTATGTTTTTTTACTCTTCTTATCAATAATGTCAATTCGCTTTTTGCCTGTGTTAGTTCCAAGTCCTGATGTTTGTTTTTATCTATTCCATTTTGGGTTCTGTGGGCTTTTGATCGTGGATTTTTAACTGCCACCAACTTCCTTTCTCTTTTTCCATCTCCAACTTTGACAATCGTTTCTTTGAGGTGTGGCTTTGAAAAATGCGGTTTCTCTTCTTTTTCGTGTTTAAGCATGTCTTTTCTTCTTTGAGCAAGTGTACTTGTCATGTATTCTCCCCTATTTTCCAATTTTTTACCCTACTTTTTTTATGCTTTGGTTTTTACAAACCTAAAGAATCTTAATTTAAATTGAGAAAATTCTCCATGCAATTTATCACAGATTTTCATCTACA
>CAZPWA010000033.1:2776-11625 GCA_964590665.1 Microcaldota archaeon
CAAATAAATGATCGCTTATCCAAATTTGGAGACTTGAAAGCGGATGGAAGACCAATCCTAAAAATGTCTTCTGATCATTTTGCTGAAGAAATTTTTTCAATTTCAAATAAGAATGTGATTATTCCAGCACACATTTGGACTCCTCATTTTTCTGTCTTTGGCTCTGTTGGAGGAGTCAATACTTTTGAAGAAGCATTCAAGGATAAATCCGACAAAATATTTGCTGTTGAAACTGGTTTATCATCGGATCCATCTATGAATTGGATGCTAAGTGAATTAGATCGATTTACCTTGGTTTCAAATAGTGATGCCCATTCTCTTGAAAAATTAGGAAGAGAGGCAAATGTTTTTGATTTGGAAAAGCCTACTTACGATAATATTATCAATGCGCTAAAAACAAGAAAAGGCTTCAAAAAAACCTTTGAATTTTATCCCGAAGAAGGAAAATATCATTATGATGGGCATCGGGACTGTAAGGTGCTCTACACTCCTTGGGAAACTGAAGAGAAAAAAGGCATCTGTCCAGTTTGCAAAAGAAAACTTACTATTGGTGTTTTGAATCGAGTCTATGAACTTTCCGATCGCAAACTTGGTTTTAGGCCAAACGATGCAGTTGATTTTCAGCATATTGTTCCGTTGCACACAATAATTTCAAAAGTTTTAAAGAAAGCTGAAAATTCAGTAAAAGTCGCTCAAGAATACGATAAGCTTGTTCGCTACTTCGGAACTGAATTTTCTGTTTTTGATGCACAAAATGAAAAAATCCGCATGGCAACAACTTCTGAAATTGCAGATGCAATAATTCGGGTGAAAACTGGAGATATTAGCTGGGTTCCTGGTTATGATGGGGTTTTTGGAGAATTGGTTTTAGATTCAAAAATTTCAAAAGAAAAAAAATTCGTTGATAAAAAACAAAAAAATCTTGATGAATTTTAGTTATTTTTTTAAATTATTTCACTTATCCTTCTTTTGATTTTTATGGGTTCTAGATCTGATCATGCTTATTGCAATCGTTATTTACGAAACCGGCCTCCTGTTTTGAATTTAGGGCAGTTGCCAATTACTCATTGTTCTTCTTGGCGATCTCCATCTGCACGCGATTTTAATTTTTTCCCTAAACTGCCTCCCGATACGCTTGTTTCACTAGGGCCAACTTCGTTTTCTGCTCTTGCTCTTTGTTTTGCAACTCAAGTTTATCTGGCCGCAAAAGGCGTTTTAAGAAGCATCTAATTTTTTTCTTCCTTGTATATATAGCTCATTATTATTGGAAGAGCATAGAATGTTGCAACAACCCCTGCAATTAACCCCGTTGCTATTCTTATTGCATTTGTGCTTTCATAAACAAATGGTAAAAATCCAAATTCTGAAATTAATTGTGTTGTTCCATCTATTCCCATTGGGACTAATGCAAGCACAAAGAAAATTGGAGGATAAACCCTCACTTCCTTAAGTTTTCTTATTTTTGGGTAAAGTAGTGCGCTAAGAAGCATTCCGCCATAAAGGCCAACGTCTCTTGCGCATATTGGAAGCTTGTAGCCGCTCTGGCCATCTTTAATCGTTTTTATTATTGTTCTATCTTCATTTGATGAAATGTATTGCCCTTCGCTTTGGAGGCAATTTTCTATTTTTAGTGCCCCTTCGTTATTTTTGAACAAACAGAGGGATCTGGACATCTTTTGGTGGCACGTGTAGGAGAAAATACTATATATGGAATCAACGTTATTTTCAAATGCCAGAAAAGGTGTTAATATTGTGCTTAACATGAGAACTGCAAAAAACAAAACGTACAATAAGTATATGAAGCTGGCTTTTTCCATGCAAAAACTACGCAAAGGTTTATTAAATTCCTTTGTAATAAATGCCCACGGTGGTTATTACATGTCCACAAAACTATCTAAGCTATACGAAATGGAAATATTCACGGACTCCGGACTATTTGTCGGCAAAGCAGAGGATTTCATCCTTGATCTTGAAACTGGAAACGTTGCAAGAGTTCTTCTTGTTCCTCTTCCTGGTGGAAAAGATGCAGCAAAGGAAGCTCTTAGACAAAAGAGTATCAAATACGAAAATGTTCGATCTGTCGGCGATGTAATCGTCGTTGCAAAAACAACTACTCCTGGTCAACCAGGAATGTAAGTAGAGGTTTCTAAATGGGTAGTGGAGGATCAGTACAAATTGTCCTGCTTATCGTTGCTGCGCTTATAGGCTTTGGTGTCTATTCTGTTGCAGCTCCGCTTATTCCTGAAATTGATGAAACATTAAAAATCGGGATGGGCGTTTTGGTTGCTCTTTCTCTGTTTATGGCATTTAGAACTTTGGTTAAAAGCAACAACTAATTTTTATTTTTTAATCCATTCTCTTATTTTCTCCTTTAATCTTTCGTCTTTTTGAACCATTACCATTCCTACATTTGGCTGTCCATATATAACTACTTCATCTTCTTTTAGTTCAAGTATGAATGCAAGTGCCGTCAAATCTTCTTCTCCAATTATCTTGATATTTATTTTCTGATCGATATATTTTCTTGCATTATTTACTATCTCTCTATTTAATTGGCCTGTTGGGTTTTCCATTTCAATGAATTTTCCACTTTTTAGCAGAACATTTCTTTCTTGCTCGCCTATCTCTTCTCTTTTGGTTTTAAAATCAAAAACCGCCACATCAACCTTGGCCTTATTTTTCATGAGGTTAAGGGTGCAAATATCTCCAATTGATATTATTTTTTTATTGATTTTTTTTATTTCTTCATATGTAACTATTCTTCCAAGGGGAGTCTTTAGTATTTCTTTTGTTTTTTCATCTATTGTTATCATCATTTTATTTACCTTGGAGTATCGTGTGTCCTTTTTTGGTTCCAATTATAACTAGGTCGAATTTTGTGAATATTCCATTTTCTATTACTCCTGGAATAAGTTTAAGTTTTTCTTCCATTTCTTTAGGGTTTTCTATTTTCATCTGAAAATCTATTATGAAAGAACCATTGTCGCTAATTACTGGCCCAAGTTTTGCTTTTGCCATGCGGATTTTTGGATTGTATTGCGATAGTTGCCTCATAACCAGAGGTACTGCAAATGGCAAAACTTCTAAATTAACTTCGCCTTCAAGCTCCTCCTTTTGAACTTTGCTTTCATCGACGATTACTATGAATTTTTTTGCATAATATGCGATTATTTTTTCTCTTGTGAGCGCTCCTCCTCCTCCTTTAAGGAGTCCCTTTTTTGTAACCTTATCTGCTCCATCTACCGTCAAATCTATTTTTTCTATGGCATCGGTTTCGCTGACAAATATTCCTTCGTTAATTGCAAGAATTCGTGAATCGAATGAACTTGTAACACAAACTATGTTTTTGAGTTTTTTCTCTCGTATTTTTTCTCCTAATAACCTGATGAATTCTTTTGCGGTGCTGCCAGAACCAAGGCCAATACACATTCCCTCTTTAACATATTCCATTGCTGCTTTTGCCGCATTTATTTTTGAAACATCCTCTGACATTTGAACTCACCGCGTTTTGATTTAGAATTTTGTAAAACTGGTTTTTCCATTATCCTCTCTAAGCATTTCAAGAACATTTCCCTCCTGATCTGCAAGAGAGAGTTCTGTAAATGAATCCCCCACTCTTACGGTTATTATTCTGGGTTTATTGTTTAGTGTAATTTTTACTGAATATATGTTTTGTTTTGGATCTTTAGAGTATTGCACCTTGGCATTCTTGAATATTTTTGCTATTTCTGATTGGTTTTTCATTTTTTCACCCAAAAATCTGCTCTAGTTCGCTTCCTCTGATTGCTCTTCTGGTTTCAGGTTTTTGTGTAAGGTGTACATATGTTGCTGATGAAATTTGGGCTGCCTGCATCGCAATCTTATCATAACCTTCGCGAACAACTCTAACTGGCACAACTCCGAGAATGGAGGCTGTTTCTTCCCTTTCAACTCTTCTTTGAGCTTCAACCATACTCTGATTACTTTGCAAAGGGCTTTATTTATTGCTCTTGAAATAAAATTAAGTGATTTGGATGAGAAAATCAGGTTGGACCAGCTATCTCTTTATCGTCATAGGCGTTTTTCTAATTAGTATTGCAACTTATTTGGTAATTAGTTATTCTGGAAAAGTTCTAGATGGCGCGATAGAATTCCTTACTAGTAATGACGCTTCCAAATTAAGATCCTGCGGAATAACTGTTCCATCTGGCTTAATGAGTTTAAGGAATGACTTAATTGGTGTGATTCTACCATTTACCTATGTTGGTCTTCCTCTTTATTTGGTTGCCCTCTCTTTAGTGATGTTCGCTTCTGGCTACTACTTCCACAAAGCAAAAAATGAAGATGATCAATTTTCAAAAGATGAAGCTGAGAGGGCTGCAATTCGCGAAGCTGCAGAACGTGCTGCCAAGAACTCTAAATAATTTTTTCTTAAACATCTCCTTATAAACATTTAGTCCAAAATACACTACAGGGTTATGAATTAGAAATATTGATCTCCAAACTATAGCGGGGTAGGGAAGTTTGGAGTTCCCGCTGGTCTCAAATCAAAAAATCGTTTTTTGATTAGGGGGCGAAGCTCATAACCCAGAGACCGGTAGTTCAAATCTACCTCCCGCTATAACGAAGTGCGGTGCAAACCGCGCTTCGTATAATCTTTCTATTTCTGCGGAAATGCTGTGTTGCTTTTTGTTTTTATTCTCTGTTTTATGATTTACTTTTATGATTGAAAAATCTGCTGCTTTTGCAGAATTAACTGGCATTCTTATGGGTGATGGTTCAATAGGTATCTATTCGAGTCAAGCAAATAATAAAACCAAAACTCAGTATCGAATCAAGGTTACTTTAAATTCAATAAAAGATCTAAGTTATTCCTACTATGTTTCAAATCTTTTCTCTATTGTTTTTGGAAAATCTCCTAAAATTTATTTTAGAAAAAATGAAAACACGTTTGATCTTTGTCTCTTTGGAAAGAAATTTGTTGATTTGTTAATTTCTGAAGGTTTTTATCTTTCTCCCAAATGGGAACGCTCAATTATTCCTTTATCTGTGTTTAACTATTCTCTGGGTATTTTTGTTTTGCGCGGCTATATGGATACTGATGGATGCGTTTGCCGTGTTAATAACAATGGCAAGCTTTATCCTCGTATTGAAATGAAAATTTGTCCTTCTCCCATGCAAGGTCAAATTATTCATTTGTTGCGTCTTTATGGTTTTAATCCTCAAATTTCTCTTCTTGATAGGGGCAAGGTTCGTGTTACTTTGGCCGGAGTTAAAAATCTGAAGAATTGGTCTTCGATTATTGGTTTTTCAAATCCTCGAAATTCGAAAGTTGCAGAATTTTTTTTATCTAGTTAATTTTAATTTTTCAAAGAACTGCTTCTCCAATGAATCCAATCAATATGTATCGTATTATCCTTCCTATTGCGCAGCCTATTAAAAATTTCCACCATTTCATTCTGGCTGCTCCTGCTAAAATTCCTGCAACATCAAAAAAAGGATTAGGTATTGCGGCAAGTAGTATTATTGCAAATATTTCGTATTTATGTATCAACTGCTCTATCTGTTGCGATTCCTTTATCTTATCATTTAAGAGATCTCTAATCCCATCTCCTGCAAAAAACCCTGTTAACTCTCCTATTGCAGAACCTAAACCCGAAACAATTCCCAGAAGAATCGGATCCAAAAATTTGCTCATTCCAAAAACAATTGCCATTGCTGGAACTGGAAGCAAAACTGTTGCTGCCGAAACAAGTGATATTAGAAACGCTCCCAAGTAGCCATAATTTCCAAGAAATTCAAGGCGTGTTGAAATAAAAAAAGCTCCAATGATGAAAATAACTGCAACAACTATCTGTATTATTCCTTCTTCCTTTTTTCCGATTGTCATTTTTTCGCCTTGGCATTATTTATAATACCTTCTTTTAAAATTCCTCTTTAATCCTTTTTTTGGAGGTTTGATACTATGTTAGTAAACGAAAGAATCCTAGAAGTTAGTGGAAAAAGACCACCTAAAGTCGAAATAAAAGGCTTGAATATCAATATCGCAATCGAGGAAGTCTCTCAAGTTGGCCAAGAATTGGAAATTACCTATACCTATCATGCAACTTATGAAGATAAGGCAGGCGACTTGAAATTAAGAGGCGTTTTGACTGCAAAAGAAGATGATAAATTAACCAAGGAAATTATGGAAAGATGGAAAAAGGAAAAGAAGCTTCCAGATGCATATGCAGAACCATTATTGGGTGCAATTAACTACTCTGGTTCGGCAAATGGCACCTTGATTGCAAGAGTGCTTGGTTTGACTGCACCTCTTATTCCACCAAGAATCCAACTTGGAAACAAGAAATAATTTTTTTTATTTTAAATTCTTTTTGCACATCCTTTAATTATGAAAAATATTCCTAGTCCTTCATTTATCCCAACTGTTTCTCCTTTTTTGAATGGTCCCTGCGCTCCAATTATCTGAGGGTTGTTTGGAACATCTTCAATGAATTCGATCTTTATCTCTCTTTTTGTGTTAAGTTGAGCATCCTTAAATGGTTCAAATTTTTCAATATCTTTTACTTCTATTGCAATTAGTCCTGTGTCTCCATGAATGCTGTTTGGAACTCTGATTAATTTACTTAAATCCTGCGTTACTCCGGCATCAGTATCTACTGATCCGATTGTCAGGTTTCCTGAAACTTTTGAAAGTCTTGAAACTAAATCATTTAGGTCAAGCGATATTCTGCTCCAATTTCCCTCATTGATGCCGCTAATGAAAAATTCCCCTTTTTCTCCCTTAAGTGTTCTTGAAATCAAATTCGGGGTTTCTCTTACTGTTTTGATTGCTTCTCTTGCAAATCTGCCTCTATATCCCCCTTCATTTGGCATTGGGCCTAGAAGTTTGGGCGGCTTTGTGTCGCTGAGGGTAAAAAAATCCTTGTAGTTTAATCCATTTCCCATTACATAGTCAACTAGTTCTCTTCTTTCTTCGCTTCCAAGGCTTTGGAATTTTTCGTTTCTAACGTGCACATGGTAGCCTCTGTTTCCAGAAAAGACTATTAGTAAATCGCTTCCATTTATTCCAAAATCTCCAATTATGAAATCCTTTACCAATCTTATCAAGTCTTCTTTAACTTGGGGCAACTTGTGGTATGCTCCGAATTTGCCTTCTGCGTGAATGTCTAAATCAAAAACCAGATCCGCTCCTTTTTGTATTTTTCTTTCCATGGGAGTTGCAGAAGGGAATTCGTAATATGAAATTGAATGAGATACAAAAAGAGGAGTATTGATTTTGAGGAAGTTTCTAAATTCGTTTATTGTTTTAAATGAAAGGTGCCTTGAATCAATTTTTTTGTTATTCCCTATTCCAAATTCTCTTTTTTCTATTGAAACTATTGGAAATGAGCAATTTTGGTAGTATTCGCTAAATATTTTTCTTATGTATTCTTCGTCATTTATTTGTCCCATTTACTATTTCCTCCTTTCTTCCTTTATTTAGTTTGTGCCAATTTAGCGGATTTCCTATTGCGCAGTTTGCGCAGCAAAGACCATATGTATTTACTGTTGCGCATGAAGGAGTTGTGTAGCCCTTTTTCTTGATTTGACCAACTTGATATACTGTTATTTTTTCCGAGTAATCTGGAAGGTTTGAATATAGTTTTGCTATTTCTGTCTCCTGCATGCCTATTCCAAGAAGATATGTTGCAAGGTAGAATCTGGATTGATGATTTAGGTTTATGTGTTTTGCTGCATTATCGAGAAGCTTTTGAACACATGGAGGATGATCCTCGACCTTTATTGTGATTTTTGCCACTTCTGTTTTTGGAAGACTCTCCAATACTTTTTTGGCTCCCTCTTCAATTAGTGGAGGCGCTTCCTTTATGATCGGGATCTGCTCGATTCTTTTTCTTGATCCTTCTTCAAGAAGCCTTTTCAATTCAGACGCTTTTAGTTCGATTTTTCCCCCAACTATCCTGCGGTTTATCAATTTGTATTCAATTGATCTTGGGCTGTATTTTAGGAATGTTGGAATATCCAGAAACATTTTTCCATCCTGATTTGTAATATTTACTCCAAAAAAAGCACAGACAAAATCAACTTCTCGCGGATCTGCTTTATCCAAATAACTGCGTATTGTTTTTGATTCTATTACTGCGAATCGGTTTGTTAAATATGAATTTTTTATATATGAAAGAATCATTCTTGATGCAGCATATGATGCGATCCACTCTCGCCTATCATCTTCACTAAGAAGAATTCGAGTGCTTATTTGTCCTTCTGCCGCTTTTCTTATTCTCTCCATTGCTATTTGGACTATCTTGTCGCTTATCTGCGTTTCTGAAATTAGCCTTTTTGCCACTTCTGTAAATGGGTATCTGGCTGCCAATTCCGATTCTTCCATTAGTTATTTTCTCTTTATATTAATAAAAGAAGATGTTTTTTTGAAAAAATTTTGGTAAAGTGTGATCTAAAAAATTATTTTGCGCTTTTGTACTGGCTTCTTTTTGGGATGCTAGTCCAGCATGCTTTACAGATGTATCTATGATCAACTTTCTTTCTTTTTTGGCTCTTTATGTGCTTGGTGCTAACTTTCTTGTTGCAATAGTTGCACTTTACAAGTTTTGCACTCTGCTCGCCACTAAGTTCACAAGTTTCAATTGGCATTAATAATCACTCCTAAGAATATTAGTGTCATGATAAGTGAATAGAAAGATATTTAATGGCTAGTCTGACAATGCCTAACTATGAAAAAAGGTCAGGCTTCAGTGGAATACATAATGACTTACGGGTGGGCCTTATTGGCAGTTGTCATCGTTATTGGCCTTTTACTCACAAGCGGAGTTTTCTCTATTGATTACGGTTTTGATGAGGAGTGTAATTTT
>CAZPWA010000034.1:0-10997 GCA_964590665.1 Microcaldota archaeon
TGGAAAACTTTTCTTTAAGGATGCAGATGCAATTGAAAATATTATTGGAGTTAAATCTGTTGCAAAAACTGCTTATGGCCGCTTGACATTTGGCTTTAAGGACAAATCCCTAACTGCAACTGTTTATGGAATAGAACCCGTTTATTTTGATCAATGGGAAAATTATTTGGAAATTGAATTTGGCCGTGTTTATGATGATACTGAAAGTCGTGTTGCTGTTTTAGGATATGATGCTGCAAACAAACTTTTTGGCAAAGATAAGGTTTCTGTTGGAAGTATTGTTCGTATTGGCAATCATGATTATCGTGTTATTGGAATTTTGAAGCAAATTGGATCTTCCTTTTCTGGGGCAGATGATGCGTCAATCTATATTCCTTTTGACGATGGAAAAGATGAACTTGAATCCCAGCTTTCAAAAAATGAAATAAATTTCATTTCAATTTCAATTGAAGATGGCTACTCAAATAAGGAAATTCAGGAAAAAGTTGAATCAAAACTCGCATCATTACATAAGGTTTCTCTTGATGAGAAGGACTTTTCAGTTATTACTTCTGACTTTGTAAATCAGACCATTGGGGGTCTTATTTCAGGTCTTGCTATTTTCCTTCTTTTTATTACTATGATTGCAACCTTGGTTGGGGGAATTGGCATCATGAACACAATGTTCATGGCTGTTTTGGAGCGAACTAATGAAATTGGTGTTTTGAAGGCTCTTGGGGCTTCTGAAAAAGAGATTCAACTGATCTTTGTTTTGGAATCAACCATTTTGGGCTTTATCGGCGGAATCATTGGTCTTGTTTTGGGTTCTATTTTAACCCTTATAATCGGTTCCTTTGGAGTTCCGAATTTAATTACTCCAACCATTTTGATTTTCGCCTTTATGTTTGCTGTTCTTGTTGGGCTCTTTGCAGGTCTTTTGCCTTCGAATCGGGCATCAAAACTGGATCCTGTTGAAGCATTAAGATATGAGTGATTTTTATGGATAAAAACTATTGGGAATCAATTTATCAAAAACCTCTTGATCAAATTCCCTGGGAAATTACTTCTATTCCTAATGAACTAGAATTTGTTTTATCTAAAAACTGGATAAAAAAAGCTGGTCGTGTTTTGGATGTTGCATGCGGAACAGGTAATTACTCATTTTTTCTTGCTAAAAAAGGATTTTTTGTTGAAGGAATCGACATTTCTGAAACTGCAATTTCAATTGCAAAATCAAAACTTTCGACTCTCGATTCTTCTTGTTCACATCCTTACTTTAGATCCATGGATATTTTTGACATTCCTTTTCGTTTTGCTGGAAAATTTGATTTAATTTTTGATTATTCTCTTTTTCATCACATTCCACATAAAGATACTTTGAGGTACTTGTCTATTATGTCAAATCAGTTAAATCAAAAAGGAAAATACGCTTTGGTTTGTTATTCTCTTGAAGATTCTAATGGTCAATCAACTGCCGTTGGGAAGTTTGGAAATGAGATTTATTATCGATCTGCTAATCAAATTAGGAATTCTATTTTTGGCTTAAAAGAAATTCACTACTCTACGACTACTTTGGGAAAAAATAATCACCATAAAGCCCACTTTTTTGTTTTTGAAAAATAATTTTTTATGCAATTAATTCTGGTTTTAAGTATTTTATTGATTTTATTTTTTAGAACGCCCTGACCGGGATTCGAACCCGGGTCACAAGAGGTCTGTAAACTTTTAACTGTTTTTGATGAAACTTTTTCTAAAAGTTTCTGACAGTCTTGTATGCTAGACCACTACACTATCAGGGCATCTAAAGAAAATTAGATTCTATTCTTATCTGTCACGACATTTTTATAAAGCTTCTGTCAGGAAAACTCCCTAGTTTAACCTTAATTGTTTCAGTATTCGGTAACCGATTCAACTATTCCCGAATCAGGAATTCCCGATGGATTTCTCAGAGCCTGTTTGTATCTTCTAAAACATAAATGAAGTTCCTGCTTGACCAAGTCCAAGTATAGTGGTTGTTTGCCTTCTTTTTTAGCATTTCTCAAATCTTTCACTAATTCTCTCACTCTTCTTCTTAATGGGTCTATTTGGGTTATTTTGTGAAAATCTTTATGCACCTGAGACATGTTATATTTAATGGAAGCTAATGCTTATAATTGCATATCTTTAAATGCCAGTTTGTTTCTTATATTTTAACTGTTTCTAAAAAATTAAATTGTTTAATTTGATGAGTGTTTAGGCGGGTTGTATTCATGAAGGTTTCTCGTGCATTGATTAGTGTATACAATAAGGATGGAATTATTGAATTTGCAAAATCCCTCTCTCAAATGGGAATCGAGATAATTTCAAGTGGTGGAACATATGCCCTTTTATCTAAAAACGGAATCAAGGTAACAGAAGTTTCATCATATACTGGTTCTCCTGAAATTCTTGATGGGCGTGTCAAGACTTTGCATCCAAAAGTTCATGGCGCAATTCTTGCTGATAAAAAAAATCCAAACCACTTAAAAGAGCTTAAATCTCTTGGAATCACTCCCTTGGATTTAGTTGTTGTTAATTTGTATCCCTTTGAATCAACTATTCAGAATTCTCCTTCCCTTTCTGATGCAATTGAAAATATTGATATTGGAGGACCAACTCTCATTAGAGCCTCTGCTAAAAACTATCAAAGTGTTGGCATTGTAACAAATCCAAGCCAATATTCTGGTGTTATTTCCGAATTAACCCAAAATGCTTCTTTAAGCGAAAAAACCTTGGAAAAACTTGCAATTGAAGCATGGACTCATGTTGCCCACTATGATGTTGTGATTGAGCAGTATTTTAGGGGACAATTTGGCTTCAAAACTGAGTACCCTGAGTATATGAACCTTACCTTCCACAAAAAACAGGATTTAAGGTATGGCGAAAATCCTCATCAATCTTCAGCGGTTTATCGAGATGAATTATACAAAAATCCCTCTGTTTTGGATGCAATCCAGATTCAGGGAAAATCAATGTCTTATAATAATATTCTTGATTGCAATGCTGCATTCAAATTAGTTCGCGAATTTGATGAACCAACTGCCGTTATTGTTAAGCACAACAATCCTTGCGGAGTTGCTTCTTCATCAAATATTCTTGAAGCATATAAAACTGCAAAATCTGTTGATCCGGAAGCTGCTTTTGGCGGAATTGTTTTGGTGAATAGGCCTGTTGATGAAGTTTTGGCAACTGAGATACTCACTCGCTTTGTTGAAATTGTCATGGCCCCCAAATTCACTTCTGGCGCTCTTGCTCTTTTTGCAAAAAAACCAAACCTTCGAATCATGGAAGCAAAAGGCTTTGATGTAAAGCGGCAACCCTACCGAAAATATAGATCTATTTTGGGAGGTCTTTTGGTTCAAGAAGCAAATGTCAAAATGCTTGAAAATGTGAATGTCGTTACAAAAAGGTCTCCAACTAAAGAAGAAATGGATTCTCTTATGTACGCCTGGAAAATTGCAAAATATGTAAAATCCAATGCAATTGTTTATGCTCGCGGAACCAAGGCAGTTGGAATTGGAGCTGGTCAAATGAAAAGAGTTGATGCTGCAAAAATCGGCGCAATGATCGCTTCTGACAATAAAGATACTGTTAAGGGGTGTGTTATGGCATCTGATGCATTTTTCCCATTTAGGGATGGCATTGATGTTGCTGCCAAAAATGGAATCACTGCAATAATCCAACCTGGAGGATCAATAAAGGATAAAGAAGTTATTGATGCTGCAAATGAACATAATATTGCAATGGTCTTTACTGGAATAAGGCACTTTAGGCACTAATTTTCTTCTATCCATCTTTTTATTGTGCCTATTAATTCACTTGCATTTATTCCCAAATTTTCCTTAGTCTGATCTTCAATTTCTTCTATTTTTGGCATGGTTGATTTTGCCATTCCTTTTCTTATGTCTCTTGACATTCTTGTTTCTTCGTATTCTTCATTACCATCTTCATTATTTGGCTCTGGAGATGCAAAATGCGCTTCCATCCTTATTTGATCCCTACTATTTTCTCTAATTGCTTTAAGGGCATTAATTGTTATGTTGGTTTCAAATTCACTTTCTCCAAATCCTTCCAAATCAATTAATGTGGCAAATCTGTGTGCTATTAAAAACGCAATTCTGGTTTGACTTGGGTTTAGCAAATATTCTTCTTGATCTGAAAAGTTTCCTGTATTTTCTGTTACTATGATTTTTGCATCAGATATTATTCCTATTTTTTGGACTAGATCTATCTCCCCTTCTCTTCCAACTATTATTCCGGTTTCTTGGTCCAAAAGCTCTTTGTTGGGGTTTATTGTTAGTTTTTTGATTAAGTCCTCTTCTCTTTCCTGAGGATTTTTTCTTGCAATTATTCTCGCTATTTTTCTAATTTTTTCATCATTCATTTTTTCTCCTTTATACTCTGCGCCTATTCTTATTCCCCTAAATTGTTCGTATTCTGGCTTTCCTTTTGCAAATCCATGCGCATCTGCTACAAAATTGTTGAATGAAACTTTACTCTGTGCAATTCTTGCCAGTGCTTCCAAATATTCTTCTGCATCTGGTGCAAAAGTTGCAATTTCTACTGCTTTTGCAAGTTTTCTAAACCCTTCTTCCGGAGTTATGAAATTAAATGTTCCTATTTCGTTTCTTGTTGGTTCTTTTGACCCAAAAATGTATCTAAAACCAACTTCACAAACCTTTTCCCTAAAATGTTCTTCTTCAATCAAATCCTCAAAAACTCTAAAGTTTCCTGCTTCTCTGAGTTTTTCCTTTGTTTTTGGAGGAAGCGTTCCTAATTTATTCATTCTGCCTTGGCTTTGAAGTAGGTCGTAAGCACTTATCTTTATTCTTTCCACATTTATACATTATCTATAATTATATTTATAATTGCTGCTGCTTTTAATTAAGAAATGATTAAAAGCATGTTTTCATTATACTTCTAACGCTTAAATATCTATTAATGGTGAAATTGTTATGCCAAAACCAAAGAAAAAGGATTCAATAGAAACTCAAAGCGAGCAAAAACCTGCTCCAATTATGGCTGTTCCAGAAGGTAAAAATCAAATTACTTCTGCTCCCGTAAATACTCCTATGAAAGTTGATTCATCTGATGAAACAACCGAATTTGATGTTATTGTTATTGGTGGCGGACCATCTGGTTCTTCAACTGCAACTTTCCTCTCAAAAGCAGGAAAAAAGGTTCTTCTTCTTGATAAACAAAAATTCCCTCGGGATAAAACCTGCGGTGATGGAATTTCCGGAAGATCTGTTAGGATGCTCACTGAAATGGGAGTCTATCCAGAATTCAAAAATGTTGAACACTTGGATATGTATGGTGTAACTTTCTCTTCCCCAAATGGTACTGTTGCTCCGGTTTCATCTCCTAAAAAAGAAAATGGTTCTCCTCCTGGTTTTGTGTGCCGCAGAGAAGTTTTCGATAATGTTTTATTCCAAAATGCAAAGAAATTGGCAACTAGAACAATTGAAGGTTTTGTTGCAAATGATCTGGTGATGGAAGGATCCAAGGTTGTTGGCGTTAAGGGTCTTGTTAATGGAAAAGAGCAAGTCTTTAAGGCAAAAGTAGTTGTCGGTGCTGATGGTGCTGGCGGAATGACCTCAAGAAAATTGAATGCATACCACAATGAAGAAGATCATCTGTGTGCAGGTATTCGCTGCTACTATGAAAATGTCGGCGGAATGATTGATCAGATCGAATTGCACTTTGTCAAGGAAGCTCTTCCAGGCTACTTCTGGATTTTTCCCCTTCCAAATGGAAAAGCAAACGTCGGTATCGGAATGGTCGTAACAGACATGAAAAAGAAGAAAGTCAACTTGCAAAAAGTTATGTTTGATATAATTGAAAACAATCCTACTTTCAAAGATCGATTCAAGAATGCAAAAAGAAGCACTGAAGTTAAAAGTTGGCTCCTTCCATTTGCATCAAAAAGAGTCAAAATGTCTGGTGATGGATATCTTTTAGTTGGCGATGCAGCTTCCTTAATTGATCCATTTACTGGAGAAGGTATTGGAAATGCTTTAACTTCTGGTCGTGCTGCAAGTGCTGCAATTGTTGAAGCGTTAAATAAGAATGACTTTTCAGCTTCTTCTCTTAAAAAATATGAGGATCTTTTGATGGCTGATATTGAAAAAGAAGTAAAAGACAACTACAAGCTTCAAAAGATGGTCAAAGGTGAATTCCTACTCAATTTGATTGTTGGACGGGCTAAAAAGAGCAAATATGTTCAAGGGGTTATTTCAAATGCATTGATTAATCCTGATGAGCATAGTACCTTGAGTGACCCATTATTCTTCTTTAAGGCACTATTTGCTCCTTAGATTTTTTCTATTTCTTTTTCTACTTCTTTAAACCAGATTCCAACTATTTCTTTTATTTTGCTTCTTATTTTTTCTCTTGAATTGCTTTTGTATAAAAAAATATATCCTCCACTTCCAAGGTTTTTCTGATCCTTTATCAAAATTCCTTTTTCGTGAAGTTTTTTCACTGCTTTTTGCACTGTGGTTAAATCCAAATTTGTTTTTTGAGCTATTTTTTGCGTGTCCATTTCCTCATTTTGCTTCATTATTGTTTTCATTATCATCAATTCTGCCTTTGTTACTCCAAGACTGCACTTAATTACTTCTTCAATATCTATTTTTTTGCACGCAAAATCCATGTTTTCACTGTTTTTGTATTATTTCATTTATTTTGGCCTTAAGTGCTTCCTTTGGCATATATCCTGAGAATCGTCCTATTACCTTCTTTTCTTTAATTATGATTAAGGTCGGAATTCCCCTAACTTCAAAAGCCTGTGCCAGTTCCCCACTCTCTTCAACATTTACTTTTGCTAAAATTGCTTTTTCTTTAAGTTCTTCGCTCACTTCTTCATAAACAGGACCTAGCATTTGACATGGTCCGCACCAAGAGGCCCAAAAATCGATTACAATTGGAAGTTTTTCGCTCTCAATTATTTTCATAAAATTTGTTTTATCTAGCTTTATGCTACTCATACATTCACCTTCCTATGAGTACTGATAAAAAATAGAAGTATATTTATTGCTTATCGAGTACTGGCTATTTTCTTTTCTTTTTATCGGTACTTAGCCTGTTTTTATCAATTCCTTTTGAACACTTAGCAATTGCGGATGATGTTTTTGGAGTGATTCAACTAGCGCGCCATATCTCACTCTGAGTGCGATTTTTTGTGCAATTTCATCACTTCCACCCAAAGATATATCGACTTCCAAATCTCCAATTTTTCTAGTGTCTTTTGGATATCTAAATTCAGGATCTGCTACTAATACTGCCCCTATTCCATTTGCTTCTTCAACTAAAAAGGGTGTGCACGTTCCATGAGTCATCCATGGAGGAAGAGTTTCTGAGATTCCTAGTGAAAGTGCCATCTCATCATCTTCTCTAAAATAGATTCCAGTAGTTTTTATGTTTCCTTTTGCTGGAGCTGCAACTAAAATATGTCCTTCTCTATTTTCCCATTCATCTTTCATTACTACTGTTTTCAATATGTGCAATGGCTCGATTCCTGCTTTTGTTTCCTTATCTTTTACTGTTGGAAGTGCTTCTCCATAAACTGCGATTCTTACTCCGCTACCAACTAACTCTATTGCAGCTTTGTATCTTTCAACAACTGCCCCAAGTCGCAATTCATTCCATCTGGATGTGTTTGGTTCAACTATTTCTGCCTTAACCGTTGCACTTGCTCTTGGAATTATGTGTGTTGGTTTTACTGACATATTATCACATCTAAAAGGTTGGAAATTTTGTTAAATTGTAATTAGGTGCAAACGATTTAAATTTGTGTATCTTAGAATGAGTTTGTGTCCCACCTGCCTGACTTGAACAAGCAACCTTCCCGTCTCCGAGCAAGCTTTAGCTTGCGAAGGATATGCTCTCAATTCTGAGAGTTCAAAACTACAGCGGGACGCTCTACCATTGAGCTAAGGTGGGTAAAAATACTTACTATTAAATGATTGGAGCTATTTTTAAACTTAACACAGGTTTCATAGAATTGCTTCGTTTCCAAGGTCGCTTAGTGTGCGCAATATTCGCAATGCAATTTCACGAACTTTCTCTTCTTGAGTCTCTTGTGCTACTATTTTTTTGCATACTTGATATACTTCTGATCCAAATTCTGTCCATTTGGGGTTTTGTATTTCATACAAATTTCCAAATTCCCCTTTCAAAATTCTCTCGAGCATTTCTCTACGCGTATGTATGTTTTGTGCGCTTATTATTTGGAAATCTCGCTCAATCATTTTTGCTATTGTGATTTGCGTTTTTCTGATTTTGTTCTGCAATAGCGTGAGTGTAGCTTCTTTCTGATATTCTGGAAATACTATTATGGGTCTTTTAGTATTTTTGAAAGTATTCATACTTATACATGTTCTATACCTCTCTTTTTAAAGCTGATTTTTCATTAACTCTTTAATCGTTTCCCTTTTTCTCATTCCACTTATCTCGCTAATATTGATTAAAATCTCTGCTGCTCTTGGCCTTAAATTATATGTCGAACTCATCGAATATCCATAAGCTCCTGCAGTCATTATTATTAGAAGATCTCCTTCTTCAATTTTAGGCATCGATCTATCTTTTGCAAAAAAATCCCCACTTTCGCAAATAGGTCCAACTATATCGTATTTTTCAGATTCGTTTTCTCCTATTTTTCCATTTACAAAAATATGGTGATATGATCCATACATCGCAGGTCTTACTAATGTGTTGAATCCTGCATCTACGCCTACAAAAGTTTTGTATGGTGTTTTTTTGATCGTATTTACTCTTGTTAAAAGAACTGTTGAATCTGCTACTAGAAACCTTCCAGGTTCTATTATCAATTTTGGTTCACCAAGATCCAATTCTTTGCATTTAGTCAAGAATTTTCCAACTACTTTTTGTGCAAATTCCTCTAAATCCAGTTCTTTTTGTTCTATTTTATATGGGACTCCAAGGCCTCCGCCTATGTCTATAAATTCAAATTTTATTTTAGTTTCTTTTTTGATTTTTGCTGCTATTTCCAAAAATCTTTCAAGTGCTTTTGAAAAATCCTCAAAATCAAACACATTTGAGCCTATATGCATGTGTATTCCAAATTTTCTAACTCCTGCTTCTTTTGCTTTTTTATACGCTTCAATTGCATCTGCTTCCCAAATGCCGAATTTTGTGTCTGGCCCACCTGTTACTACGTGTGAATGGTGGCCTGCTCCGGTTTCTGGATTTATTCTAAATGAGATCAATTTTGGGACCTTTATTTTCAAAAGCCGATTTAGTGCAGAAATGGAATCGAAATTAAGTTTTACCCCCATTTTCGATAATTCTTCCAATTCTTCATCTGAGACACTTGTTCCAGTAAACATTATCTCGCTTTTTTTGAATCCTGCTTTTTTAGCTGCAATTATTTCTCCAATTGAAACGGCATCTATGAATACTCCCTGATTTTTTATTATTTTAAGAATGCTTATGTTTGAATTTGCTTTCATTGCATAGTGTATTTCATAATTTTTTGTAATTTTTGAAATTGCATTATGAAGAATCTGGCATTTTTCTTCTATTGTTTTTTGATTTACTACATAAAGCGGTGTTTTGTATTTTGCTGAGATTTTTTCGACTTCAGTATCAGATATGATCATTTTACCTTCTTTGTTTTCAAAACCGCTTTTAAAAAAATCAACCATGTTATCCCTTTATTTGTTTTATTTAATTAATTTCATTATGGATATAAAATCTATTCTAAAAACTTCAAAAATCATTGCAATTGTTGGTTTATCCGATAAGCCTGATCGGCCAAGTTATGATGTTGCTAGTTATTTAGTTTCTCACGGTTACACAATAATTCCCGTTAATCCTATGATTAAGGAGTGGAAAGGAATCAAATCTTATTCTTCTCTTTTGGATATTCCAAAAGAAATCAAAGTGGATATTGTTGATGTTTTTAGAAAAAGCGAGGATGTTTTACCAGTTGCAAAAGAAGCTGTTTCTATTGGCGCTAAAACTCTTTGGCTTCAACTTGGAATAATTAATGAAGAAGCTTCTTTGCTTGCCTCAAAAAATCATTTGAACTTTGTTAGTGATCGTTGCATAAAGATTGAACATATGAAAAACCACTAAATATCACAATATATAAATCCTTCCTACAACTCTTTCTTTATGACTTCTGCCCTTGAACTTGCTATTCGATTGCATGATGGTGCTTCTCCTAAACTTCGTTTAGTTAAATCTGATCACAATTTCTCATCTATTCATGCTTCTGAAATTTCTAAATTTCGCTCTATTAATTGTCCAAAAAGAACCGCCCTTCTAAATCCAGATGAGGAAAAATCTGTTTTTAGTCTTTATCAAAAGGCGCTTGCATCTATTGAAACTGAATCAGATTCAAGTGCAAGAAAAATTGCCTCTGAAATCGAATCATTTGTCACGACTTTGTACTATCCTCTTTTTGTTAAAATTGCCTCATCTATTGCATTTAGGATTAATAGAAAAAGATTTCCTTCTTTGGATCCAAATGATTTAGTTCAGGAAGGCGCTTTAAGGTTCTTTAATTCAACTTTGAAAAATTTTGATCCAGATTTAGGCTCTCTTGAAAAATACCTTCAAAATTGGGTTAGAACTGCAATGTGGAGATCTGTTGGATCAAAATCAGGAATTTTCACAATTGGTCCTGATATGGCAGCAGATATTATTCGTGTTGATCGTTTTTGTTATGATTTTACTTCTAAAAATTCAAAAGACCCAACTGATCAAGAAATTGCTGATGGCTTGGGTTTGGAAGTTAAGCGTGTTAAATCTGTTTTTAAGGCAAAGAGTGCTCAGATCGCCTCCCCAATCCTCGCTGATGGTGAGGAATTGGATCGATTTGATTTTATTTCTGGAAAGAGTGGAACTCCAGAATCTCTTTATTCTGATTTAGAAGAAGCGTCTGCTCGTTCTGATCTTTTGGGTAATCTTTTAGGCACTTTGGATCCACAAGTCCGTTCTCTTGTTGAGCGAAATTTAGGTTTAAATGGTTG
>CAZPWA010000035.1:0-10640 GCA_964590665.1 Microcaldota archaeon
CATGCAACTGTCCAATGCCTACATCCATCACAACTAAATCTGGCATTCTTTTATTTTCAGCAACCAATCTTCAATATCTTCTATAAACAACTTCTTTCATTGAAGCAAAATCATCTTGTTTTTCTATGCTTTTGATCATGAATTTTCTATATTCCTTTTTGTTTGCCCTTCCATTTACAAACTGAACCATCGAAGCAACGTTATTTTCTCCAAAAAGAGTTGAAATATCAAAAGTTTCAATTACTATTGGGTCTTTTTCAAGTTTCAATTCTTCTCTAAGTTTACTGACACTTATTTCTATTTCATTTTGATTCAATGAATTTCTTGCTATTTCAATTATTTTTTCCTTGCTCTTTGGGATTTCTCTAAATTTATCGCTTTCAAAAATCTTATTTAAGAATTCTCTCTCGTTTGAATCAAGATTTGAATAAATTATTGTTTCTTGATCAACTTCATAATAGTTATACAAAAATAATGATTCCGCTCTTTCCTGATCATTTATCTTTATTGCATGTTTTTCACTTTTAGATAAAACTCCATTTCTTGATTTAATTATTTGAAAAAATATTTCGCTTTGGGTTTTTTCAATCCAAATATAATCTTCATCTCTGTGATTTTGAGGCCTTTCTATCTTCTGTTTGTTAAAGAAAATGTCCAACGAATTAATTTGTTCTCTTGTATTTTTCGCATTTTCATAATCTTCTTTTAGTGAGTATTCCCTCATTTTATCCTCTAATTTTTTCCTGACTTCTTCAACTTCTCCCTTTCCCCTAAGCACTTTTGACAAGTTTTCAATATTCTGATTGTACTCTTCTTTGCTCACTTTCCCGATACATGGAGCCTGGCAGTTTCCCAAATGATATGCAAGACACTCTTTTTTGGGCATCTTATTGCAAATTCTCACTTTGAACATATTTCGTAAAAACCGAACTGAAATTGCCCGTTTACCTTCTTCGACAAAAGGTCCAAAATACTCCTTTGCCTTAATTCTAAATTTCCCTGAAGAATTTTTTCGTGCAACAAGTAATTTTGGATATTCTTCATCCGTTATTGCAAGATATGAATAGTGTCTTGCATCTTTGAGCATCATATTGTATTTGGGCTGATAGCTTTTGATGAAATTAGATTCAAGGATTAATGCTTCTCTTTCGTTTTTTGTCAGAAGAACTTCTATTTTTGCAACATGTGTTGATAATATGCTTGTTTTGAGGCTTCTGTTTCCACTAAAATACTGCCCCAATCTATCTCTTAGTGATTTTGCCTTTCCAACATAAATCACTTGGTCCTCTGAATTCTTCATCAGATATATTCCGGGAAGATTTGGATAATCCGCACTATTGAATTTGAACATCCAAATCCCCTTTACTTTATTTACTCTTTAAAACCTGCTTCAAATAGTGCCCGGTATGACTATTCTTATTGGCGGCAATTTCTTCTGGAGATCCAATTCCAACTATCTCTCCGCCTCCTTCTCCGCCTTCAGGGCCCAAATCTATCACATGGTCTGATGTTTTTATCACATCTAAATTGTGTTCGATCACAACAACACTGTTTCCTTTTTCAACAAGTCTTTGTAGTACTGTGATTAATCTATTTACATCTTCAAAATGTAACCCTGTTGTTGGTTCATCCAGTAGATACATGGTTCTTCCCGTTGATCTTTTGGACAATTCCGTTGAAAGTTTGACTCTTTGCGCTTCTCCTCCTGAAAGGGTTGTTGCGCTTTGTCCAAGTTTCATATATCCAAGGCCAACATCCACAATTGTTTGAAGCTTATTTCTTATTGCAGGAATATTTGCAAAAAATTCCAAGCCTTCATCGATGCTCATATCCAAAATGTCTGAAATATTCTTTCCCTTATACAAAATCTCGAGGGTTTGAGAATTGTATCTTTTTCCCTTGCAAACTTCGCATGGAACATAAACATCTGCCAAAAAGTGCATTTCGATTTTTATGAGTCCATCTCCTTCGCAATTTTCGCATCTTCCTTCTGCTACGTTAAATGAAAATCTTCCTGGTCCATATCCTCTGGCTTTGGATTCTGTGGTTTTTGCAAATATTTCTCGTATTGGCGTAAATACTCCGACATATGTTGCAGGATTGGATCTTGGGGTTCTTCCAATTGGGGATTGATCTACAGTGATTATCTTATCTAGTTTTTCAACTCCTTTTATCTCCCTATACTTTCCTTCTTTCAATTTAGATCCATTAAGTCGATTTGAAAGTGCTGGGTAAAGCGTTTCATAAATCAATGATGATTTTCCAGATCCCGATGCGCCTGTAATTGAGGTTAAAACTCCCAGCGGTATCTTCACATTTAAATTTTTGAGATTATTTTCTCTGGCGCCCAAAATTTCAACATTTTCTTTAGTTTTTCTTCTTTCTTTAGGTTCTTCTATTTTTACTTTGCCGCTCAAGTATTTTCCTGTTATTGACCTTTCGCTTTCAACTATTTTATCTATTTTTCCTGCGGCAACAACTTCTCCGCCAAGCCTTCCTGCTCCAACTCCCATATCTATTATGTAATCTGCTTCTCTCATGGTTTCTTCATCATGCTCAACTACAACTAGTGTATTTCCAAGATCTCGCAGTCTTTTGAGTGTTGCAAGTAATTTTGAATTATCCCTTTGATGAAGTCCAATTGATGGTTCATCCAAAACATATACGATTCCAGTTAAATTTGATCCAATTTGGGTTGCAAGCCTGATCCTTTGCGACTCTCCTCCTGAAAGAGTTGAACTTTCTCTAGATAAATTAAGGTAATTCAAACCAACATTTTCCAAAAATTCCAATCTTGATTTGATTTCCTTAAGTATTGGTTTTGAAATAATTTCCTCGCTTTGACTAAACTTTGCCTTATCAAAAAATGCCTTGGCTTTTGAAATTGGCATCTGGCAAATGTCCATTATGTTCTTATCATCAACTAAAACGCTAAGCATTTCTTCCTTAAGTCTTTGGCCATTGCATTTTGGACAAAGTTTTTCGATCATAAATTTTGCAATCTCTTCCTTTCTTCCCTCCGACTCTGTTTGGTGATACAATCTTTCAAGTTGAGGGATTACTCCTTCAAACTTGGTTTCAAATTCATACTTGGATCCTGTGTTTTTGCTCTCGTATTTAAATTTGATTTTTTCTTTAGTTCCATAAAGAAGCAAATCTAGTTTTTCTTTGGGTATTTTTGAGATTGGTTCATCAACTTCTATCCCATAATTAATTGCAACTTCTCTAACTTGCGTTAATCTCCAGCCTCCTTCCATCAATTTTCCATAGCAGACTATGGCCCCATCCAAAATTGATTTGCTTTTATCTGGAATTATCAAATCAACATCAAACTCCATCTTGAATCCAAGTCCATGACACTCAGTGCATGCGCCAAATGGCGAATTAAATGAAAAATCTCTTGGTTGTATTTCTCCAAGTGAAATTCCATGCTCAGGACAAGCGTTCATTTTGGAATATGTTTTTTCTTCTTTTTCACATTTAATTAGCACAATCCCATTTCCTTCTTTAAGTGCATTTTCAACTGCGTCGTGCGTTCTCTCTTTTTCTTCTTCGCTAAGTTCAATCTTGTCAATCAAAACATATATTTTATTTTTAATATTCTTATCGAGTTTTGGTATATTTTCACTTATGTCGGTTAATTCATCATTAACGTAAACTCTGTAAAATCCTGCCTTTTGGATTTTTTCAAATTCCTTTTCAAAACGCCCCTTCTCTCCTCGTGCAACTACTCCTAAAACTTCAATTTTCTTTCCCTTCCAATTTGAATACATATTTTTTACGATTTCATCGCTTCCCTGTTTCGATATCGGTTTTTTACAAACCGGGCAATGTGGATGTCCAACTCGCGCATAAAGAAGCCTCAAATAATCATAAATTTCAGTTACTGTTCCAACGGTGGATCGTGGGTTTCGTGAAGTTGTTTTTTGATCTATTGAAATTGCTGGAGATAATCCTTCAATCGAATCCACATCTGGTTTATTCATTATTCCCAAAAACTGTCTTGCATATGCAGATAATGATTCAACATATCTTCTTTGTCCTTCTGCATACAGAGTATCGAATGCAAGCGTGGATTTTCCCGATCCAGATAATCCTGTTATTACTGTTATTTTGTTTCGTGGAATTTCAACATTTACGTTTTTGAGATTGTGCTCTCGTGCTCCTTTAATGACTATTTTATCCTGAATAAAAATCACCTTGAAAGTAACGTATAATTTTCTTCTTTTCT
Organism: Microcaldota archaeon; assembly: GCA_964590665.1. Lineage (GTDB taxonomy): Archaea > Micrarchaeota > Micrarchaeia > Anstonellales > Bilamarchaeaceae > Bilamarchaeum. The sequence continues at coordinate 4,232 of CAZPWA010000035.1, forward strand.
ATTTAAATGATTCTAGGGTTCATTTCCGCAAAAAGAAAAATTGAATTGTTTTGTAATTTTTCATTTATCTCCTCTTAATTTCCTTATTTTATCTCTTAGTGATATTGCTTTTTCAAAGTCCAAATTTTCTGCTGCAATCTTCATTTCTTCTTCAAAAATCAATATCATTTCATCTCTTTGTTTGCTTGTTAATGATTTGGAAACTAGCTTTTCTTCTTCTTTTTCATCCATTTCTTCATCAATTATGGGTTTTGTAATCGTTTTTGGAACTATTCCATTTTCTTTATTGTATTTTTCCTGTTTTTCTCTTCTTCGATTCGTTTCCTTTATTGCTGCTTTCATTGCATCTGATTCGGAATCTGCATACATTATAACAGTTCCATTTGAGTTTCTTGCTGCCCTTCCAATAGTTTGAATTAATGACGTTTCTGATCTTAAAAATCCTGTTTTATCTGCATCTAAAATAGCAACTAAAGAAACTTCTGGAATATCCAATCCTTCTCTAAGTAAATTTATCCCAACTAAAGCATCAAAACTTCCTTTTCTTAGTTCTCTTATTATTTTTGTCCTTTCAAGAGTTTCAATTTCAGAATGCAAATACCTTATTTTTATTCCTTTTTCATGCATGAAATTAGCCAAATCTTCTGACATTTTTTTAGTTAGTGTTGTAATTAGGACTCTTTCATTTTTCTTTGCTCTAATCTCTATTTCTCTTTTCAAATCTTCCAACTGCCCGGTTGTTTTTCTGACGCTAATTATCGGATCCAAAAGTCCAGTTGGCCTTACGATTTGCTCAATTATTCTTTCTGAATTTTTGATTTCGTATTCACTTGGAGTTGCAGAAACAAAAATTGTGTTTTTCCTTATGAAATTCTCAAATTCTTCAAATTTTAATGGCCGATTATCATATGCACATGGAATTCTAAATCCATTTTCAACTAGTGCCTTTTTGCGGCTATAATCTCCATGATACATTGCCCTAAGTTGAGGTATTGTCACATGAGATTCATCTATGAAAATAAGAAAATCCTCTGGAAAATAATCCAAAAGACAATATGGTCTTTCCCCTGCCTTTCTTTTATCGAAATGTCTTGAATAATTTTCGATTCCGCTGCAATATCCAAGCTCCCTAATCAGTTCTAAATCATATTTTGTTCTCTGCTCAACTCTTGCCCTCTCAAGCGGATTAAGTTTTGGCGCCCACTCTTCAAGTTCCTTTTCTATTTTCTCTGCGGCCTCGAGTGTTTCATCCTTGGAAACCACAAAGTGTTTTGCAGGAAGCAAATAATAGAAATTCATCTTCTCCCGTTTGCCTCTTAAAATATCAAAAGTTTCAACTGAGAAAACTTTGTCTTCTTCAAGAACAATCCTAACTGCCTCATCTGCAAATGGAGGAAAAACCTCAATTGTTTCCCCTCTCACTCTGAAATTTCCCTTATCTAATGCCGCATCATTTCTCTGGTATTGCATTTCAATTAATGAATTTATCAAATTTTTTCTAGTTATTTCAAATCCTTTTTTCAAATTCAAGCCAAGTTTCGCATATGTGTGGGGATTTCCTAAGCCATATATGCATGAAACAGATGCAACAATAATTGTCGGATCTCCTCCGACAAGTTGTGCGGTTGCCTGCAACCTAAATTGCTCTATTTTTTCATTTCTCTGCGCGCTTTTCTCTATATATGTGTCTGAACTTTGTATGTAGCTTTCTGGCTGATAATAATCATAATATGAAATAAAGTATCCGACATTATTTTTTGGAAAAAATTGTGAAAATTCCGCATACAATTGTGCTGCAAGAGTTTTGTTGTGTGATAATATGAGTGCGCTTTTATTTGTTTTTTTAATCACGTTCGCCATTGTAAATGTCTTTCCTGAACCTGTAACGCCCATCAAGGTTTGGTTTTTCTTTTTTCCAAGTCCTGCATACAATTCCTCTATTGCAGTTACCTGATCTCCCGCTGGCCTATACTTGGATTCAAGAAAAAATTCCATTGATGCTCCCTCATTTCATTGTCTATACTAATTATAAATTTAGTTATAAATTACTACTCTTATGGATACTCAAACCCCATCAACAAAACTTCCATTTCGTGTGGAAGCTGTTTTGCCTTTTGCAATATTCGGGCTTTTCTTTTTCTGTTGCATAATTACTACTTTGAGCGATATGCTCTTCTATTTCGATTTCTATCCTGCAAGTGGTACTGCAACTGGATATATTTCGTATCAGGAAAAAGGAGGCTTCTACAAACTCGATTCTCTTTGTTGGAGAGATACTCCCTATTCCTATTGCGAAACCTTTGATCCCGGCGGCAAGCGTTTTGCTCCTGGAAAATACAATATTGAATATGAATGCAGCCAGTTTGTCTGGGCTTGGGAAAAATCCAGCCTTTGCACTATAACTTCCGCAACTAAAATTGGAGAAGTGGATTCTGCACCCAGAGATTTTTGATTTTTTGCCTCTCTTATTAAAAAATTAAAAAATATTTTTTCTATTTTTATTGAGAAAGGATTTCTCTTAATTTTTTCCTCATCTCTTCGGATTTTATCCAGTTTGCTTCTGTTGATGTGTCTGCAACAACTACTTCCACCAGTGCATCTGCAATCTTATCTAGTTTTGGCCCCATTTTAGTTTCAAGTCTTTTCTTTACTCTCTCAACTATCAAATCGACCATGGCTTCGTGTGCAAAATCTACGTAGTTTTCGACTGGGTCGCAATCACATTCCATATCGCACTCGCATCCACATTCTTCTGCGCACTGATTTTCCATATCACATTCGGTTTCGCAATTTTCTTCCTTCTGACAACAGTTTTCGCCCATGTTTTCACCTATATTGATTATAATTAAAGTCCAAACACTTTTTCAAACATCTCTTCCGCAAGTTCGCTTATGAATAGGGATGGCTCCAAAAATCTCTCACTGTAAAATCTTCCGCTGCTTTGAGGGTAGCATAAATACAATTCACTTTTAGCTCTTGAGCAGGCCACATAGAAGAGCCGTCTTTCTTCTTCGATATCACTTGCCCTATTTGAGGGGAAGAGTCCGTTTGCAAGTGAAATTACAAATACTTTATCCCATTCAAGTCCTTTGGCCTGATGTATTGTTGAAAGAATCACTCTTACTTCACTTTCCTTATCTGTTGTGGAATCAAGCGAGATCGAATCAAGCATTTCTTTCACATTTGGATACTTAACTGCCAAGTTCAATAGTGTTTCTGCTTCTTCAAGCCTTTCTGGATGATCTTCAAAGTGCTCCTGCATGTATTTTCTATAAAATGCGCCTAAAAACTGATCAATGAGGTAAGCCGGAGAATCATTTTGGGGTAAAATTAGTTTTTCCAAAACTTCTGCAGCCATTTTTTCCCCATCTCTTCCTTTTTTAAGTTTCAAAATCAACTCTTGATTGTCCTTTGTCATGCTGCTTGCCTTTCTTGCGGTTATTTTTCCGACCTTTGGGAAAAGAAGCAAAACTCTCTCAATGGAAATCCAGTCTAGTGGATTGTTTATCATTTTTAAAAGTGCAAGAATATCTCTAATGTGTCTTTTTTCAAAAAACTTCAGTCCTCCCCGCATCTCATATTCGATGCCTTCCTGCGCTAATTCCAGTTCCAAATCTGAAGCCTGATAGCTTGATCTAAATAGGACTGCTACTTTTTCTTTTGTATTTTGGTCCAGCGCTTCCTTTATTTTTTCTTTCACAAAGTATGCTTCCTCTCTTTTACCATTCAAAATTACTAATTTTGGTTTATCTCCCTCTTCCAAAGTTGAAAAAAGCTCCTTGTCAAATTTTTCCTTATTTTTTGTGATTATCTGATTGATCAATTCGACTATTTTTTTGGTACTTCTGTAATTTTTCTTAAGTATTATCAATTGCGGGTTGTGCTTCTCCTTAAATTCAAACATGTTTCGATACTGTGCTCCTCTAAATGAATATATGCTTTGTAAATCGTCCCCAACAACCATTATGTTGTTGTTTGGCGATATCAAATTCTCTATTATTTGCGATTGTATTTTGTCTGTATCTTGAAACTCATCAACAAAAATGTATTTGTACCTCTCTTGCAACTGTCCTCTTAACTCTTGTTTTTCCTCAAGCATTTTTAAAAAATCTATCAATAAATCATCAAAGTCCTTAACCTTTATTTTAATTTTTTCTTCGCTGTATTTTTTTGCAACTCTTTCAAGGTTTTCTGCTTCATTTCTAAAATGAAAAAGTTCTGGCATTTCTAAAACTTCTGAAATGTTCATTTTTTTTATCCTGGATAATGAAATTATTCCCAGAACACTTGAATTGGTTATTTTGCTTTCCTTTCCAAACTCCTCTTCAATTATTTTTGAAATTATGCGGCCTGCCTCTTCATCATCCAGTATGCTATATTGGTCTTTGGGAGCGCTTTGCTGCTTCAAATTAATATTTGCAAAACTATGAAATGTGCCTGCAAATATTTCTCTTGCTTTTAACCCTACCTGTCCCTCTATTCTTCTTTTCATTTCGTTGGCTGCTTTGTTTGTAAATGTCAAAAGCAAAATGTTGTGTGGTTCAATTCCTTTATTTATTATGTGCGTGGTTTTTGCAACTATTGTTTTGGTTTTTCCTGATCCTGGTCCTGCAATGAGAATGATTCTATTATTTTCGCTAAGCACTGCCTCTTTCTGCTCTTCATTTAATTCGTCAATTATGTCTTTCACATTTCTCAACCTTCCTATTTCAATTCACATCTTTCCATAAAAATCGATATGCTTTGTATTCTTATTTTTTTATATTAAAATATTATTTATGAAAGGCCAAATCTCCGCAGAAATGCTTGTTTTGATTGTTGTTGTTTTAGCTCTTGTTGCAATAGTGTCCATTCAACTTCTCTCCTCTGGAAAAGAAACGTCAAAAACAATTGATTCTCAAACCCAACGATTAACCAATCTCTCAATAAGCGCCACAAAATCTGCTGCAGGTGAGCGCTGCATCACAAGTGAAGACTGCATTGAAGGTTTAAGTTGTAATTCAAATTATCGTTGTGAAAACTAACTTTTTTTGGTTATTTATTATGTATCTTTGCGGTTATGCTTATTTATAAACTTTTGGTTCGTTTATCTTTGCATGTCGTTTGGTTTTTCATCCCTAAAAGTTTTCATGGTTGTTTTGTTATTGGGACTTTCATTGTCCTATTCTCAATCTGCTCCCTCATCTTCTGGTTTCTGTGCAATAAACAAATCCCAGATTGGAATTTATTTTGCCGGGGAAAGTATTGAGCAAAGAGTCCGCTACACCTCCGCTCCATTTGCATCTAATGGAAGTTTAAATCTCCCAACCAATAACGACAATAATCAATATGGATGGGTAGTTCCACTAGTCGATAAATTATCTGCTGCAAATCCCGGTAAATCATTTGTATTTGTTGGTTCGGGCCTGTGGCAAAGTGCTGATGGTTTTGCCTACTCTGGAACTTACCCAAGCACAACTGCAAGAAATACTTCTGCTGTTTCTGGAATGTCTACTGATGACTGGATAACTAACCACCGAAGCGAACTGACTTCAAAAAGATTCTGTTATGATATTGCCTTTGTGACTCGCGGTGGCAATGATGGCTGGATGGATGATGCCACCCTTACTAATTATATTATAGATGCTGCTCGACTTGTTTCTTCAGGTTCTTCATGCAATTCTAATCCTACTGTATATGTTGTATCTCACCTTCCTGCTGATCGAATCACTATTGCTAGAGGCACTGCAAGATATTCTAACACTGCAAAATCTGCAGTCAACACTTTAAAATCTCAAAATTCTTCTATGGATGTTCGCTTGATTGATGTTTTTGGTGCATTTGTAAATAATACTCCAACTCAAGCATTTCCAAACCCAAGCTGGAAGTCTTCAAACACTTCTCTAAATTACTCAAAAATTCAAAGAACTGGTGATGCTGGTCATGTTAGACGATTACCTTCTATCTATGCGGGTGAAATTGCAGCTTCTGCAGTTTCTCTAACTACAATTTGCAATTCTCCTCTAAACAATTCAACAACAACTCCCCCTGTCTGTTCATTAACCTGCACCTCTCCACAACTACTTAATTCAACAAGTTGTTCTTGTTACACTCCAGTAGTTACTCCACCTGTGTGCACCTTAAGTTGCACTTCCCCACAAGTTCTTAATTCAACTTCATGCAGCTGCTACACTCCACTTGTTTGTGGTGGTTTAACCTGTACTTCTCCGCAATTACTCAATTCAACAAGTTGCTCTTGTTACACTCCAGTAACAATTCCTCCAGTAAATAACTCTACAACAACCCCTCCAACCACTGCTCAATCAATGCCTCCTCTCCCTGTTTCTGGAAATTATGTTGGTCAATTAAGAACTGTTGATGTAAGTTCTGAAACAACTCTTCGTTTAGCAATCAATAGTGCTCTCCCTGG
>CAZPWA010000036.1:0-10624 GCA_964590665.1 Microcaldota archaeon
ATTTAGACTGATAGGAACAGACTATGAAAAACTAGGATCCAAAACCGAAGTGATACTTGGGTGTTAGAAACTATTTTTACAATTTTTACAATAATTTCTCTCTTTTTTTCTTATGCAACCGCCAAGAAAAATTTCTCCTTTGTCTGATTTTTCGATTAAAGTTTCATCAGGGTCGCCATAAATAATCGGGATAACTTCCGAAGAACCACATTCGGAGCAATTCATAAAATTTCCTCTGAAAAATCCAAATTGCATTTTTTACAGTGAAATGTTGGCGAATTAGATGAAAACACGCATCCACCAATAGCAACTTCACCTCTTTTTTCCATATCCAATTGTTTTTGAGAAGGTTCGCCATAGAAGATCGGAATAACTCCAACATCACTCTTACATTTTGGACAGCTCATAAAGAAAAATAACAAGATTAGGAATAATAAAGATAGGAGTCTAATTTTCATCATGAAAATATTCTTATTTCACTGCTGGGGAGGAGATTCGCGAAGCTGTTGGAGCGGATCCACAGCAGATCATTTTTCATCTAAAGGAATAGACGTAATTGCGCCCAATTTTCCAGATAGTTCAGATCCTAATTTAGAAGCGTGGATCCAAAAAATTAGAAAAACGATCGACAAATTTGAAGCCAAAGATAACTGGATTCTAGTGGGTCATAGTTTAGGGTGTCCCACAATACTTAGGCTTCTTGAAAGTTTTAAAGAAGATGAAGGGGCAAAGGCGATAATTTTAGTTGCCGGATTTGCAAAGGATTTGGGAATTTCCCAAATAAAGAATTTTGTTGAAAGTGAATTTAACTGGAGAAAAATAAAATCAAAAACAGAAAAAGTAATCGTGATAAATTCGGATAATGATCCATACATAAAGGTAGAAGAAGGAAAAAGAATGGCAAAATTGCTCGATGGAGAATTGATCATCGAACATAATGCAGGACATATTAACGAAGGGTCAGGATTTAGCGAATATCCCAGATTAATTCAATTAATTGAAAAAATAATGGAGGAATAAACGTGCAAAAATTTGAAGTTTTAAGAGTAAAAACAAAGGATGATTTCTTTTTGGATGGCTTAGTATTTGAACCAAAGAAAAAAGGAGAAACTGCACTCATATATGTCCACGGTCTTGGAGGAGCATTTTATGGAAACCCGACAAGGCTTCAAGAATATGCAAAAAAGTGTGAGGAGAACGGATTTGCATTTTTTTCATTTAACAATAGAGGAAACAATGTAATAATACGACTCGATAGGGAGGGAAAGGAGAAACTCGAATCAGTTGATTGCGGATCTGCTTTTGAGAAATTTTCAGATTGTGTTTTTGATTTGGACGCTTACATTAGCGAAGCAGAAAAACGCGGATATGGAAAAATCATTTTGATAGGGCATAGTAGCGGAGCAAACAAAGTTGTTCATTATCTTTATAAAAAACCCAAAAACAAAGTAAGTCTTGCAGTTTTAAGTGGTGCAGTGAGCGATGTCCCAATGATCAAAAAGATGCTTGGAAAAGGATATGAAAGAGCAATAGAATATGCAAAAAAAGCAAAAAGCAAAGGAGAATTGCTTCCGTATGAGCTGGTTTTCCAATATTGCAGCGCGGAGAGATTTTTGAATCTTGCAAGTGAAAAATCAGAAGAAGACGTATTCCAATATCACATGAAAAATCCTCAATGGAACGAGATGAAATCAATAAAAATTCCGGTTCTTGCAATAATCGGAGAAAATGACCAATATGCAACAATTGACGTGAAGGAGATATTGGAGAAATATAAAAAAGTCAATTCGTTAATTGAAAGTGAAATAGTCAAAGGAGCAGACCATTCATTTAGAGGCAATGAGAGAGAAAGCGTTGGAAAAATAGTTGAATGGGTAAAGAATAATTTGAAATAGATTACCGAATAAAATAAAATAGTGCAAGTGCGCAGAGCCAGAGAACACAAAGTTCGAGGAAGCGGAATATTCAAAAGAGAACTTCCAGAATTAGAAACGATAAAAAACAGAATTGAATTAGATGAAGAAACACTTGGCCAGATACTTAAGAAAATGGGACTTGAGGGAGACTTTTGGACGCAGATAGCAAGTTCAATTAACCAGATAAGACGAATTTTTAGACCTGCACTTTTTTGCCCAAAAACAGGAAGAGCAACTAGTGCACTAGTGATCCAGATAAGAGAAAAAGGAGCCGCAATCGATCAGCAAATAGAAGAAAATGCGAATAAAATAGGAGAACTATTTAGAGCAATAAAAGAAGCTAAAATTGAAAGATTAATTGAAAGTGGAGAGAAGGCAAAAACAGTAGCAAAAGAAATGGGAATTAGCGAAAATGCAATTCAGAATATTTTTAGAAAATGCATAACAAAAAAAGGAGTAAAAATTAGTAGAGAAGAAATAGAGAAGGCAATAGAAAACACAGAGCTTTTTGGAGAAAAGTTGACCAGAGGAAATCTTTATGGGCATCCAATTGCAAAAATAATAAGGAAAAACACAGGAAAAAGCTATTGTGATATTTACTTTAGTCAAAATGAAATTAGAGAAGCGGTACATAAGCTAAGAGGAAGCAAGATTACAGAACTTAAAGAAGAAGGATATACTGAGGCGCAAATTGCACAAAAACTGGGGATTGGAATAACCAGGATAATATCAGAAAAGTCAGTAAATAGACCAAAACCAATAGAGAGAAAAGTAATCCAACTATTCAAATATGCAAATCGAGACCCATCCGAAATAGCAAGGAAACTTCGAATCGGTGAGAATAGAGTTTATGAAGTACTTGAAAAATTCAAATTAATTGCCCAAGAACAAGATTAAGAATAAAAATGCCGCAGGCCTGGATTGAACAAGCGACCCCTCCGTTTCTGTCGATTAAGACATCAAATGAGTTAAAACTCATTGGGATTCTTCAGCTTCACCGATTCATTTTAACGAATTAAAAGGAATCTGGAGTGCTCTCCCACTGAGCTACTGCGGCATAAAACTATACAAAAATAATTAACAGAAACTCTTAATAATAGATTGCATTTTAGCAAACTTACGAGGATGAGAACTACCGAACAAAAAATACCATTTATAGATCATTAAAGTTCCATGAATTGCAATTTTGTAGGTTTGGGAATTGGATTTCCTAAAACATACTCGAAAGCCATATTTAATCAAAAAAAGATAGATATCGACAATCAAAGAAAAATTCTGATTAGTTATCTCCAAAGACGGATAAGAGACGGCACCTTTTTTATCAGAGGTAAAAACAGAACCATCAGTATCAAAAACACCACGAACAAACAGGATGAAAAACCTATCATCAGTAAATAAAAATTGAGGAATTTTACAGGATGCTTTTTTTGAACCCCAAGCAACACCTAAAGAAACGAGGTAATGAAAAAGACGTTTATCATAAATTGAAAGACGAAGGGCGGAGTGCCTAGTTCTGCAGTAGGGTTTTTTATTAAAACAAATGAACACGTTTTTCATAACATATGAAAAATAATCCTCATCATAAATACTGCAAGTAAAACTAATCTCATATTTTCGGTAGTTTGTCCAAAGATTTCCATCACCATAAATAATCCCAAGAAACTCAGATAAAAAATAAGGATCAAAGAGCATAATTAAAAATCAAAAAAGAGATATAAAAATAAAGACACGGGTCATTTCCGCGAAGAATAATTAATGAGGGAGAGAAGCATGCCAATTTACACAAGATTCGGAGATAATGGAAAAACAAGCCTCTTTGGAGGCGAAGTGGTTGAAAAATCAAACCTTCGAGTTTGTGCTTATGGCGAAATCGATGAACTAAATGCATCAATTGGAATAATCAGCTCTGAAATTGAAGATAGAGAAATTGAAGAAAAACTTGAAAAAATACAAAATGATCTTTTTACAATCGGGTCAGAACTGGCCACAAGAAAAGAAACAAAAACAAAAATAGATCCAAAAAGAGCAAAAGAAATGGAAGAAGAAATAGACAAAATGGACAAAGAACTGGAGCCGCTTAAAAATTTCATTTTACCTGGGGGAAATAAAGTAGCGGCTTTGATCCATTTATCAAGAACAATATGCAGAAGAGCAGAAAGGTCAGTCGTTAGGTTGTCTAATGAGGAACAAATAGATTCGGCAATAATAACGTATCTAAATCGATTGAGCGACCTCCTATTTACAATGGCAAGATACGTAAATTTCAAAAAAGGAGAGAAGGAAAAGATATGGAAGAGCAGTTAATTGAAAAAATAACTAACCTGAAAAACTCCGAGGTTGGAAAAATAGTTGAAAACAGAGTAGGCGAATTTAGAGAAATTAGGGATAAGGGGGAAAACGCCGTATTTAGCGAAATGTGCTTCTGCATACTCACCGCTAATTATACCTCGGAAGGAGGGATAAGAGTGCAGAGGGAAATAGGAGAAGGATTCTTGCATTTGGATGAGGCAAATTTGGCAAAAAGACTAAAGGAAGCTAGATACAGATTCCCGAATTTAAGAGCCAAATACATCGTTAAAAGCAGAGAGAGAAAAAATGAAGTTTTTGAAAAGATAACTCAGGAAAAAGACAGAAATAAAGTAAGAGAATTTTTAGTTGAAAATATATACGGATTTGGAATGAAAGAAGCAAGCCATTTTTTAAGAAATATTGGGATTTTGGATTTTGCAGTTTTGGATTTCCACATAATAGAGGTACTTCAAAAATACAAAATAATTGAAAAACCCAAAACAATAACCAAAAAGAAATATTTGGAGATAGAGGAGAAACTTGAAAGGATTTCAAAAAAATGCGAAATTAGTCAGGGAGAATTGGATTTCTATCTTTGGTATTTGGAAACAGGAAAAATACTAAAATAATATTAAAGGGCCTTATCTGAAACAAATAAAGCCGCACCAGCTGCGCCAAGTCCAATTGCAGCAACAAAACCAACGCCAGATGGAACGCCGACTGCAGAAAGTGCGTTTCCAGCAACACCATGAGGCATCATGCTCATAACTCCAGCAATAGCCCCTCCGGCCATAAGACCTACACCTGCATATTGATTCATACCCATTGATTCTGCCATAAAAATAGTTGGAAATTTGAAGTTATTAATCTTTGCGATCAAAGCGATAAAGACTAACTAATTTTGCAACAAGAACCGTCATGAAGAAAGTTCCAAAAATCGCTTCAAGAAGAGTTAGAGATCTGGCAAGAGAAGAATGAGGTAAAATATCCCCAAAACCAACAGTTGTGAGAGTAACAAAACTATAGTAGATAAAATCAGGCCACAAATAAGAACTGCGAACTATCCCCTCTGAAAAAATAAATGATTGAGGAGAAATAGTTTGTATAAGCGAATACAAAAATCCCCAACAAATTCCAATTAGGAAATAACTTGAAATTGCAGCACTTATAACCGAGGAAGTTACGGATTTGGAGCTTAAAACAAAACGAAGCAAGTGTGAAACAACATATGCGTAGAAGAGAACAAAAATGGAAAAATTGACTATTTTTATGATTGGATGTGGCGAAACTATCGAAAGCCAATTTGAAATGACAGTAATTAGGGCAAAAATAGACGCCACCATAAACGTCTTTTGATCATAAAGAATTGCATGAAGAGAAGAGAGAACAATTATTGAAAAGGCCAGATTGAAAACAAGAAGATTTTCAGTAAAAAAAGGAAATAGAACAAACATTACAATAAGAGAAAAAAGCAGAAAATGAAAACGAGATGGATCCACAAGAAAAAAGTATAAAAAAAGAGATTTAAATTAAGATGTTTTTCATTGGGAATCTCAACTTTGGTCTTGGCATATCTTCAGGGTAGCCAATTGGAACCAAAAGAGTTGAGTGGATATTCTTTGGAAGGTGCAAAATTTTATCAACTGCAGTTGGGTCGAATCCTTCCATGGGACATGAATCCAAACCCAAAGAAGTTGCACCGTTCATAGCATTAGACAATGCAATGTAGCATTGTTTTTGTGCCCAAACTTTCTTTTGATCATCATTCAAGTTTGAGGCAAAACCTCTCATCATACCAACATAGTCCTTAAGAGACTCTGGCTTTGCGCCATTTGCAAGGAGCATTGATTCAAGTTGATCAATTAGTGCAGAAACATTTGAATCGGCACATAAAACCAAAAGATGAGAGCAGGTATTTACCTGAGGTTGATTCCAGGCAACTTTGCAAATTTCATCTTTTGTTTTTTGATCAGAAACCACCTTGATTTTCCAAGGCTGTAAGTTGAAGGAGGATGCAGAAAATTGAATTAATTCCAATAATTTGGAAATAGTCGGTTCATCAACTTTTTTACCATTAAACTTTTTGACAGCATATCTTCTCATAACAATAGATTTAAAATCCAAAAAACCACCTTACTGCATAAGCAGTTGATATTTACATATATAGGACAAGCTATATATAATGAACGGCTAACAAAGCAATAAGGCGAGCAGCATGAATAAGAAAAACTCCATATTACCCATATTTTTGACAGTTTTTATAGATTTAATTGGAATTGGGATAGCAATTCCCATTTTGGCACCGATGTTTTTAGATGAAAACTCAACACTTTTTGACGCAGGAGTTGGACTTGGAGAAAGAACATTCATTCTAGGAATAATTTTGGCATTGTACCCAATATTTCAATTTTTTGGAGCACCCATTTTAGGAGGATTATCAGATCGGATGGGAAGAAAACCGCTCCTGAGTGTTTCCATATTCGGAACAATGATCGGATACATTCTCTTTGCCCTCGGAGTGAGTATGGGAAATATATGGCTTTTAGTAATAGGAAGAATAATTGATGGATTTACAGGAGGAAACATATCAATTGCCCAATCAGCCATTGCAGATAGCAGCGATCAGGAATCAAAAACTAAAAATTTTGGTTTAATTGGTATGGCATTTGGACTGGGATTCATAATTGGGCCATTTATCGGAGGAAAATTGGGAGATTCAAGCATAATAAGCTGGTTCAATTATTCGACACCTTTTTGGTTTGCGGCGCTTTTGAGCTTCATAAATTTGATTTTGATACAGATTATGTTTAGAGAAACACTCAAAGAAAAAATACACAAAAAAGCAGATATATTGATGGGATTTAGAAACATTGCAAAGGCAATCAATATGCCAAACATGAGAGTTGCTTTTTTTGTAGTGTTTTTGATGATGTTCGGATTCACATTTTTCACTCAATTTTTCCAGGTTTTTCTAATTGAGAAATTTCATTACACACAATCGCAAATAGGAGACTTATTTGCTTTTATGGGGATATGCGTTGCAATAGTTCAGGGCGGGATAACCAGATTAGTTTCAAAACGCTTCAAGCCAGCTCAGGTGTTAAATTACACATTATTAGGACTTTCAATTGTTGTTGGAACTTACATTCTAGTTACAGATGCGTCACAGATATATTACATAGTTCCATTTATCGCGCTATTTAATGGAATAAGTCAGCCCAACCTCACAGCACTTGTTTCGAATATGGCAGATGAAAAATCCCAGGGGGAAATACTTGGAATAAATCAATCGATAATCGCTTTTGCTTGGGCAATACCCCCAATAATTTCAGGATTCATTTCTGCAATAGATGTAAGACTCCCAATAATAGTTGGGTCAACCATAATGTTTATTGCATGGGGAGTATTTGTATTATACTTTAGGGAAAAACAGAAAGAACAATTCCACGAAGTGTGATAAAAAAATCACATTTCAGACAATTTTTTCTTTAATTGAGACAGTTCATCGTGAATCGCAGGATTTTTTCTTGCAGGATCGAGTTTTACTTTAGACTCTAATTCTTCGATTCTTCGCTTTAGATTAGAAACGCCTTTTGCCAAATCTTTTTTACTTTTACCCATTTTTACACCAAAGCATTAACAATGTAAAATAATAAAAACAAGATCTGAAAATAGGGAAGGGGGGAAAAATGGTTTCAAGCAAAGCAGAAACAGTACAGAAGTATTTGGAAGAACTAGAAACAGAGAGAAGAGAGATAATAGAAAAACTTAGGAAAATTGTTTTAGAAAAAATCCCAAAAGGATTTGTAGAAGAAATGCAATACGGAATGATCTGCTATAATATACCGATAGAAAAATACCCAAATACATATAACAAGAAAGCGCTTACAATAGCGGCCATGGCATCGCAAAAAAATTACGTTTCACGCTATTTGATGGGAATTTATGCAGATAAGGAAATGGAAAAATGGTTTAAGGGTGAACTGATCAAAAGCGGCAAGAAAATGAAGATGGGAAAATCATGCATAAATTTCAAAAAAATAGATGAATTGGATTTAGAATTGATAAAAAAAGTAATAGAGAAAATAACGCCTGAAAAATACATACAAACTTATGAAAAAAGCAGAAAAAATTAGCATTTTACAATGTTTTTTCGATAGTAGCCATAGGCAAAATAACCTACTGCTCCCAAAACAAACCAGAGCAATGCGACATTTCTTCCCTCCTCATGAAGGAAGCTCATAAGAATGAGCATAAATAGACAGCCAATAAAACCCAAAACAGAAGGGATTGGAACTGAGTATTTTGAAAATTTAAGATTTAGGGGAATTGTAAATGGCCTTTTTGTATTTGGATCAACAAATCGCAACTTGACAACAGAAATGTTTGCAATTAAATAGGCAGATAATGCACCAAAAGCATATAATTCGCCAAGGAAAAATAAATCCCCAAAGAAAACCAGAATCATTGCAATAATTGAGAAAATAATAGTTGGAACCCATGGAGTGCAAAAACGCGGATGGAGCCACTTGAATTTTCTTGTTACCAAGTTAAGATTACTCATAGAATAAGTGACTCTTGAAACGCCAATTATTCCAGTATTTGATGAAACAAGGCAAATTGCAAAACCCGCAAGAGCAACAGTTGGAACAATGATGTTTGCAAAAGGAAGATTTTGTGCAAATGAAATAAGAGAACTTTCAACATTTTCAGAAAGAATTTCCGGACTTACAACACCAAGAGAAATTACAGACATGATAATTGCAGAAAGAATAACAGTTATTACTGCAAGAATAGTTGCCATTGGAAGAGTTCGCTCTGGGTGTTTTGTTTCCTCGGCGCCCTGAGAAATACTTTCGATTCCAATAAATGCAACCATTGCAATAGTTAATGAATAAAGAAAATCATGAAGACCTGGCTTAACTTCGATTGGGGTTAAACCTGCAGAGAATTTTTGATAATCGAACTGAGAGAATCCGACAATTGCCAAAATAACAATTAAGAGAATTGTTCCCAGAGTTAGAATCGAATTAACCTTTGAAGATTCTTTTATTCCAACAAGATTAATTATTGTCAAAAAGGCAATTAGAATGGAACTTACAAGAGGAAACATGGATCGAATTTCTGGGAAAAAGAAGGACAAATAACCGGCAGAAGCAACAGCGAAGATGGAAATGCAAATAGTATAATCTAGGATTAAGCCCCAACCACCAAGAAAACCAATGAACCTTCCAAAGGCTCGCTCGCCAAAAACAGATGCTCCCCCTGAAATGGGAATATAAGAAGAAAGTTCAGCATATGAAAAGCCGGTTAAAAGGTAAACAAATGCCGCACCTAAAATTGCAAGAGGAGTTACTCCTCCAGCATATGCCGCAATGAGACCTAATGCCAAAAAGATTCCAGCACCCACGTCTGCAAAACCTAAAGAAAAACTGCCTAAAAGACCAACTTCCTTTTTTAGTTTTGAATCTTGGTGAGAATTCATCATAGCACATCACAATATACAATAAAATATCACGATTGACCACACTTAATGGGCACAGAACACTTTAAGAAGCTTGAGATTAGCCAAAAAAGCAGAAATAAATGAAAAAAACAACCCTTAGCGCCTTTTTTCTAATTCTGCAATAATTTTTTGAATAGTATTCCAGTTTCTAGTAGTAATGTCTTTTGTGAAGTAGATTTCCATCATCTTCATGAAATCAACGCTTTTTTTGGAGTCTTTAGGAACCAAACTATACACGCTCAGACCATCTAATTTGACAATCTCAAAGCCAGATTCCAAAGCAGCGTTTTGGATCAAGCCACTGCTCTTTTTTGGTTTTTCCCTAATAAAGGTCACATACTCATAATTAGATGAGTTTTGTGATTCAAAGGGAGAATTGGAAGCCAGATTAAGAAATTCTTGAGAAGTAAAAACCATGACAGAAACATCAAAACCAAAATCGGTTTTTATGATTTTTGAAATCAATGAGGAAAGAGATTTTAGATCGACTTCTTTGAAGGCAAAGATGATGTTTCCGCTTGCAAGAATCGTCTTTATATTGCTAAAACCAATTTTTTGAAGACTTTTTGAAAGAGACTCCATTTTGACTATTTTGTTTCCGCCGACATTTATGCCTCGCAGAAGAGATACATAATTAACCATAGAAGAAATTGGAAAAATAGTTTATTATATTGTGTCAGACCGCACATCAATCCGCATCGCATTTGCCGTGGCTTTTAAGGGCTTAGGGCTAAGCTTGGTGATCACCGTAGTCATCATTCACAAAATAAGAATTAATTAAAAGAGATTAAAAAAGATTAGAAAATGCCATTTGTCCTAAAATCATCAGATTCGGGCACTTTTAAGCCAGATGAATCAGGAACAAAAAGAGCGGCCCTGCGGTTTTCCCGAAAGGCGGCCTTACAATCGTTTC
>CAZPWA010000037.1:0-9957 GCA_964590665.1 Microcaldota archaeon
TGGAAGAACTAAAAGCGAATTAATCAACAATACGACATACCCTGAGAAGCTTCCAAAAACCAAGTCGCAAACTACTTTTATTATGGCTAGTGCAACAAATCCGATTGCAACCCATGCTAAAACCATCAAAGGAGCTTGGAAAGCTATCTTCATTGATTTCTCTATTGCATCAAATATTCCCGAATCATCAATAACTATTGCAGGTGCAACGTAAAATGTTACCAATGATATCAAAAACATTGCAAATGGGTAGATTATTTTTTGTATATTGCTCTCGTATGTCAGGACTTGAAGTGCAAAACTCAAAATCAAAATTATTGTATAAATCACAAAAATTCTTAGTGCGTATGTTTGCATTGCCATTATTACTTCATCTTTTATTGTATTTTGCGTTCTTTTGGACTTAATTGTAAGATTTATGTTCACGACGCTTGCAGATATTAAAAAGAGCGAAACTGCATATCCAATTACTGATAATAATATATCTAAAATTGACAAATCCGGAATGCTTCCTGTTCTAAGAAATATTCCCCCTATTGCCAGGTAGCTTGGTGCTGCAACGAAAACCGGTATTAGAAATGCAAATATCATCGGAATTGCAAAAACTTCGATCATATTGAATTTTTTGACAAAGTCTGCGATGGTGTATTCAAGTATTTTTGAAAGCCTAGATTCCATAAAATCCCTTCGTATCTTAATTTTATATATTTATCCCAACTTATCATTAATGGTTCTCAATAAATAAAACGGTGATGCTTTGATTAAAGAAATTCCAAAATTCAAAATAATTGAGGTAATTAATGCGACTAGTGATACAAAAATAATTCGCCTTGCTCCAATTTCTGGATCAATTTTTCAATATACTCCAGGACACTTTGCATTTTTACACATTCTTGATTCAAATGGCAATTCTCTTGTTAAAAAACCTTATTCAATTGCATCTTCTCCAGATTCTCCTTATTTGGAATTTTGCATAAAAATGGTTGGAGGACAAGTCACAGCTCCCTTAAATCAAAAGGTTGTGGGCGATCTTGTTGGAATTGAAGGACCTCTTGGACACTTTACATTTAAGGATGATCATGATTCAGTTTTCCTTGCCGGTGGAACTGGCATTGCGCCTATGATGGGAATGGTCAGATATGCTACAAAAAACAAATTCAAATCAAAACTAACCGTATTCTTTAGTTCAAAAGATGAATCCTCAATTCTATATCTAAATGAATTTGAAAATTTGAAAAAACAAAATCCAAATCTTACTGTAGTTTACACCTTAACTCGTGAAGAATCCAAAAAATATCATTTTGGAAGAATCTCAAAAGAACTAATTGAAAAATACCTAAAAAGCGGTGCAAATCTCAATTGGTTCATGTGCGGGCCTTTGGAAATGTTAAAATCCTTCAAGGAATATGCCCTTGCTCTTGGGGCAGATCCTAAAAAACTCAAGATGGAAGGCTGGGGCTAAAAAAGAGTTGTTTGGCCCTCCAAATTTTCCATATTTGAATAGCGAATTCCAACTCTTCTTATTTTTCCATCATTTGTTGCTAAAAATTCGCCAACTAATTCTTCTATTTCTCTTGTATTTTCCTCTCTAAAGTTTTTGGCCTTTCTAAATGTTTTTGATTTTGTGTGTATTTTCAAGTTTTCTGAAATCAAAATTACACTTAGTGTTTTGTATTGTTTTTTCTCTTTTGCAATCTGATTTTTAAGTTCACTTTCCAATTCTTCAATTTTACTAATTATCTCTTTAGATTCTCGTGTGATTTCCCTAAACGTTCCTATTCGTGAATATCCTTCCTGATCCTTATTTTCAACAAACTCTTTTGGAAAATCTGCGTCTCTTATTTGATTTATTATTCCTCCTGTTTTTTTTCCAAATTTCTCAATTATTTTTATTTTATCTATTTTTTTCAAATCTTCGACTTTTTTAGCTCCCATTTCCAAAAGTACTTCGCTTGTTTTTGGGCCAAAACCCGGAACTTCAATTATATCCATTTTCATTATCTCTTGGACTTCTGTTCTTTCATCCCATTTTGTAAGTCCATTTGGTTTATTTTTCCCTGCCGCAATTTTCGCTCCAATGCTGCTTGGCGCAATCCCAACCGAACACGTTAATTTTCGCTCCTTAAATATTTCTTCTTTGATTTTTTTCGCCTTTTCAAAAACATCCACATCTCCAAGGCAATTCCATTCATCAATGCTCATTTGGGCCGTTTTTTCAAATTCGTTTTTTATTATCTGATAAATTTCAAATGATTCTGCTTCGTATTTTTCCCTATTTAGGGGAATAAAAAAAGCACTCATTCCACTTGCCTTCTTTTTTGCAAAAACAATTGGCATTCCAGATTTTATTCCAAATTTTCTTCCTTGGTAATTTACTGTGCTTATTACTCCTGATTCTTCGGTTCTGCCGCTAAAAACGCACACGCAAACAATTCTGCCTTTCATCAAAGGATTATCTCTTTCTTCTACTTGTGCAAAAAAATAATCCATATCCAAATGAACGAACATCCAATCCCTTATCTATTTAATCTCTAATATCTAAATGATTTTCTTATATGAAATTTAAAATCCCAGACAAATTCATCGATCGGTATCGGGAAATTGTTGACGATCCTGATGCTTTTATTGATTCAATTCACAAATATCTTCCAAAAACTTTCAGAATAAATACTCTTAAGGCAGAGCGAAAGCTTCTTCTTGAAAGGTTCAAGTCCTATGGTTTCAATTTGGTTGAGGCTTCCTGGTATTCTGATGCATTTACTGTTGATAGTCTTGAAATTGGTTCAACCTTGGAGCATTTTTTGGGTTGGATATATATTCAGGAATTCACTTCAATGACTCCTCCTCTTTTGGTTTTAGAGGAATTAAAAAATGCAAACTTTATTCTCGATTGTTGTGCTGCACCAGGTTCAAAAACAACCCAAATTGCCGCAATAAAGGAGAATTTGGGCACAATAGTTGCAAACGATAAGGACTTTGGACGAATTCGCGCACTAAGATTCAACTTGGAAAAAACCGGGGTTTTAAACACGATTATCACCAACAAGGATCTTTTGAATTTAAAATCCCAGAATCCATTCAACCTGGTTTTTCTTGATGCTCCCTGTTCTGCAGAAGGAACAATTAGAAAAAGTTTTGGGGTTGCAACTATGTGGAATGAAAATTTGATCAAATTCCATAGTGCTCTTCAAAAAAAGCTTATTCTCAAAGCTTATGATTTGCTTGAAAATGGCGGAACTATGGTTTATTCAACCTGCACTTTCGCCCCAGAAGAAGATGAGGAAGTTTTAACTCACTTGGTTCAAAATCGCGAAGGCGCAAAAATCGTTCCTGCAAAAATTGATGGTTTTAAAACTTCAAAACCTCTAGATTCTTTTGGTTCAAAAGTTTTTGATTCACAAGTTAAAAATGCTTTAAGGATATGGCCACATCACAATGATACGGATGGCTTCTTCCTTGCAAAGGTGGTTAAAAATGAGTGAATTGCCTGTTTTTACTGATTTTACGCGCGAAGATGTCTTAAACTACCTTCTGGATCGTTTTGGCATTGAAAAGGCTACTTTGGGTAATTTTTCAATGTTTTCAACTGAAAAAGGAAAAATCTTTTTGGGTCCAAAACACATTCTCTGCTCCGAGTTTGCTGTTTCAATTGGTCTTTTGTGCTTTAGGTCGGATTATGCAATAAAGCCAACCACTAACTTACTACAAATAATTGGAAAAAACGCAAAAAGAAATTTGGTTGATCTTACCAAAGAGCAAACTCAAAATTATCTTTGCGGAAATGATCTAGTTTTATCCCTTTCACAACTTTCCAATTGCACTGATGGTTATATTCTTCTAAAATATGATGGTTTTTCCCTTGGTTGTGGGCTTTTGAAAAAGGATCAACTCAAAAACACCCTTCCAAAGGCAAAAAGGCTTGATATAAAATTTTTCTAAGTTCTTAAGCTTTCGCAAATGAGGGTTGCTTCTTCATGCATTTCGCGTATTTCTCTTTCATCCTGAGGTACTCCTTTAATTGTTGCAATTTTTGCAATCATCTCATGAACTTCATCAAAAAAGGGTTTCTTCTCTCCTTCTCTATTTCTCAATATGCAAATCATTTCATCCATATAAAGTGAATTTATTGTTCTTGCATCAACTTCATATTTCTGGCCTATTTTTTCTCTCATTTTTTGTTTTGGCTTTATTCTTATCACTTGATTATATTCGCCCTTTGTCAAAAGTCCTCCTTTTCTTTCATATTTATCGAATGATCTATTGACAAAATCTTCTGTATATTCGAAATTGCTTCTGACTGTACTCTCAAGTATTTTTGCTCCTACATAACCTAATGCGAATACTGCAATGTCTGTACTTCTCCGGGAAATTGCGTTTTTAATCTTCTTCATTTTAGACATCATTTAACATTATTTATTACTTTTTTTAAATATATTTGAGTTCTGTTTTTCAACTAAAATGTGAAAATTAGATTAAATTTTTTATTCTCTTGAGCAAACATTTCCTGTATTT
Organism: Microcaldota archaeon; assembly: GCA_964590665.1. GTDB lineage: Archaea > Micrarchaeota > Micrarchaeia > Anstonellales > Bilamarchaeaceae > Bilamarchaeum. The sequence continues at coordinate 4,513 of CAZPWA010000037.1, forward strand.
TGATTGGTTTGATTTGTGCATTTTCCAACTAATTTTGCATGTCTTTCTCTTTTTCTATCTGCTTCCATAGCGTCGTGTAATCTTGTCTCTTCACCAAAACTCGTGGTGAATTCGTACATTCCGCCTCCAAAAAGATTTTTTGCGGTTAATGTGTCGGGGATTGGTTTTTGCGCCTCAAAGACTCTTCTGAGAGTTGCACATTTTTCTCCATTGGTTGTAGTTCCATTTGTTCTTCTTTCATTCGAAGCACAATTTAATGTTACCATATCTATACATGTTTTACCAACATTTTAAATGGCTTTATTATTTTGTTAAAATTAGAAAAAGTTGAATAAAAATAAAAAATACTTACTTTCCAATAATTGATGGATTCTATTGCCGGTTATTGATCTGTAAATCCAAATACTAATTTAACTTTTCGCACTTTAGTTGGGTCCAACAATTCTGTTCCATCAATAACTTTACGTACATGAATTACTGCATCTAGTAATGTGGCTTGTTTTTCACAATAGTTCTGTATTGGCTCATCAGACATAAGCGATACGATTTCTCGTGCAATTGCACTTGAAGAATTCATAGAGGTTTGTTCTGAATGTGCTGTTCGATAATTTGTAGCAGTAGATAAGTATCTTAAGACAAGCATCAATCTATTTGCTCCCTCTTCAATTTCATCTGAATTGGACCATTTTTGGGCATCTAAAAACATAATTTTGATTGCAATTTTTTTCATTTGCTCGCATGTATCTGGATCAGAGTGCGCAAGGGCCCGTTCCAAACGTTGTGCAATTAAAATTGCATCTGTTTCAAATTCTATTGCTGCAAAAAATGCCTTTTCGTAGTAGTATCTTTTTTGATCTTCATTTATGGCTAATTGCGCAATTTGCTCAAACAAACTTGTTGCAGCCAAAAAATCAAATCTACTTTCGTAGATAAAATCCCGTTTTCCCTTATTTCCTTCGTTTAAATGATTTTCTGCGGTTAAAGAAAAATCGCTAATTGCAAGCATGCGAATTTCTTCCCTTTCCGAATCCGGCACAAGTGCAATGGCTGTTTCGATGGCTTTTCGTGCACTTATGTGAAAATTAGTAAACTTACCTGGATTTATTTTACTGAGTTCAAATATTGTCAATGCGGTTTCTTTTGATGGTTCTTCACTTAAGATTCGCTCATACTCCTGGACTAACCTAATTGTTTTTCGATAAAAAACCTCATGCGGCGAATCTACTGGATCCGGTTTATGCCTGCTTCTTTTTATTGGAGGCAATAATTGTGCTTCGAGACGTAATTCTTCCACCAAGTATTTTAATTTAGTCCTTTCAGTTCGTGCAATTGATGCTCTGAATGCTGCTCTACCCCTTTCAAACTGTATTTGGATTTTTTTTAGTGTGTTTGGAGGTTCTGATGCTACCTTCATGTTGTTTTTAGTGTATGGTTGAGTATATAAATGATTTAGTGGTTTCTTTTCTTAAAATTAGAAAAAGTTGAATAAAAATAAGAAAAAATTATTGGTCTAAGAAGAAAGTCGGGGTTGGCATTTCTCCTTTTTCTCCCTTTCTTTCTCTAATTCCCTTAATTGTTTTTGCAACCAAGTCTCTTTGCATTGTGTGGTATCCTGCGTATTCTTGGTACCAAATTGCACGACCTTGGGTTGCTCCACGAAGTTCGTTTGCAAAACCAAACAATTCTGCAACTGGCATGATTGTTGTGATTGTTGCATTCTCTCCTTCTTGTGCCATATCCAAAAGGGTTCCTCTTCTTCCGTTTGTCATGTTGATGACGTTTCCAGAATAATCCTGCAATGTGTTAATGAGGATCTTTTGTTTTGGCTCCAATAATGAGGGACTTGCCATCAAAATTGCCGCATAAATTGGTCTTTTAATGGTTGGAATCATCTGAGCTGGACCTCTGTGCACGTTATCTTCGTGAAGGGTTGCATCAACCAATTTAACTTTAACTCCAACGACTTTTTCCTTTGCCATTGGGCCTTGGTTCATTGCTTCTTCAAAACCCTGTACCATCAATTCTTCGATTTCATTGAGGTACTGGATACCTTTGGTTCCGTTAATGAACATGTTTCCGCCATAAATATCGTAGATACTTCTAGCTTCATCCCGATCCATTCCTAGTTCAACCAATTTTTCCCAAACTTCTCTTCCCTTTGGCTTTCCTTCTGGAATTGTTCCATCTTCAATTGCCTTAAGGATTTCTGGTGAAAGTGGCTCAACTTCAACTTTCAATCTGTTGTGCTTGTTTGGAGATTTTCCTTCAACTGGGCCTGCGCTTCCAGTGATAGTTTCTCTATACACAACGATTGGTGGTGAGGTTTCAATTGGAATTCCTCTTTCAACTTTAATTTTGTATTCGATAATTTCAAGGTGCAATTCACCGTTTCCAGAAACCAAGTGCTCTCCTGTATCCTTATTGAGAGTAATTTTGATTGTTGGGTCTTCCTTTGAAATTGCTCTTAATGCATCAATCAATTTTGGAAGATCTTTTTGCTCCTTAACTTCCAATGATTTAGTGATGACTGGTTCTGAGTAGTGTTTAATCTGTTCAAATGGCTCAATTGGTTCAAAAGATACTGTTTCTCCAACATAAACATCTTTCAAACCGACAATTGCACCAATGTTTCCTGCAATGATTTTTTCTGCAGCAACCCGATCTGGACCCATGTAGATTCCGACCTGTTGTACTTTTGCATATGTCTTTTTGCTTGAAATGTAAATCTGGACTCCCTTTTCAACCGTTCCGGAGAACAATCTTACGACTGCAACTTCTCCTGCATGTTCATCATATGCAACACCAAAGCAGACACCAACTGCCTTTGATTTTGGATCACAGGCAAGCATGCTCTTTCCTGTTTCGCTAGTTAAATCCCCGTTTTTCCAAAGAACTGGAGTTCGGTATGGCTGTGCCATATTTGGACTTGGCAAATTCTTAATGATCATTTCTAAAATGACTTCATCAAGTGGACTTCTTTCAACAAGCCAAGCATGCTGTTCTGCAACACATTTATCATAAATGTCCTTAAATGCAATGTTGAATTTCTTCATTGAAGAAAATGAAACTGCCCATTTGTTGTATGCAGTACCAAATGCAACATTTCCTTTTGCAACTGCAATCATCCATTCGTCTCTTTTGTCTGCTGGGGCATTTGTTTCGATGATTTTGTTAACTTGGTTGATAATTTTAATGAATCTTGCCTGCATTCCTGCTGCATCTAATTTCAATTCGTTAATCAATCTATCTATTTTGTTAATGAACAAAACTGGTCTTGCTCTTTCTTTTAATGCCTGTCTCAAGTTTGTTTCAGTTTGTGGCATGACTCCTTCAACCGAATCGACAACCAAACAAACTCCATCAACTGCTCTCATTGCACGAACAACGTGGAAACCAAAATCAACGTGACCTGGTGTATCAATCAAATTAACCAAATAATCTTTTCCTTCATAGTTGAAACCCAATGAAATGTTTGCTGATTTAATTGTAATTCCTCTTGCTGCTTCTTGAGCATCAAAATCCATGACTCTTTGGGATCCTGCAAGTTCTTTTGAAATCAAACCTGCTCTTGCAACTAGCGAGTCTGTCAATGTGGTCTTACCATGATCGACGTGAGCAATAATTGCAACGTTTCTAATGTTTTCAACATTTCCCATCAATTTTTGTACTTCTTCGACTACAACTTCCTTTCGTGCCATTAAATACACCTAAATAAACGCATTAATGCTTCTATAATTAGAAGATAGTTTTAATTTCAACGATAGTGCTTATAAAGACTTGGTTGACGTTTTTCTTAGTTAATTTGATTATTTTTTGTTTTTTTCTATTAACTCATCTACGCTTGCGTGCATTGCAACTTCTCTTTTATAGAAGTCTTCGACTACTGCCTCTCTAAAAATGCTTGGCCTTGCGCTCTTACTTCCAAATATTAAGTCTGGTGAACTTTCAACTCTAAATCCAAATCTTCCTGCGTTTTTGCCTGTTTCAAAAACACATATTTCTCTTGCATAACCGCAAATTATCAAATCGCCTACTTCTTTTTCATTAAGCCTTTTCAAAAGTCTTCCATTTTCAAATCCATCCGGAGTCCATTTTTCAATTACTTTTTCTCTTTCTGCTGCCTCAATTATCGCCGGAATTGTTATTCCTGCCCGATTATCTCGTCTATCCTCTAAAAATACTAATTCGATTCCTTCTTTTCTTGCCCAATCCAGTAATTTTTCAACTGCTCTAAAGCTTCCTCGGGTCATATCCGACATTTTCATGTCGCATATACAACCGTGCTGCAAGTCTACGACTAACACTGCTTTATTTCTGAATGACTCTGGTCTTTTTATTTTTGGGCCTGTAAACAAATCTTTAATTCGTTCAAACACAATTTACTAGTTATTAAAACAATATATAAATCCTTCTTGTTTTGTATCTGAAAACAAAATGACTTTAGTTTTTTCCAATTGATTTCAAAATCAGTTCTATTCTTTTTTCCACGCTTTCTTTTTTTATATAAACAACACAATATCCCAGATTCAAATAAGTTTCAAATATTTTTTTCCCTATTTTTCTTGCCGTTTCATCATCTTCTATTCTTACTGAATCTTCAACAAAATCCAAATCCTCCAAAATAAATACTTTGGAATATCTGTTTTTTGAGATTTTTTTGATCCATTCACTTTCAACGTTAAACAGTTCGCAATATGCTATTCCATCTGGAATTCCCCTATCCAAAAATACGATTTCGTTTTCTGGTAATTCTTCCTCAATCGTTAGTTTTCTTTTGACTATTTCTCTTTGAAATGATAGTTCGTCTTCTCTTATTTTTTCAAGGGTTTTGCCCTTTGATAGTTCTTCTTCAATATATTCTCGAGCAACTTCGTGAACTACCTTAAATCCTCTTTTTTCAAGTTCTCTAATTAGTGTGGTTTTTCCCGAGCTTGGCGCGCCGCTTAAAACAAATAGTCTTGGATTTTTACTCATCAAATTCAAACCTAAAACTCTTTTTCCAAATTAAAACTAAAAACCTTGCTTTTCAAAAATCGCATCAATTACTCCTATAATCCAAAATATGTCTGCCTTTTCAGTTGTCCACAAATCAAACTTTTCACATGCTTTTTCTATTGCAACAATGCACAAATACGTTCCTATTCGCTGTGCGCTATTAAGAAGTGTATTTAGGTTAACTGGTTCTTCTCCATTTGAAACTTTCCAAACTATTTCTTCTGCTTCATCTATTGCGATTGCACCTGCAACTCTAAGTGCCAATTCGGGTTTTTTTGATTCAATGAATTTTCGTGCAATCTCTAGAAATTCACTTTTTTTTAACTTTGAAAAAAAAGCATCAAACAATTCTCTATACTCTCCATTATTGCAAAGATCTTCCATTTCGTAGCATCGTTTTATTTCAATTATTGTTTTCTCTGGATCTTTCCGATATGCCGCTTCTAAAGC
>CAZPWA010000038.1:0-9853 GCA_964590665.1 Microcaldota archaeon
GTTTTATTTCAATTATTGTTTTCTCTGGATCTTTCCGATATGCCGCTTCTAAAGCTCTCACGCCTAGATCTCTTAATTCATCTTCCTTGTATGTTCCATACGGATTTCCACCCTTTGCTTTTGATATGTCCATTGATTTTGCTATGGTTTCAATTAGTTCTGCTGTTGCTGTTTTTTCTGCCAATTTTAATGTGTCTTCTTTTTCAATGATTCCTGTTTCTGGGTTTTCAAGGATTCTCTTAATCATTCGATTGGCACTTTTAATCGCGTCTCCCTTCGTTATTTTTGGAGTTTCAACTAGCGGTTCTGCACTGTATCTGGGTTTTTCTCCTGCTCTATCTACTGCTGCAAGTTTTTTCATGTTTCTTCGTTCTATTGTTGTTTGGGAGCAATTAAAAAGTTATGCAAAATCTAATATTGTGGTTTTAATTAAAAAAATCAGTTAGATAAAAACCTTGCTTTTCAAAAACAATATAAGACTGTTTTTGGTGAAAAAATAAATTGTGATTGTCAACTCACCTGGTTTTTCTAATTACTTTGGTTCTGGGTGTTTTTGTTCGAATGTTTTGGTTGCATGTGCCCAGGTCATTTTTACTCCATCTTGTCCGTCTGCTTGGTGTGCAAGCACAAATTCTATTCTTTCCATCCTCCATTTTCCTAGTGATGTTCTTTCTTGAGTTTTGATTTTTTCCAAAACTTCAAGTCCTCTTATTTTAAGTTCTTTTACTTTTTCCTCTAGTTCTGCATTTTCTTTTAGTTCTTTTGGACGAATATTGATAACGACTGCTTCCACTAAACACGTTAGTGCTTCTTTGAGTCTGTTTTTTCCAATTGCTTCTTCTGATAGTGATTCACATAGTTTTGCCACTTGTAATTTAATTCCCCTCAAATAATATGGTCTGCCTTCGTCTATTTCTGCAAATTCTCCTTCGGAAAAATAATTTTTTCTGATTTGATCTAATTTTTCGTCAGGTTTTTCCATCTTCATTAATAGGTTTTCTCTTCCCACGATGAAAAAACCTGTCCCAATAAAAATTTGCATCGATTTTCCTTGTTCTTCAAATTCCATCTCTTCAAGAATCTCTGATATTGTTGAGTAATATGTATCTCGTGCTTGTTCATGTTTTCCTGCTTTTGCAAGTTTACTTGCTTTCGTAATTGTTGAACATACTTTTGTAGAAAATCTATTTGTTTTTGATCCAAGTGCTAAAGTTTGAAAATCTGTCTGCCTATATGGTGAGTGCCGCATGACTTTATTTTGTGCTTCGGTTGATTTTTCATTGTGAAATTCTAGCCTTTCTATTGCCCCTACCAATCCCTCATAATCGGATGCCTTTGGAAGGACGCACTCAAAAACCATCGCTAAAAGGTAGTTGTTTACTGCACTTTGAAAAACTTCTGCAACTGTATTGTTTTCTACGGTTTCTGGGTTGTTTGCATTTACCTTTTCTAATTTTTCTGCTGCAGCTATGAATTCCTTTGCTGCCTTAAAAAATTCCCGATTATTCATATCTATCTGCGCGGCATTTATCTGCGCATTTGCATTACGAACTACTTCTTCATTTTCTCGAACTTTACGTTTCCTATTTTCCTCCACTCTATCTTCAACTATTTTTGTAAGTTTGCTTGCTGCAGTTGCAAATAGTCGTGTGCGTCTTTCTGGATCCGGGGCGCTTCTTTTTAAGTGGGTGGAACTGGTTAGTATTTGCTGGGCTTCTTCAAGTTTTTTCTTGTTTTTTGAACCTTTTCTTCGAAGTAATTTTTTTGAGATCTTAACTATGCTATCTATTGCTCCGGTCGTTTCCTCAAAAACTAATGTTGCCTCTGGAAATTCAGTTGGATCTAATGATTCGCAAAATGAACAAATTCTGTCGTGCAGTTTTGGGGAGATCCTCTTTATCTCCTCTAATCTGATTTTTGCAACTGATTTGTCAATTTCCATGAATTAGAAGTTTCTGTTTAAGTTTAAATACTTTTTAGAAATAGAAACAAGTAAAAATATAAAAATTATCTTGCGCTTCTTGCCATTCTTTCGGTTTCGTCTCTCTTCTTCATAGCATAACTTGTCTGCAAGTCGCCTTTTCCAGTTGAAATTATTTCATCTGCAAGTGCTCTTGAGAGTGGTTTTGCCTTGTTGAATGCTCCCATAAGGGCTGCAAGTGCAATGTTTCTTAATGCAAGATCTAATCTTCTTGTTGCTGAAACATCTACTGCAACTTGGTAGCTGACTCCACCGTGAGAAACTCTTGTAACATCTTCTCTTGGAGCTGCAAATTCAATTGCACGAATCAAAACCTGGACTGGGTTTTCCTTTGTTTCTTTTTCAACCATATCCATTGCATCTTCAACAAAATTCAATGCCTTTAGTTTCTTTCCTTGCAATCTTCCGTGGGTTCTGATGACTTTACCTGAGGTTTTTTCACCAGTTCCTCCTCTCATTAACTTGTTTGCAAGTCTTTCAACAACATTGACATTTGTTTTTCCCATTGATTTTGCAGCATTTCTTCCAAATGAGTGTGGGACATATATTGGTCTCAAGTTAATTACTTGAGCAATACTTTTGTCTTTGATCATTAGACCATCAAGTGAATATTTTCCAAATAATTTTGTATCCATAGGATCATCTCTTTGGTTTTTCCTTCTTTCCTCTTCTCATCATCTGCAAATCAGCACCGTTGACTGAGACGACTTTGTATCGAACACCTGGAATGGAACCCATCTGACCTCTTTGTGAACCACCAAGGCCAGCGATGATCACTTCATCGTGTTCTTCAATGAATGAAATGGCTTTGTCTCTGACTGCGTGTGCAGTTACGACTTTGCCGTTTTTCATAAGTTGAATTTTGACACACTTGATCAAACCTGAGTGAGGCTGCTTCTGCTCTAAAACGACTTTTTCCAAGACAATTCCTTTTGCCTGTGGTGCGCCTTCCAATGGATCGAATTTTTCCTTTAATTTAAGTTTTCTTCTCTTCCATCGTTTAGATAACCATTTGTGTTTTTTTCTCGTTTTTTCAAGATTTCTGCCTGCAAATTCACCATTACTCATTAATTCACCTAGTGATAAAGTATAATAACAAGAGAGAGATGTAACCTTGTATTTTTAAAGTTACTTCTTAGCTCTTATTTCTCTTCTCTTGGGCCTCATATACGTTGAACCACAATCTCTGCACTTTTCAACGTTCTTACTATTTCTGGTTTTACATCTTCTGCAAATATTTATTTGAGCGATCCTCGCGTCAGCTTCAGGAAATTTTCCCATTCAAATACCTCTTAATTAAGTAAATATTTACTTCAATAATTTCAAAATATGAACTTTTTAAAATTACTGTAGCTTTTCAAATTTTACACAACACACTTTATAAATCCCTCTCACTAGGAAATGTTGGATATATATGAAGTTTTCTCCTCCTTTGATTTTAGCCTTTTGCATTTTTGCTCTTTTATTGATTTTCTACTCTCTTTTCTCCTTTCTGGAAATACAAAATCTAAAAACAGCAAAACAATCTTTGGAATCTAACTTATCTCAAACTAAAAATCTTCTTAATTTGGAAGTTCAAAAAAGCTCCAATTTGGAATCTAATCTATCTAAATCCAACTCTCAAATACAAAACCTTTCATCTCTTTTAAATCAAACTAATTCCTCTTTGCAGTTTAATCTTATTTTACTAAATCAGACAAGAAACAATTTGCAATCAACTCAGACTGATTTGACAATGCTTCGAAATAATTTGTCTCAAATCAAAAATGAACTTAGGTCTATTCAAAATGAGATCAATTCATCTATTGATTGGTTTAAGGAAAATTCCCATCTTCCAACTTCTCTTCTTTCATTTGAGCGCAGATCTTCGGATGATTGTTTGGATTCAGGATACTTGAATTTAGCCTGCGTTGCATTTAAGATGGATCGAGAATTAAATTTCAAATACAAAACCGAAAACCCTGATCATTTATTCTCATTAGATCAAATGGTTCAAAGAGAAGGGGGAGATTGCGAGGATTTTTCTTTATTTTTAAAAGCATATTTAAATACGCTCAAAATTCATTCAGATTATGTTCTTGGAGGCTGGAAAAACCAGGATGGCTCCAAATATGAGGTTTATCGAAGCGGATCAACAATTTACTATTTTAATGGAGTTGGAGTTGAATTTGGGAGAATATCTTTAGTTAATCCAACTGTCATTTGTTATCTAACTAGTATTGAAAATGGAATTTATCAAGGCCACTGCATTGTTGCTCTTGCAACTTCTGAAATTAAAAGTGCAGCTGATTTAAAAAACTTAAAAAATGCAATTCTTTTTGAGCCTCAAAACGGCATGTATATGGGACGGGTTGGTTCTGATTTGTATTTGTGCGAAGAAGGAAATTATAATTGTGACAAATACCTAAACACAATTAGTTTTGTTATTACCGATGATGATTTATATCATTTTGAAGAAGGAAAATGGTCCAATTTCCATGATGTTTTGAATTCTAGTTCTTCGCTTGAGGAAGATTTTCCTTCCTGATTGGGGTTTTTTTGGGAAGAATTACTGGTACTCCTATTTCTCGATACCATGCAACTTCTCGTCTATTTATTGCCATTCCGATATCTCGATCATCTTCCCCTAAGACAATTTGCACTGTAAATTCATGATATTTTCTATCGTGTTCAAAACTTTCTGCAATGATGCTCCAAGGAACAAAACCCGTACTAGTGCTCCCTCGAGTAAGTTGAATTTTTTTATTCTCTAAAGATACACTTATTAGTCCGCCTCCAATAAATCGAAAATCACACTCCTCTCTACGTAGGACTGCTCGATATTTTGCAATTAATTCATCATGGTGAAAATCAGATTGAATTTCTCTCATTACACCAAGTACTTTAATTTGCTCTTCTTCTGCAGGTTGTCTTTCTGGAGGCAATTTGCCTTGGTTTTCTAGTTTCATGAAATCAATTACAGTTGCAGAAGTTAAAAGTGCAAAAAGCTCAACTTCTCTATGATTTCTATTTCGATATCCGATCACATATTTTCCGCTTCCTTCTTTAAGCTCAGCTGATTCGTCTAGTTTGTGATCAGAATATCTGTGAATTTGGGGCGGATCAAACATTAGTTCATAAGCAGTGAATTTTTTCCTTCTCTCGGGATGTAAAATTCGTGAATTTGCAAGAACTCGCATGTTTTAAATTTATTAAATTCCATTTTTAAACACGTTGATTCTGGCTTGAATATATAATTGTTTATTTCTCTTTAATTTCTATGGAAAAAATCGTTTTCGGAGGAGGCTGTTTCTGGTGCACTCAGGCTGTTTTTGATCTTTTTGAGGGAGTTTTGAAAACCACTGTCGGTTATGCAGATGGAAAGACAAAAAATCCCAGTTATGGTCAAATTTGCGAAGGAAATACAAATCATGCCGAAGTTTTGGAAATCGAATTTGATCCAAAAAAAATTTCTTTAGAAAAATTACTTGATATCTTTTTCACAATGCACGATCCAACTTCATTGAATAGGCAAGGAGCAGATGAAGGAACTCAGTATCGATCAACTATTTTGTACTCTGATGAAAAACACAAAAAAACAATTGAAGATTTCATTAAAAAAGCACAATCTGAATATCCAGATCCAATTGTAACCGAAGTTAAAAAACTCGAGATTTTTTATCCGGCTGAAGAATATCATCAAAAATACTATGTTCAAAACAAGTCTCAACCTTATTGTTCTGTTGTAATTGGACAAAAAATTCAAAAAGTAAAAAAGAAATACTCTCTAAGTTGAATCTACTGGTTCGGCTTTACTACTGTTTCATATATTTCAAAAATTTTATTAATTTCCTCAGTACTTATTGCAAAAAGAGTTATGTTTTTTAGTAATGATTTTGATTTGATGTACTCAACTCCATTTCCGATTGGTATTCCAAATTTAGACCACCTGATTTCTTTTAACTTATCAAATTCAGATAAATTATAGTACTGTTCTCTTTTGTAAATACCAATATCTACGATTTCGATCAATCTTTTGTTGGTTAAACAATACACGGTTTTTCGGCGCAGTATTTCAAATAAACAAAATACTAAGAAGAAGAAAATCGAGAATAATTGAATTGTTGTTTTGCTGTTCGTTAAAAGGATAAATATGAAATGGATAAGTAAGCTTAATAAAAAATATTTGAGTATTTCTACAAAATGCATCTTCCAAGAATTTTGAATAGTCAAGCAAATCTGCTCTTGCGCAAGTAATTTAATTGATCTTTCTTGTGCTGCTCTGTTTTCCATGTTTTTCCTCCCGTTTTTTTAAAAATAAAAAATTGTTATCGAATTTCCCTAATTAGAAATTAAATTCTTTATGTTTTTATTCTTTCATATATGCCTTGTTTATTATTACTGGATCCTTTGGCCAATCATCATGAGGTCCTTTTGATCCAGTTTTTACTTTTTCAATTGTTTTAACTACTTCCATTCCAGAAACTACTTTTCCAAAAACTGCATAACCTGGATTTCCTGGTCCATAATTCAAAAAGGAATTATTTACGGTGTTTATGAAAAACTGCGCAGTTGCACTATTTGGATCATTTGTTCTTGCCATTGCAATTGATCCTTCTTCGTTTTTAAGTCCATTATTTGATTCAAGCTTAATTGGATCATTTGTGGGTCTTTCTGCAGCTTGGACATTAAAGCCTCCGCCTTGGATCATGAATCCCGGAATCACTCGGTGGAAAATAGTTCCATCATAGTGGCCTTCTTTAACATAAGTTACAAAGTTTTCAACGGTTATTGGCGCTGCTTTTCGATTTAATTCGATTTCAATTTTACCCTTGTTTGTTTCCAAAACAACAATTTCGGATTTATTTTCAGTTTTTTTAGTCATATTAACACCTTCATTGGTTGTCGTATTTGTGGGATTTTGGGTGCTTGTACATCCAAAGACAAGTATCAGCCCAACAAGTAGACAAAGTAGTATCTTGTTCATAGTTATTTTTTCAGATATATTCTTTTATTATCTTATCTATTAATCTAAAATATGGATTTTTCCTGCTGTCCTTCATGCAAAAGAATCTTAGATTCAAAAGACTTTATGAATCCGGCTTTGCTTGGGGCATTAGATTCAATCTTACCAACCTTTCAATGTAAAACTTGCAGTTATTCAGGACTCCCAATTTCAATGTCCGCCAAAGATTATGAAAAATGGGCATCTGAAACTACTAAGTAAGTTTTAATAGCTACTATTCATTGTTATTTTGATGGAAAAAAAGGAATTTTTTGATTGGCTCAGTCAATACACTGATCCAGAAATTTGTTTGAATTCTTTTGACAATCAAGCTAGCTTTTTTAGAGTAAATACTTTGAAAATGACAAAAGAAAAATTTGAATCTTTTTCGAAAATAAAAAGATCCGAAGTTGATTTTTACAATTTGGCATATAAAATTGACGAGGCAAAAAATTACGAAATTGGAAGAACCTGGGAATACTTTTTAGGCTATATTTATCCGCAAAGTCTTCCTTCAATAGTTACCTCCTTAGCACTAAACCCAAATAAAGAAGATATTGTTTTGGATGTTGCATCTTCTCCAGGTTCTAAATTTTCGCACATGGCAATGCTGATGGAAAATAGCGGAATTCTAGTTGGAAACGATGTAAAAAAAGAAAAAATCTCCGCCCTATATGCCACCATCAATAGAATGAATATCTTAAATTGCTTTACCACTATGCGAGATGGAGTTCAGCTTGATTGGAAAGAAAGATTCACTAAAGTCCTTTTGGATGCCCCCTGCACTGCACTAGGAAGTGGAGAAAGCGCACCCGATCGCTGGGAGATAGAAAACTCTCAATCTATTTCAAGAATTCAAAAAAAGATGCTCTTTGCGGCTTTTGATGCGCTTAAACCTGGAGGAGAATTAGTTTATTCTACCTGTACTTATGCAAAGGAAGAAAACGAAGAAGTAGTTCAAAATCTACTAGAAAATGTTCCGACTGCAAAACTACTTCCACTTGGGATTGATTTTCCTCATGAAAAAGGCCTCTCTGAATTTGGTTCTGAATTCAAAAACGTTGCAAGAATTTATCCTCAAAATCTTAATTCTGAAGGATTCTTTATCTCAAAAATCAAAAAGGTGGCAGAATGATTGCAAATAAGGAAAAGAATTTTGAAAAATATTTATCTAATCACTTTGGCATTGTTTTACCTTCTGAAATTGAGATATTTTATGCTAAAGGAATTCGAGTTGGCAAAGATAATCTTAGAAATTCTAAAATAATTGGAGAATTAGGTTATGCAGCCTGTGATTTCGGATTTAATCCAACTAATGCATTCATAATGAATTTTGGTCACCTTGCTACCAAAAACATGTATGAAACGACTGAGGGATTAGCCCGCTCTTTTGCAGATGGACACTCGCTTAAGGCAGATTTAGGAGAAAAAGACAAATTTGTGATTGTAAAATTTCAAGAGCACGTGATTGGCCTTGGAAAATATATCGCAGCTGAAGGAAAAATTAGTTGTGAAATTCCAGAAAAAACTCGAAGACGAATGATAAATAAACTTCAATAATCCGAGGTTAAATCCAGAGATAATTTATTTGCAAAATACTGGCTTTCAGCTTCAAAGTAGGTTATGTTTTTCTCAATACTTAAAAGAAGAATTTCTTCTAGTTCTTTTTTATCTGCGTAGATTATTTTGACACTTTGAGTTTGCAAAACATATTCAGAAAACCAATTTGCCACGTGTTGTTTTTTCTTCGAATTCAAATAACTTAAAACTTCGGAAATGCAATTGGCAGTTATTGCAATTTTATCGCGATCAATTGCAAGAAGATCTTTTTTTGCTTTAGTGTGGCCAGGGTAAGTTGGATCAAAAAAAGCTTTCCAGAAAGAGGGTTTAGTTAGAATCATTTTTACCACTTAGGGAGAGTTTTGATTGCAGATTCTGAATTAATGTATTTTTTCTCTTTCCTCTTGTTTTGCTCATAATAGATCCAGCCCCATTCGACCAGTTGAGCCATTGCATCTGCAACCGTGATTTTTTGCATTGCTGCAAAATCAGCAATTAATTCTTTTGATTTTTCACTGGCATTTCTGATTGTGTACATCATTTAATTTACCTTAATGTATTACAAGTAATACACTTTAAAATCATTAAGTATTAGACAAAAAAATCAAACCGACGAAGACCAAATAAAAAAATCTTTTAGAAAAACCAAAAGAATTTTGGGTTAACTTCCGGACATTTATAAATCTAATTGCAATAATCGAAGATGTGCTTAATGCACATACAGGTGAAAATGGATGAAATTATGTAAAACAATCAAATCAGTTTTGTTAATTTTGGCAGGACTTGCATTGTTCACAAACATGTCTATTGCAGGCATGATGGGAGCTCAAGTTGCAGGCTTATTGATTGCACTAATTGGTGTAGTTAAATTAGCACACTGCTTTGGCATGTGTAGTATGTGCAACAGCTGCTGCATGGATGAAAAGAAAAAATAAATTTTAATTTTTCTTTTATCTAATATCTTTTTAGAAAATAAATGAAATATTTAGAATTAATAAAATAGTTAAAAATTCTTCGACGTAAAAATAAAAAGTCAGCATATTTTATTGCGCCAGGTATACCTACACGCACCAAAAAGTAGTGGAAAAATATTTGGAAAAATAAATGTTTAGCATAAAAGCTTAAATATTGTTTGTTTAACAGTTAAACTTATGAGTGACTTTTTTGCAATCCGAAACGTAGATCCAAAAACCAAAGCATTCATCACTGAATATGCTAAAGAAAAAGATTTGAGTATGAGCGAAGCACTTCGAGAGATAGTTTTTCTAGTTAAAGAGCACATTAAAGAGCAAAAACCTTCGAAAAAGAAATACAGTGGCTTTTTTGAC
>CAZPWA010000039.1:0-9845 GCA_964590665.1 Microcaldota archaeon
TTTATGGATAAGAAAAAGAAGGCTTCTGAAAATAGTGAAAAATCTGATGATTGCTGCTCAAACAAGTCCTGCTGTGAAATGGATGTTCAAAAAGATTGCGAATATGAATGCAATGATGAAAAGTGTTCTGATAAAGAATGTACTGATGAAGGGTGTGGTTCCTGCTCTGATGAAGGAGGATGCTGCTCAAAAAGACCTGAATTGGATGTCTCTTCATTAAGTTCTGATGCAAAGGAATTGCATGAAAAATTTGAATCAGTTCAAAATCATTTGGAAGAAGCCCTAAAATTAAAACACGATATAATTATGCTTCTTCACAAGAAAAAGGACAAGAAGGAAGAATTTGAAAAAGTTCTTCACTCTCAACACCCTGTAATTATTCAATTTGTTTTGGAAATCCAATAATTCTAATTTATTGAATATTTCGAAGTCGGGGTTCCTCCCGGGAACCCCAACATTCGCCCAAGGTGTAAGTTAAGCGTGATTTACTATTCTTAAATTTTCTATTGTTTTTTGTTGCTCTATTACGATTGCCAAAAGCATGGATTCAAGAACACTTAGGCTGTTTGCTTTTCCGCAAGCATTTACGTGGTTCTTTGCATAATTGACCAATCTATCAAAAACTGCTCTATCGTTTTGTGATAGGGCGTTTCGATAATCGATCAATGATTGTATTTTGTCTTGGATTTCTTCCATGTTTCTTCACCAAAGAAGATCTGGAATTAGGTTATTTATAAAGAAAAACCAGGGGTTCATTTCCGCGGTACTATTTTTTCAATTTCTCTCTTATTCCATTTAGTATGAATGCGCTGCTTGTGATTATGCACAGCGGACATGGGTGCACTATTGCACCAACTCCCCAAAAAACTCCTGCAGCAATGCTTTCATTTCCTTTTTTGATTAAATTTTCCTTATTCATTTGCTCAACTTATTTTCTATTTTTTCTCGTATTTCCTTTGGAACTTCAAAATTATTTCCCCGAACCTTAAACCATTCGACTTTTTCAACTTTTATTCCACATAACTCTAATATTGCCTTATCCACATTATATTCTGTTGCGCACCCGTAGAGTTCTTTTGCCTCTTTTTCTCCGCCATATGTTCTTATTATTAATGCGCTTTTGCCCTGCAAATGCCTTTTTACTGGAAGGAAGCTGTTGAAAATTGGGTAAAACATTTTGGTTCCGCAAAGAGGTCCAAAACACATCTTCCCTATTTTGTGTATTGCTTCCTCTTTTTGAAAATTATATGCAAATCCATTTGTAAAAACCCTATCGAAAAATCCCTTTAGTATTGCTGGAGCTCCATACCACCAAACCGGATAAATGAATATTAATCTATGAGCTTCTTTTACTAAATTCTGATACTTTTGAACTGTTTTATTTTGTATTCCGCTCCACTCTTCTTTGCTTACCAGTGGATCAAATTTTTCTCCATATAAGTCGATTATTGTTGTTTCTTCTTTATTTTCTTCAAGCTTTTCCTTAACGATTTGGAGTATTTTTCCATTATGACTATTTTTTGATTCTGGGTGTGCAAATATAATTAGGTTTTTCATCAAAAAATATTGAAATAAAAGAATAAAAAAGTTTAGAATTTGCAAATTGGGCAATTTCCGCCGCATGGGCATTTTTCCTTTGCAATTGCCTTTATGCTGAATTTACCTGGACCTGTAAATGCAAGTGCAAGTGAAACCAGCATGTAAACTACGGTGTAGTCAAATAACGGAGCTCCTGCTTTCATTGTAACGGTTACTATTGCAACCAACATGGTAAATGCAAGTAAAACTCCAAAAATCTGGGTCATTACCCCTAAAAGAACTGCAAGTCCTCCAACTAATTCAACAATCGCTAAAACCCATGCCATCAACTCGGGGGCTGGAATTCCGATTGTTCCGAGGAAACCTGCTGTTGCCGAAATATTGGTTATTTTCATCCATCCTGCCAAGACGAAAAACACCATCGACAATCTAAGCAATAGAAGTCCTATGCCTTTCATCATGCATTTCTTTTTCATTTCTTCTTCGGAGCAATGTCCTTTTTCTGCTCCTTTTGTACTACAACAATTTTCTCCCATTTTATTTTCACCTATTAATGTTTTATTGAGTTGTCGAATCTCATTTCGACATCTTTCCAATCTATGTTTTTGAAGAAAGTATCTAAATACCCTGCTCTTGCTGTTTTGTAGTCCAAGTAGTATGCGTGTTCATATACATCACATGCCAAAAGCAAGTGCGAGTTGTGCATCGGGAATGTTGATTGATCATCGCCTATTGAAATCATCAACCTTTTTGTATCATGTGCCCAAACCAAAAACGCCCATCCTCTTGCTGCCATTGCAGTTCCACGAAATTCTGCTTCAAATCTTTCAAAAGATCCAAAGTCTTTCTCTATTTGTGCGAGTAATTTTCCTGCTGGTTTTCCTCCATTTCCTCCTAAATTTGCAAAATAAACTTCATGATTAATCATTCCGCCGTAGGCGAAAGCAAGTCCCATTTTAAGTGATCTTATGTCGCTGTAGGTAATTTGTCCTGCCTTAAGCGAGTCAACACCCATCGCAAGTGTTTTTTCCATGCATTCGTTGTATTTGTTAACGTATCCGTTGTACAATTTGAAATGCTCGAGCATTGTCGTTTCGCTAATTCCATTCATTTTCATTACTGATGGCTTTACTTTTGCAAAATCTATTGCTACTCTTTTTTCAAAACTCATAATTTGACCTCCTTTAATCTAGTTAGGTATGCCTAATTCGCAATCAACAATTAAAACTATTCTCGTTTTGAAATTGATTTTTTTATCTTTTTATAACTTGAACAATATCCCGATCTTCTAAAACATGATCTAATCCGACTCGTTGAGGTTGGTGCTTAACGCTTTTACCCCAAACGAGGGCGTATCTGAATTCTTTTTTCAAATCTCTGTGTAATTTCTCACACACTTCTGCGACACTAATTCCTCTTCTAACTATCATCGGTTCTTCCAAATCAACTTCTTCTCCTTTTCTTTTTGTGTTAATTCTAATTAGATCCAATTTTCTAAATATTTCTTTTTTCAAAGCGTCTAATGATTCTTTATTCTCTGCTGAAATTGGCACATATGCAAATGGTAATTCTGGAAGTTTTGGAACAAGATCTACTTTGGTTAAAACATACAGAGCTGTTGTATATGCCCTATTTCCTTCAATTACATCTATAAATTCATCAATTGTGATGTCCTGGTGAAATATTACATTTGCATTGTAGATGCTATATGAACTTAGTGCTGCAAAAACTTCTTTTTCAGAAATTTTGGTTAATGGAACGGTGTGGTTTATTGTAACTCCTCCTTTTGCTGTTCTTGCAAGGCTAACTCGCGGAGGTTTTTGATTAATTCGTATTCCAAATCCGTATAATTCACTTTCGATTATTTTTCTTTGATTTGGGTGATTAGCTTCAAGCATGATCAAAATTAAATCTGCATTTCTTGCAACTGCAATAACTTCTCTTCCCCGACCTCGACCATCTTTAGCGCCTTCAATGATTCCCGGAAGATCCAAAACCTGGATTTTTGTATCATTATACTCCATGATTCCAGGGATACATTTGAGTGTTGTGAATGCATATGCGGCAGTCTTTGTTATTGCATTAGTTAATTTGGTCATAAGAGTACTTTTACCAACACTTGGAAGACCAATCATGGCAACTGTGGCATCTCCTGATTTTTTAACGTCGAATCCTCCACCACCTGCGCCGTGTTTTTTAGGCGAAATCAATTCCCGCCTAAGCTGCGCTATCTTTGATTTAAGGATTCCAATGTGAAATTCGGTTGCCTTGTTTTTTTGGGTTCTTCCCAATTCGTCTTCTAATTCTTTTAGTTTTTCTTGTACTCCCATTCAAAATCTTAACATAACTAAGGCGGGATATGCTTAAATTACATCTGCTTTTCATTTTTTTCCTTTTATGGTAACTTTTAAATTATGTTGCTGTAAATTATATTTCATGGTTAAACATTTTAGATCTTTAGCTCCTGCTAAGCCTCCAGTTACTACTCCTCGAGATTTTACCTCCCGGACTGATGGTCAGGATAAACCTGCCTTGGTTTTCGTTCATGGCTGGAACTGCAAAGCTAGTGAATGGGATGGATTGGCCGCAAAAATTAAAGATTTGTCTCCTAATCAAAAAGTTGTTGCCGTTAGTCTTCCAACCTTTGCCGATTCTCCAGGTTTGAATTCACGCAATTTCTTTGATCGATGTGCAAAAAGCGTTAATGATGCGTGCGCTAGTGTTGATGGTCCCTCTCTTTTAGTTGGACACAGCATGGGCGGGGCAGTTGTTGCTCATTACTTATCTTCAGGATCTACCGATCGTAAAACTCCAATTTCCGGAGTTTATGAAATTGCAGGAGTTAAGGCTGATCCTAGAAATACTTTGCCTTCAAGAAACCCTATTCAAAAATTTGGTTCTTTTGCAACTAGACTTCTTGCAAATGCTACTAATTACTTTTTGGATAGATTTGAAGAAACCCAATCAGATTTTCATCGGAGAGCCACTGAATTTTCAATGCGCTTTATGCTTGGTGTGTTTAAATTTGCTGGTCCACTTCTGATTATTTTGGATGGCGGAACCAAAGCTGCTGCTAGAACTTTTTATGAATTTACAACTGAAGCTCTTTCTGGAGATATGCTTCTTAGCGCAACTGCTCTTAAGGCAATGTGTGATTTAAAATTGAGTCCTTCTTCTTCTCTTGGAAAAGTGAGGGCTGTTTATGCACAACATGATGTTTTTGTTTGCGGAACACTAACATTGCTTTGTGCAATGAATCTTTATGGAAAACCTGAAAATGGTTTTTCAAGCGAAACAATTCCAATGTCTGGACATTTTCCTCACAGGGAAGATCCCTCTGCCATGGCACAAAAAATACTTCAATTTGTTTCCAAAGAAGATTAGTCTCTAAATTTTTTTAAGTTTTCAAACCATTTATTCGCTTTCCCTTTTTTTATCTCCTCTAAAATCTTTTTTGCACTCTTTGTCTTAAGTCTTTTTTGGACGCTATCTATCCATTCCTGCGCATCAGAGTATCCAATATCTAGATATTCTTTTGCCTGTATCGCACACTCCAAATAATCCGCATCCTTTAGGATTGTTTTCTCTTTCTCCGATAATTGAAGAAGTTTTTCAAATAATTTTTTTACTTTTTGGGGCATCTTTTCTCGTTGCTCTTTTTCTACTTCCACTGTTTTTTCTTCTGTTATTTCTACATATCTTGCAGATACCTTGTTTAGGTCCAATATTCTTGTTTCGTGCAAATCATGCACGGCAGCAGCTGCACCTATTTTGCAGCATTCTTCATCACTCATTTCCTCCATCTTCGCAATAATTAATGCAACTACGGAACACCTATGACTATGTTCTGCAACGCTCTCAGGGTCTTTAATTTGGGCAAGCCACCAGCCGCTTCTTTTTATTCTTTTAAGGTTGCCCACTTCGAAAAGAAAATTAGCTATTTCTCTGTTTTCTTCATCATTTGCCATAATGTTCTTTTTTCGATTCTTTTTTTATTCTTCCTGCTTTATTCTATTTTGTGTCTTTTACAAAATCTTCATTAAGATCGAAAATCCTTTCCAAGCGCAATTCTCTATTGCTTGAAGATATTGCACACCATAGTGAAAAAATTTCAAAAAGAATTCTTAAGCACCCTAAATTTCTTGATTCAAACTCCATTTTCCTCTACTTTTCAATTGGAAGCGAGGTTTCAACAACCTTTATTATTGAAGAATCTTTAAAACTTGGAAAAAATGTTTTCCTTCCTGTTTTGGACATTTCTGAGAATCTTAGTTTTCATAAATTCGAATCTTTTTCAAAGATGAAAAAGGGAAAATTCGGGATTTTAGAACCCACTTCGAAAGTTTCTCTAGTTGATCCCGATCTGGTTGTCGTTCCTGGACTTGCTTTTGATTTGCATTTGCATCGCTTGGGATATGGAAAAGGCTACTATGATAGATTTCTCAAAAGTACATCATCTTATAAAATAGGAATTTGTTTTGATTTTCAAATAGTTGAAAAAATTCCAAACGAGTCTCATGATCAAAAAATGGATGAAGTAATTAGCGAGAAGCGTATACTTGTATGAATGTCGATCTAGTTTATCTCTAATTTAATATCTACTGGTTCTTTGCTTGCCCTTGTAAATAACTCTCTGGACATCCTAACTATTTTCCTAATCTCTTGCTGATCAAACGCTTCTGAATCTGTAATTACTCCCTCAAAAACATCGATATCTATAAGATGTGCCGCTTCCATATGCTCAATTATTCTGCTAATGCCCATTATTTCCCCTTGTTTTACTCCATATCTATCAAAATCCAATCTTCTTTGTGTGTGGGGCCAAAGTTTTTCTGAAGCTGCAATCATTCTTCCTGCTTGCCTCATCTGAAGCCTAAATAAGTCATCTTTTGCTCTTCTCATTTTGGCTTCTTCTTGTTTTTGGCTATTTTCTGCCCTGTATTGGAGTGCTTCATCTACTGTTGCCTTTGCTTCGAGCATCAATTCGACTGCCTTGAGAGAGTAATCATCTAAAACTTCTACGTAGGTCCTCCTTGGGTCTATTTCCTCATCATTAAGTTTGATTATTTGAGGTTCCCTTTCAATAGTTATGACTGCTGGAACGATCCTTACGGTTGTTTCATCTGCTGTTTGCTCATAAGCAAAATAACATTCTCTTCCTAAAAATCTTAAAACATCAAAAATCATTCTTTGTGTTTCGTGCAATGTGATTTGAGTTTTTGTTTTTCTTATGATCTGTCCTATGTTTCTTATGCTGTCAAATGAAGATCCAAAGCCTCCGTTGACTTGGACTTCCGTTATGTCTAGCATTTGCAAAATCGCATCTCTTATTTTATGTGCGGGCAAATGTGTCATTTTTGCCTTTTCAAAAAGTTCTCCTATTTTGATTGGTGGAATTTTTTGAAGTTTTTCAAATTCCATCTTTCTTCTTGAAAATTCCTCTGGTCTAACTAGTAATGTTTGGGTTTTTGATCTGATTTTCATCAATATTTGACTTTGTTGGGTAATTGTTATAAATAATACGTTTTAGTGGGTTTTTTGTGTCAGAAATTTAAATCTTATCTCCATTTTCAGTTTATGACCTCCCTAAATAAGCATGTAAAATGCTCCAACTGCTCATTTGAAGCAAATCTCGCTGTTAATTCTGATATGGACTTAAAGGAATTGAGTTTTGCGGGAAAGTGCCCCAAGTGTTCTGCGACAATTCAAATAAATTTTTCAATTGTCGAATCTAAATCCGAACCTAAAACTTCTCTTTCCCAGTCGACAAACTACACTCAGTCTAATTTAACAAGCCCCACCGACTCTATTTTTTCATCAACCCATTCTTCTTCTGATTCTTCAGTTGAGGAAATATTTGAGCAAAGCGGCCCAAGTGACACTTTGAAAGATTTACTTGACGAATCATAGTTTTGTTACTTTCATTATAAACCTTTTTCTACAATTTCTATTCTATGGCTCTAAAGATTGCTTCCGATGTTGATCGCTTTAATAAAAAATTAGATGCTCTAAGAAAATCTGGACTTGACAAATACATACAACGAAATTCCGTTCCAATTCCAAGTCCCCCTGGGAAAAATCTTGAAGTTCCTATCGATTCAATTGATATTCCCCGCTTTGTTTTTGGTGAAAAGAAGATGGGTGGAGTTGGGATGGGCGATGGCTCAAAAGGGGATGGGGCTCAGGTCGATTCGGAGCAACCCGCATTTCGCAGTGTTTCATTTACTCCTGATGAACTTGCAGATTATTTAATTGAAAAACTAAATTTGCCTAATTTACGTGATCTTCATCCATCTAGTTCTTTGGATGCAACTGGCAAAAGATATACTGCAATTTCGCGAAATGGGCCAAAAGGTCTTCGAACTTTCAAGCGCTCATTTAGAAATGCACTTGCGCGCTCAATTGCAAGTGGCTCTTATAACCCCTCTTCACCGCTTGTCATTCCAAGAAACGAGGATTTTAGATATCGATTTCCTGAAGCAGTTCCAAAACCAACTTCAAAACTGGCTGTTGGCTATGTTTTGGATCATTCTGGCTCCACTGAACCTGTTTTGAAATATTTTAAGATGGTTGCACATTTCACCTCTACTCTTCTTGGAAAATTTTATGGAAAATCTGAAGAGTTTTTTGTCCATTTTGATTCAGGTGCGCGAGAAGTTGATCGTAATGATTTTTTCACTGTTTCTTCTGAAGGATCTACGGATATGCGAAAAGGTTTGCTTGAATGCAGGCGAATTCTAGATCTTCGCTATCCTCTTTCTGATTATGAGCGGTATGTTGTTTTGCTTACTGACGGCGATTTTGTGTCGGTTAAGGATGAGAAGCCTCCAAAAGCACTTATTGATTTAGTCGGTGCTATAAATTGCCTCTTTGTTGCAAATGCGGTTACTTCTTTTTCAACCAATTCTCCTTCTTTGGATGTCTTTTTGCGTGCTCACCTTAAAGACTCAACTAGATTTCGTATCTATTCTACTGATGAAACAAAAGCAACAAAAAGCGAGGGAGAGCATGTTGCCGGAGCAATAAACACTTTTTTCAAATAATTTTTTTAATATTTTGCGGAATTTGTGCAACTGAACTGAGAATTAAATCGGGTTTCAAATCTCCTAACTCCTCTTTTTTTGATATTCCGCTTAAAACAAAAATCGATTTTACTCCTGAATTTTTGGCAAAAACCATGTCTGTATCGACTCTGTCTCCGACAAATACAATTTCTTCTCTTTTGATTTTATTTTCCTTTTCAATTAGCTCCATTCCAAATTTATCCGGTTTTCCAACTATTTGCGCCTTTATTCCACTTGAATACTCAAGCGCCTTTACAATTGATCCTGCTCCTGGAAGACTTCCTTCTTCAACTGGAAAACTAACATCTCCATTTGATGCAACAAATTTTGCGCCTTTGCAAATTAGTTTGTGCGCATGAGCCAATTTATCATAAGTTAATTTTCGATCAAGTCCAACTGCAACTATTGGAGCATCTTCTGTAATTTTTATTCCTGCCTTTTCAAATTCATCTTCAATTCCTTTCTCTCCTATTACATATGCATTTTTTTCTGAAAAAGTGTTTTTTATGAATTTGGCAAGAATATATGAGCCGCAATAAACCTGTTCGCTAGTTGCATCTAGTCCCATTTTAGAGAGTTTTAATGCTGTTTCAATTCTGCTTTTAGTTGCAGAATTGGTCATGAAAAAAACTTCAAAACCCATTCCTTTTATTTCTTCAATTGCATCAATTACTCCTTCGATTGGTTTTCCACCTCTATAGATTGTTCCATCCAAATCGAAGATAAAAGTTTTTGTCATATGCAGCTATCTGTATCTAAAAATAAATTTGTTTCTTTTTCTACTGCTTTTATATATCTGGCTTTTGATAAAAAATAATGCGCTTTGGGAATTTAGTCATTCGTTCTCCAAATAAAAAAGATTCTGCAAAAGTGTATTTGGAGTTTATTTCTCAAATAATTGAAGAAGATGGTTTTCTTTTGATTGATGAAATTCCTTCTCTTAAGCAAGAGAAAGTTTGGCTCAAAGAGCGTCTCAAAAATATTTCAAATGGAACTGAATTGTGTCTAAGTGCATTTGATTCAAAACAACTTGTCGGAAATGCTCAGGCAATACGTGATAGGTGGAAAGAAAAAAACAACGTTCACTTGGGTCTTGCAATTTCAAAAAACTATCGTGGCAAGGGTCTTGGAGAATTTCTTCTTAGGTCTATAATTAAAATGGCTATTTTAAAATTCAAGCCTAAAAATATCTATCTGAGGGTATTTAGCGATAATAAAATTGCCAAAAGCCTTTACAAAAAA
>CAZPWA010000040.1:0-8678 GCA_964590665.1 Microcaldota archaeon
AAACCCCATTTCTTTATAAATCGCTTTCCACAAGTATTTTTAGTAAATCTACTTAGGTGTATTATTTATGAGAAAAGTTGCACTTATTGGCGCAGGAATGACAAAATTTGGCGAACACTGGGAACATGGTTTTCGTGAAATGGTCGTTGAAGCCGGTACAAAAGCCCTCGAGGATGCAGGAATTCACGGGGATAAAATTGATGCAGGCTATGTTGGAACTATGGCATCTGGCCGATTAATTGGTCAGGAGCACATTGGAGGACTTCTTGCAGATCATATGGGATTAAATCCAATTCCAATTACCCGTGTAGAAGGCGCTTGCGCATCCGGTTCTCTTGCACTTAGGCAGGGAATTATGGCTGTCGCATCAGGTTACCACGACCTTGTTGTCGTTGGTGGCGTTGAAAAAATGACTGATTTAGGGGTAAATGCCGTTTCTGATATTTTAGGTGGAGCAGGAGATCAGGAATGGGAACTATTCTTTGGTGCAACTTTTCCTGCAATTTATGCCCTCATGGCAAGATGCCACATGAAAGATTTTGGAACAACCAAGGAAATGATGGCTTCTGTTGCCGTTAAAAACCATAAAAACGGTGCAAAGAACAAATATGCACAATTTCCAAGAGAAATAACTATGGAAACTGTAATGAATTCAAAACTAATTGCAGATCCTTTAGGTGTTTTTGACTGCTCTCCAATTACTGATGGTGCAGCAGCTGTTATTCTTGCTCCGTTGGATATGGCACACAGTTTCAAAAAGAAACCGGTTGAGGTTCTTGCTTCTGCCCAGGCAAGCGACACTATCGCACTTCACTCCCGATCTTCCTTAACGGGCTTAAATGCAACTAAAGTTGCTTCTGAAAAAGCCTACAAAACTGCAAACCTTAAACCAAAAGACATGCAATTTGCAGAAGTTCATGATTGCTTCACAATTGCTGAAATTATGGCAACTGAAGATTTAGGCTTCTTTAAAAAAGGGAAAGGAGGCTTTGCTGCTCTTGAAGGCTTAACTTCATTAAGCGGCGAAATTCCAATCAATACTTCGGGCGGCTTAAAAGCATGCGGCCATCCTGTTGGTGCTACTGGAGTCAAGCAGGCTGTTGAGGCAGTTTGGCAGCTTAGAGGCGAAGCAGAAGGAAGGCAAATCAAGGATGCTCATGTTGGTTTAACTCATAATGTGGGCGGATCTGGTGCAACTTCCGTAGTCCACATTCTAAAAAGAGATTAATTTTTTCCTTATTCTTCTTTATTTTGGTTAATATTTATTCTATTTCTGCCGACTTTCTTCCTAATTTTGATTTAGCTTGCGCTAAGAAAAAAATAGAAAATTAAAAATAGAAAAATTAGATGTTATTTTTTATTTAACATCTTGTGTATGAATGATTCTTTGCAACAACCATTTGGCTGTTTTCACTTCCAATCATCTGCACTTCTGGTGCCTGATCGGTTGCCCTTTGGTATAATATACCGTGCCATGAGACTAATCCAAACTTCTTATCTAGAAGCTCAATGACCTTTTTGACATCAAAGCATCTACAGGAGTACAAATCGAAGTGAATTTCGTTTGTTCCCTCTTTGTCTGTGAAGTAGTGGATAGAACAGTGGCTTGTTGTAATCATTTGAACAAAGCTCTGTCCTGGGAAATCCAAGTCTTCTGCATCTGCCCAGTTTAATGGGCCAAGAGGTTTCATCTTGATTGCTTTCATCAAATCATTTACAAAACGCTGTGCTTCATCCTTAGGCAATGCCTTAAAATTCGGACTTATCTTTGCGTTTACGGTCATGTGTATGTGTTCAAGTTTGTGAGACATTTTTATCTTCACATTATTTGTTAAAAAATAGATTTAAAAACATATTCCCCAAAATCGCCCAAAAATGCCTTTTTTGAAAAAATTTTTACTAAAAAAAGCAAAATTATTTTTTAGATTTTTTTTCATTTTGTTTTTGCATTTGAACTTTTTTATCAAAAATAAAACTTGCTCCAAATGCAACTATTACCAAAACTGCAACTGCTGCGCTTATGTATGCCCAGTTCATTTCACTGCTTACTATTTTTAGTTCTCCTTGTTTTTCCAGAAGCTTGGTGAAATCAATTGTTACTTTTTCTCCTTCAAAATTTATTCTTTGCTCTGCAAAAGTTGCTTCATTTATCAGTCCTGGCACTTTAATCTCATATTGTATGTTTGCCTGGAAACTTTTTAGTGCGCGTGCACTTTCTTTATTATCTGCAAGCAAATCCACTGCTGAGGCAGGCTGTATTCTTTTTGTGAATCCACTTTGTTTTAGTATTTCTATCATTTGTTCGCTTATTTTATCTGTTGGGATTCTTTCAATCTTTACAACATGCGTGATGAATGGGAATCCATAATCTGTGCTTATTGTGTAATATCCTTCTTTTTCCTTGAGCGTGATATCTATTTGCGTAGTTTGGCTACTCTGATTCACCTTGCATTTTGCAATTACTCCTTCTTGGCATATCTGCTCTATTGCGCTTGTGTTACTTCCCTCTGGAAAAACTTCCCCTCTAGTTATTCTTGTAAAAAACGAATCTCCTTTTTCATTTATTGTTTGCATGTATGTGTGATCCATAGTTGCGCTAAAGACAACACTCATGACTATCAAAATAGAGAGCAATATCCTTTTCATGGTTTTCTCTCTTCTTTAAGTTTTATAAATCCCCTTGAGTTTCATGTTTTTTGTATAATTGACACATTTCAATTACTCCCTTTTCAATTGCCCTGGGGTTAAATTTCAATTCTTTTTTTGCCTTTTTACAGTCAAAAGGACGGTCGCTTGCAAGTATTTGTATGTGCTCTTCCTTTATCGAGGTTTTTTTCCCTAAGAGTTTAGTAACTTTATATGCTGCAATCGCTGCAAATTTAGGTATCTTTCTTTTAGGTGCCGCAACATTCATTTCCCTTGCAACTATCTGATATATTTGGTTTTGGGACCCATTTTCCCCCGCTATATTATATGTTCCCGCTTCTGATCTAACTGAATTCACTATTGCTTTTGCAACATCTTCAACATGCACAAAAGGCAGAACATTATCTCCTTTTCCGACAATCTGCATTTTTCCTTCCTTAATTCTTTTTATTACTGCAAAATAGTCTGCAAACTTCGGCCCATAAAGCGTCCCTATTCTAAGTATCACGTGATTTGGTCTGTTTTTTCGAATATATTCTTCAGAAAGAAATTTTGTTCGGGAATACTCTGAATCTGGATTCACAACTGTTTCTTCTGTAATTGGTTTTGTTTTGGGTTTTTTTCCATAAACTGAAATCGAACTCGCATACACGATTCTGCATCGTTTGGGGGATGAATCGACTATTCTTTTTGTAAGTTCAAAATTCGTGTTCCACAATTCTTTCTTATTTTCCATATCTACTGATCCTGCAAGGTGCAAAATACATTCTGCATCTTTTAGGATTTCTTTTAGCGATGCTTCTGAAAAATCACAAACTATTTCGTTTTCTAGCCCCTTGGTGCTTCTTGTTATTGGAATTGCTTCAGGGATTAATTTGAAAACTTCGCTTCCAAGGCGCCCGCTAGAACCTATAATGTATATTTTCATCAATTAGATTGTAAAAAGAAAGAATTTATTCACTTTGGCTTCTATCCTGGACAAATCTGTCCATAATTGTTCTCAATTCCTGGTTTTCTGCAAGCTTTCTGGCAATACTCAAAACTGCTTCTTGTGTTTTTTGCAATTCTACTATCACTCCGTCTAATAGTCCTATTGCAAATTGTCTTGTTTGCATTTCTCGTGCTCCTGCCATTGCAAATACTTTCTGGGTATTTAGGATTTCTTTAACTGCTGCATCTGCTTCACAATACGCTCCTATTTGTCCTCTGCTTGCAACTCCTATTGTTGCGGCAATTACTTCTGCTATCTGAACTTGCTCTATTGCCCTATTTACTCCTTCCACAGTTACTATCTTTACTGTTTCAAATTCCGGCGCATCCCTATAGTGCTTGGCATCTTTTTTTGGATTTATGTTTGTTGGCCAAGCAATCCTTTGAGGATCAATTACCCCAATGCTCTTATTTGGAAATGCGATTGCAAGTGTCATTCCTACTTCATAAACATTTGATTTTGCCCAGCTACTAATTTCTGTGACTGCTTCTTCGGATATCCCCCCACCTATTCTTTCGTATATTCTGACTTCTGCGCTCCATCGTACCTTTTTACTTTTAGAGTCCGGAGCTTCTTTTACAAATATTTTTGGGTCTGTGATTGCATCTACGTGGAGCATTACTTCTGACCCAACTTCTCTTTTTGGTTCTGTTTTTTCAACAAATCCGCTTCGTCTTAATTCTTCTTTGAATGTTTGCAATTGTGTTGTTCTTACTCCGACTGCTGGTTTTTGGAAGGTCTGCATATGGATTTATGTGTTAGTTGGTGTATTTAAATGCTATTTTTGTATTTTTCGCCCAACTCTTCCATCTTTTTATCTATTCTTTTTTCGGCTTCCAGCCTTTCAAGTGCGTATTCTTTCATGTCGACAAATTTCATTCCCTTGGCCAAATTGGGATGAACTTTTTCAATTTGCCCAAACATCTTCTGCACTATTTCCCTATAGTCAATATGCCCCTGCATTGCGCTTCTTAATTCGATCAAGTGGTATGCTTCTCTTAAATTCAAATTCATGTACCATCTGATATTGTATGCAAGAGGAACAACATATTGTGCCTGATTTGGATATTTCGAATACATTGATTCAAAAGTTTCTCTGGCTTTTTTCATGACCTCTTTGAATTCTGATTCAAAACCTGCTTCGACAATCTCCTTTGGCATTTTATATCCTAAATACGGGGTTAAAAGTTGCCTTTGTTGTGTCAATATTCTATGCCTGTGAAGATCCCTGTATGCTCCGTAATTTGCAACTATTTCAAATGTATAATTCACATGTTCAAATGCTCTTGATGGTTTTTGGCGCCTATTTTGCCTTTCCCCAACATATGAATTGATTATTTGTAGTTTTTCTTCCCTATTCATCTTGCCGATTTTTTCATTTATTTTACTAATTGAAGAATTCATCTGGCTAAATAGAATGTATTTCACTAACTTCTCTATGGAATGATCCTCTGTTTCACTTTCAACCAAAAACACTCCCGCTTCGCCAGAGTGCTCATTTATCGGACATGCAAATGCGTCCACTGCATCAAGATTGCTCTTCCAATATTGCTGCATCGATTGTCCATGCTTGTCATTTGCCCTTTTTACAAAAGAAGGAATGACTTTTGACAATTCCTCCTGCATTGTTTTTCCAACTCCTCTAAATTCCTCTAATTCTGATGAATATAGTTTTGTGATCAAATATTCGTATGCCCGTCCATCTCCAAAAAATCCCATGTTGGTGAGTGTTGCTGCCGGCAAGAGTCCTCTTAAAATGTCGCAGGTTTTTGCCCTCAAAGTGGAGGCATAAGCCCTTTCACTGACTCCTTCTGGCCTTGGTTCTTTTTCCAAAATGAATTTGGAAATTTTTGGGATTAAGTTTGCATATGTTTCAAATGCGAAATCACATGTTTTGACATACTCATCTGCAAATTCACTTGCCATGACCTCTTTATCTTTGTAATATCTCCAGTTTCCATCTGATTCTTTATTGTCAAAATATACATATCTTGTTGATTTTTCAAGCGGCGAGAGACCAAGCCGTGCATCCTGGAGTGTTTTTGTTGCCAAAATTGAGACATCTTCAATTGCAATGTGCGCTCCTGCTAGTTCTGCAACTGAATCATCTCCATAGCCGACCAAAACTCTATCATAAAACTCCTCTGCCTTTTTTGTTTGAATTGTGCTCTGTTTTGTTGAGTGATCCTTTGCTCCTCCAAAAATCTCATTTACTCCAAGTTCACTTGAAAGCATAAATTCATCGAGCAAAACTCTCCTAAGTGATTTTGTTGTTCTTGAATATCTTGAAAAAAGCGCTCCCTTTACCACTTCCGGGAGGTTTGTTAAAACAAAAATTGATTTGTCTAAATTTGTGACATATGGCCTAAGTAGTGATGCCTCTTCGCTTGTGAATTCGTCCATAATTAGTTTTGCATGATAAAAAATATAAACGAGATAAATAGAGTGTTATAAAAAAAGAAATTTTGGTTATTTTTTCTGCTCTCCTGCGCTTCTCATAGGCGGGAAAAACTTTCGTCCTATTTCATCAAAGAGCTGCATTGTTACATATATTAGCGGATACACTTCTCCGTATGGTTTTTTGGCAGGATCCGTGTTTGTATTGAAAAATACTCTATACTCCACCTTGTCTTTCTGGTTTTGGGTAAATGAAACGGTGTATATGAAGTTTTTTCCTTCGAGTTTTTTGTCCATAAATTCCTTTATTTCCTTTTCAATTTTTTGGTAATCTTCGCTCATAAACATGACCTCCTTACTTGATTTCGATTCTTGGCATTCTTGGAACAATCTGGCTTCTTATGTTTCTTGCCAGTTGATCTAATGCAACGACAAAACTATTTACTTCGTTGAATGTTTGCTTTTGCGGATTCAAATTAGAGTCGTATATGATTCTTATTTCTCTAACTGAATTTGCCTCTTTTGCGCTTTCTTCATCAACAAGTATTGAGAGCATGTATGTCTTATTTCCAATTTTGGTTTTTACAAATTCCTTTATTTCATCTTGTGCTTTTTGAAAATCTTCCATTTTTCCACCTTATTTCCCAATCAATGCGCTCAAAACTCCTAATAATTGCGGCCTTGTCGCCAAGACTTTTGCAACCACTGGAGCAAATTTCCCCTCCATCAGGTTTTTGAGTTCTGGAGGATTGACTTGGTTGAATATATGATTCAAATCATCATCTGTTAATTTTTCCATTGTTTTTCTTAATAATAATCTATCTGCGCAGATTTTTCCTTCGTTGCTTCTCCATTCTTTTTCATATTCAAAGAGGGTTTCCCTTGAGTAATCTTTTTTTGCATGAGCTTTTAGTGCTGTTTTTGCCGCCATAACTCCCGCGCCCATTGCAAGCGCTATTCCGCCTCCATGGATAGGATCAACTTGTTTTGCAGCAGTTCCAACAACCATTGCATTGTCTTTTACAAATTCATTAATCGGGGCTCCAACTGAAATAACTCCGCCAAAATCCAAAAGAGTGGACGCGTCTTTGAGTTTTTCATGGTTTTTGTTGAATTCATCCAAAAGAATTTTTGGATCGGCTCCAACTACTCCTCCTCTTTTTGTTGCGTTTGTTATGTTTGCGCCAATTCCAATTCCGACATTTGCTTTTCTATTTGCTTTTGGAAAAATCCAGACATATCCCCGTGGCGCAATTTTGTTTCCAAAATACAATTCAATTAAATTTTCATGATCGTATGGACGCATTTCATATTCGTAGCAGGTATCAACATCGTATAATGAGTGAACTGTTTTGAATCCCATGTTTCTTGCCATTAGTGATTCCATTCCTTCGGCTGAAACAATTAATGGAGCAGTTACTTGGTGAATGTCTCTTCCGCCGTGCGTTATTTTAACTCCGTTGAATTTTCCTTTTTCATCTTTTGTTACTTCAACTGCTCTTGTGTATGATTTGACTGTGGCTCCTTTTTCAACTGCCATTTCACTTAGCCACTTATCGAAAAATTTTCTTTCTAACATGTATCCTTTGGTTCCATCTCCTTTCCAAACTATTGATTTTCCATTTGGCGCAACTAATTTTGCTCCTTCAATTATTGTTGAAAAACAGTGTTTTGGCAATTCTAAGTCTTCTCTAACTACTTCGCTAAAACCTAGTGCCTCTCCGCATCGAACCGGGTTTCCAATCTCTTTTCTTTTATCTATCACTAATACGTTCATGCCCCCTTCACTTGCAATTCTTGCAAATGTGGATCCTGCAGGCCCTGCGCCAATAACTATTGCATCAAAATCGTATTTCATGATTTTCGCCTATATAAATTTAGCTTCCTTTGGCAGATTTTTGTAATCTTTAATTCCTTTATACATTTCAATTACATTTGCCGGGCACGCTTTGACGCATAGTGCGCAATCTATGCATTTATCTGCAAAATGCTCCATCCGTGTCCCTATTACTTCTATTGCATTTGTTGGACAAACTGATGAGCATCCAACACACAAAATACATCCGTCGTGCTTTATTGTGATCATGAAATTCCCTGTTTCTTATTTCTTTAGTTTGTTTAATATTGCTTTTGCAAATTCTTCTGCAGCTTCTGGTCCATTTGCAGTTATCACTAATTCATCCTCAATTACTTTTTTATCAAAATAGATTCCTCCATTTTCTCTTATTGCCCTAATCCCTTTAATATCTGGAAAAACTGTTGCGTTTTTTCCAGCTAATACTCCTGCGTTTGCAAGTGTCATTGGGCCTAAACAAATGGCTCCCATTATTTTTTTCATCGAATTTGCTTTTTCTATGAATTTAATTACTTGAGGATTGCTTGCAAGAGTCGGCGAATCAGGTCCCCCTACAACAATTACTGCATCAAAAAAATCCGGATTCAATTCGCTTATTCCAAAATCGACATTGATCAATGCCCCTTTGGATCCGCTTGCCTTGCTTCTTAGGATGCTTGCAGTTTTTACTTGATGCCCTGCTCTTTCAAAAATAGCTTTTGGAACTAAAAGCTCTTCGTCTCTAAAGCCGTTTTGAGCAACAATCATGAGAATTCTTGCCATCATTTACTTTTGTTGCGTTGGTTTTTT
>CAZPWA010000041.1:0-1412 GCA_964590665.1 Microcaldota archaeon
AAATCAGCAGCTTTTGGATTCTGTCCTGCAAGAGAACCCCTAATTACAAAAGTTCCGCCATTAACAGAAAAACCTGCTGCAAAAGAAGGGAAGTGGGGCAAGTTTCCATTAAAAAACGATTCGTGGTATGCATCAAGGGCAGCGCGTAAAGTAAAAAATTCCCGTGCAGAAAGAAGCTTTTCATTTGGACGAAGTTGCTTTGGAGTAGCAGGAGTAAAACTCATAGTAATCAACAAAAAATAACAGTAAAGAAAATTTGTAGTTATGGTTTTTTAAAGAGAATTTCTAGTACATCACGATGTTTAAGTTGATGTTCTTTACCGACTTTTTGTTTTGTTTTATAATCAACAGCCCCAATAAAACCATTTCCGATATCGCTGTGTAATTTAAATGCAAAGTCAAGTGCGGTTGTTTTTGGAGGCATCAAAAAGCAATCAGGAAGAGTTCTTCCTTGAGCATCAACCAAATTTCCCCCACCAGGGAAAATTGCAATATAGTGAAGAAAATCAAAGACAGCTGCATTTAGGCATCTTTGAATTCCAGTTCCATCATACTTCTGGCAAACTTTAGCCATAATATCAAGGGCTGATTTTTGTTGATCGTTTAATTGCGCTTTTACAGTAAATGTTTTATCTCCTGGGATGTATTCGATCATGTTTGCTTTTGCAGCGCCTTTTAGGGTAATTTCTGCTTCTGCAGAGCAGGGAATGATTAAATAATGAGGAAATCGTGCCTTCAATTTCTGGTAGTTATCCCACCCAGTTGAAAGATCACACTTGTTTGCCGCAATAATCATGGGCTTTCCGATTTTTCTTAAGGTTTTTCCTAAAGCAAGTTTTTCTTCTTCGCTCCAAGTTGCAATAACCTTATCTTCCAATTTAAGTTCCTTTAAAACTCTAGAAACAATATCTCTTCCCATTCCTAAGCCGCTAAATTGCTCGGCAATTATTTCATCAGTTTTCTTTTTCATTAATCGGGATTCTCTTGAAAGTTTGTCCCAGTTTTTATCTAAAATTCCCTTAATCCAATAATCCAATTCCTGCTCTAAAAACAATACATCATTAACTGGATCATATGAACCAGTTGGAACTTTTTCTCCAACTTCGTTTGTTGAACCGGATGCATCAACAACGTGAACTAAAACGTCTGCCTGTCTTAAATCATCCAAAAATTTGTTTCCTAAGCCTTTTCCTTCATGCGCCCCAGGAACTAAACCAGCTACATCCAAAAGTTCAACTGAAACAAACCGCCGATGATTTACACAATAGCCGCTTCGAGGATTACACTGCTTATTGAATTCCTTATCAACACATTCAACTTCAACATAAGCAACTGCCCGATTAGGTTTTATTGTTGTAAAAGGACGAGATGATCTTTCAACAGGAACGCTTGTTGCTGCTTGAAAGAAAGTA
>CAZPWA010000041.1:1512-7492 GCA_964590665.1 Microcaldota archaeon
TATTCTAAAAATTTTGAATCTTTTTCATCTTTATTGTTTGTCGCAGTTGATGCAATAAGAACAAATGCAGCTCTTTTGATAAATTCTTCATCGGATTTGGCCCACTCAAGAATCTTTTTTGAGCAAAATTCAGTTTTATCAAAA
The DNA here is from genome assembly GCA_964590665.1 of Microcaldota archaeon. Taxonomy (GTDB): domain Archaea; phylum Micrarchaeota; class Micrarchaeia; order Anstonellales; family Bilamarchaeaceae; genus Bilamarchaeum. The sequence goes on from CAZPWA010000041.1 coordinate 1,657, forward strand.
AGAGTAGTGCAGGCCAAATCACAAACTTCTCTTGAGTGAATTTCATTAATCCATTGATCCATCTGTTTTTCAGTCACTTTTTTTGGAACGTCGATTAAAATTGCAAGGGATTTTGCCCCGGCAACATCATAAGTCCAAATTTGGAGTGCAAGTTCATGGTTTTGTCCAATATATTTGGAAAGAGCAATTATCTTTTGAATTGGAACTTCTGGAGTTAAAGTATTGTTTGGCCCAAGCGTTGGGGTTTGATATAAATCTTTGAGTCTTGAAATTGCATCCTGAACCTTCATAAGTAAAGATTAGGAATAAGAGGGAATTAAAGCGAATTGGATTTGTTATTTTCTCATAATCACAATGCTTTCCCTTGTTTTTACCTTGGATGGTTTTACATCAGCAATACGCTCTGCACCAACAACAATCTCAACATCAGAAAAACCAATTCGTTGTCCCATTTCAGCAAAAACTTCATCAACTAAAACATGAGTTTCGTGAATAACTGAATTTGAAACGTTTATATGTGCAGATCTGCCACTTTTAAGAACCCTAAACATTTCAAAAATGACTTTTTCCATATCCTTGAAGTATGTTCCAATAATGGGAATTTTTTCCCCTATTTCTCCAACTTCAGGAGGCATTTCTGAAACAGACATGTCTTTTCCAATATAGGATCTTAATGCACGCATACGCATTTGCTCTGCTGCGCTTTTGCTCATTTCAAGCAAACTTAATTCAAGACCATAAATTTTTGAATAATCAATATTGTTCAAATACGGTGGAGAAGTAACAACAAGATCAATTGATTCTGATTCTAAATCCAATGCCCGTGCATCTCCAAGATAAATTTGAGGAGAGTTTCCAAAATAATCAACTTTTTCAAGCTCTCGAACCATTTGTTTTACTTTTCTTCTAAAAATTTCTTTTGCCGGAAGAGCCCTTTTTTCTCGTTTTATTTTTAAAACTCCGCCATCTTTTTGAATTATACTTGCCTGGGGCAAAATAGAAAGAAGAGCAAAAAGAAGAAGATCTCGAACCTTAGATTCTTCTTGTTCAATACCTAATCTAAGAGAAAGAATCTCATTATAATTTCGTTTAGGAAATGCCGCCCTTGCAGAAAATAATTCAAAATCCCATCGAAGACTTTCGCCTCCAGGAAGTTTTTTATCCAAAAATGCCAAAGCAGCGCTCCTATCTTCTTCGGAATAATCCTGGGTTTTAACATGAGAAACAAAACAAGCCAAAGAGGAAGCATCAACTCCAATTGAAGAATAACCCTTTTCCTTTGAACATAAAAGAGAAGTTCCGGTTCCGCAAAATGGATCCAGAATTATTGGCGAAGATAAATCAGAAATTTTTTCACTTTTAAATGCATACTCAACTAGTTCTGGAGCATAACCTTCCTTATACCAAAACCAGCCATAAACAGGCTTGAATTTAGAGTGCTCAAAAGTCATGAATTTTCCAAGTTCATCCTGATAAGAAATTTTCATTAAAATCACAGTTTTTTAGATGATCTAGTTGCACCTTCTTTTGAAAGTTTGTCTGCTTCAGAGTTTTTTTCTCTTGGTATGTGCTCAAAAGTTATTTTTATCGAAGCAACAAGAGAATCGATTTTCTTTTTAAGCTGCCTAAGCTCAGGATCATTTATTTTGTATTGATTGTTTAACTGACGAACGACTAATTCACTGTCGCTCTTAAGGTGAATAGTAGTTGCTCCAAGTTCATGGGCAGTTTCAATTGCACGAATTATTGCAGTGTATTCTGCCTGATTGTTTGTACCTATTCCAAGAGATTCGCTTAATTCCTCAACCCTAAAGCCATCCTTATAGATTACAACACCAATACCCATAGGACCAGGGTTTCCAAAGCAAGCTCCATCAGTGTAGATAACTAAATCAGACATACAAAACGAATCAGGTTAAGTGTTTTTATATTCTTATGCACTCTTTAATGCATGGAAGAAATAATTACTCCAAAACCATATACTGCAATAATAAAAACAACACTAATTGTTCTGCTCATCATAGCAGCAAGCATAGTTTTTCTAAATAAAATCATCTCAAATGAAATGCTTCTTTATGGAAATATTGGAATAGCCATTCTTGGGATAATTTACTGTTTCATAAAATATATTGCAATGAAGTTTGAAAGAATTACAATAATGGATAGCGGAATAAGGTACACCCGAGGAATATTATCCAAAAAAGAATACATTTTCCCATATTCAAAAATCAGCGAAACAAGCTTTCACCAATCATTTTTCGAGAGAATTGTTGGATGCGGAACAATAAAAGTCGACACCCCAGGCGGATCCGAAATGGCAATGGTAGTAAGGGAAATAGCTGCAAGTGATGGAAGAAAAGTACTTGAAAAAGTAAATGTCAAACAGAGGTAAATTGATGCACAGGATAAAAGAGAGCCACATAGAAATAACCGATAAGGAAACAGTTCAAAAACTTCGAAGCATGGGCGGCGGATTTGAAAACGATGGAAAAATAGAAATTTCATTTTTGGAAGCAGCATATTTTGCCCAAAATAAAATTATAGAAAACCTTAATGAAAGCGAATTAATCGCACTTGCAGGAAAAACAGATAGCAAAGCTGAATTGAAATTTCAGGTTTTAAGAACGCTTAGAAACAGAGGCTATGCAATAAGACCAAGCATCGAAAATAACAATTATATGAGGCTGCACCGAAAAGGAATACGGCCAGGGGAAGATAAAACTTCAAGCATAGTGAAGGTTTTTGAAAAAAGTGAAAAATTCGATTTGAAAACAATAAAAGAAGATTTGGTTTTTAGCTCTCAAGTTAGAAAGGAATTAGTTTATGCAGTAGTTGATGAAAAAGATGGAGACATTGAATTTATCAAAATATCCAAGACAGAGTTTGATTAAAAATGGAAGAAGATTTTTCAGGAACAATTATTTCCAATGAAGAGACTCCGGATACGACTAAATACTATTTCGTAATTAAAAAAGGATTTCCAAAAAAAGGCCAGTATGTCCAAACCGAAATTGAAGGAGGAGAAGCAATAGGTTACATTTCTGAAATAATCAAATTCAACAGATATTTTCAAAAACCTGAAGCAGTTGCGGAATTTGGAGATATAAAAAAAATTAGAGAGGCTTTTCCAGTTGATTCCTGGGACTATCTTATAGCACAGGTAAAAATACTTGGATTTTACAAAAATGGAAAATTTGAAAGAGTGCTTTTTCCGCCAAAACCCGGATCAAAAGTAGTTAGCGCCGAGGATGAAAAACTTCGCGTATTTTTAGGATTTAATGATGAAGGATTGAATTTGGGAAAAATAGAGCACCACAATGTCGATGCTAGAGTCTCATTAACCAAATTGCTCCAAAAGCATTTTGCAATACTTGCAATGAGCGGATCAGGAAAATCACACCTCGCAAGCGTATTACTTGAAGAACTAATGGACAGAAAAATGGAAGATGGTCGAGTTGCAGTAGTAGTAATTGATATTCACGGGGAATATATTGGATTTGCAAATGATCCAAAATACGGACCTAGAACAAAAATAATTGAGGCAAAAGACATACGAATTCCATTAAGGAAATTAAGCCCCGAAATGCTTCTTGAGTGGATGAGGGGAATAAAGGGAGATGTTCAGGGGGAAGCGCTCAAAAGCGCATATTTTAGCGCACTCAAAAAAGCAGGCAAGGGAAACCCTTTTGGACTCAAAACTCTTTATCAGGAAGTAATGTCTTCTGCTGAAAAAGAGCCAACTAAAAATGCATTAAGAAGAGCCATTTTTGAATTAAGAAGGCAGAAAATAATTTCAAAAAACACTCAAAAACCCAATTTGAATGAAGACATTAAACCAGGAGAACTATTGATATTGGATTTTAGTTCAATAGATTCGCAAAGAAAAAAGCAGATTGCAGTTGCAATAATTGCCAAAAAGCTTTTTTCATTAAGAAGAAAGGAAAAAATTCCGCCGTTTTTGCTTTTAATTGAAGAGGCGCACAACTTTGCAAGAGAAAAGGCTGAAGCAAGCGAAGCAATCTCAAAACCAATAATAGAAACAATTGCAAGAGAAGGAAGAAAGTTTGGAGCTTCATTAGGTTTAATTACCCAAAGACCAGTGAATCTAAGTACAACTGCACTTTCCCAATGTAACACTCACATAATACTTAGAGTCACAAATCCAAATGACTTGGATCATATTCAACAAAGTTCAGAAGGAATAGATTCACGAGTTGTTTCAATGATAACTTCCCTAAAAATTGGAGAAGGGATAATTGTCGGAGAAGCAGTAAATTATCCGATTTTTGTAAAATTCAGAAATAGAAAATCCCAAAAACGCGAAAGAGGAATTCCACTACATACTCAGGCAATCGAATTTGAAAGAAAAAAAGGGAAAATAGAAAAGGGAGTCGAGGCTTTTATTTAGAAATTTAAATCCTAATTTTTGAGAAGTTAGAGGAAACAAGTTTTCAAATCAACAACGTGAAAACTCAAGGATTATCCTGAGTGCAAAGAAAAATAGTGACTATTCAAAGAATACGAGTAAGTGGAATAATGTGTTAAAGAAAAATGAAGGAATACATGAAATAAGCAAAATGTAACATTTTTAAGCCTAATTTAAGTAATATTATTATTGAATGAAGAGGGTTTGGAAAAATACCGGAATAGCAGTAGTAGCAGGAGCAGCAATACTCGGATATGCAAAGGCGAGAGCGAATTTTACAGTATTTGAACCCAAAGAAGATCAAATACCTCAAATAAGAGTGTATGAGAGTTTTGAATCAAAAACAAACTCACTAGGATACGAAGAGAACTTAACAAGTGCAGCAATAATACTTGAAAATAATAGAATCGGAGATTGGAGAATAATTGGAAGACTAATGTGTTCGCAAACAAATTCGATAGAAATAGATGAAAGAGGAGTAACGCAAAGCGGCCAACGATATGAATTTAGTGAATTTGGACGAGAATATGTTTTGGTTCCAAGATATGGAGAGGAATCGCCACATGAAGGTAAAGTAATAGATTGCACACTCGAACCTCTTTCAAGATCAATAACATTCGGACTAGGATTAATGTTTAGGATGAGATTTAGACATATTGATGCAGGAGGAGATGTAATACCCTGGGAAACCAGAGTAGAGGATACAGTAGCGACCCCGCAAATAATAGAAATTAATCAAAGGATTCGAAGCTTTTTTGCACAACCTCACTCGCAAGTCCACAGAAGATTAATGGTAAAGGTCTCCAGATATACACGAGAAAACGCACAGTTGGTAGGTCTTGTTGGAAAAAATAGAGAAAGAGAAATAATTGCAACTATAGAAAGAGAGTTTAGAAGAGCTAGCGAACTGGACGTGCATCCACAAGAACCAAATGAAGAGATGTGGAAGAAACGCGACATAAATTTTTTAAAAATACTATCAGGAGGAATTTTTCTGGCTTTAGTATGGGAAAAAATAGTTTCGCTTGGACAAAAAATAACGATCAAACTGAGGCAGATGAAAATGAAGGAAAATGAAAAATTAATGAAGGAGTATATGAAGAAAAGGCATGAATTAGTTGAAAGATTAGTCAAGGCAACTACTATTGAGGAATGCCAACAAATCAGAAGAGAATTTACTGAAGTAAGCACTAGGATGAGCAATGCAGATAGGGAGCGTTATCTAACAGAAGCAACAGGAAACGCAAGGTTAGATAGAGGAATAAGTGAAAAGATTAGAAGGTTGAAAGATCCAGAAAAATATAAGGCATACATACTTGATCCCCCTCCAGACATTCCAGCAGACAAGGTTGACCGGGTTGAAAGAGAAAGATTGAAGCAGGAATACTTGGGTAAGTTGAATGATATTGT
>CAZPWA010000042.1:0-6702 GCA_964590665.1 Microcaldota archaeon
ATTTCAGCCAAATCTTTTCTAATTTCTAAAATTTCTTTTTTTGGCAAAACTTCTATTATTTGTTCGAAATTCTTCTGATCTATTATGATTCGAATATTTTCTTCTCCCTGTGTGATTCTCAGTATTTCTCCTTTTTCGAATTTAATAATTGAAAAAATTTGTGGTAAGATTTCTTTTAAGTGATTGCCTTTTGAAACTGCAATATTTACTATGTTGCTTCTGGTGCTAATTGTTGATTTGGAAAGCAATTTGAGAACATTTTTGTTGTAATCTTTTAATTTACTTTCCTTTGGATATCTGCGGATTGCTGAAATTATTGCGTCTTCTGAAGCATCTATTCCAAGATCCATAAAATACCTTGCCACTGCCCGAATATTTAGCAAATTTCGCTCCAAATCATATCTGAGTGATGGGTCTGTATCAATTAATTTCCAAACCTCTGCGCGAATATTTGTCATAATTATTAATTATTTGTCAAAATATATAAAATATCTGTCTTTTTGTCATAAAATATAAGTCGCCAAACAACTCAACTGTTTTTGGTGATTTAAATGTCTGTGAAATTAGTTTATGATGAAAAAAGTGCTCGCTTTGAATCTTGGGAAAGGCATGTTGATGAATTTGCTAAGATGAAAGAACGGCCAATAAAACCCGACCCCTCATTGCCTTTGTATTCTAAAGCGCAAGTTGTAAATTTATCGCATGCTTTTTTGGATCGGTTATCTTATCTTTTTTTGTGTGCACGAAAACTTGCCTCCGCAAACCAATCCAGTGGTGCGTATTTACGAAGGATGCAGCTTCCCACTGCGGATCTTGATTTGCTTGAGCGTCTTACTGATAAATCTCGATCTGATGTTCAAATGAGTGCCCTCTTTGAATTCATGGCGCGTCCTTTAGCAAATTTAGAAGTAACTCTCCACGGTCCAAAATTGTTGCCTACCGATCTATGCCTTTTAGGTGGTGTTGCTGTTGGTAAAATGGCCCTAAATATGGATCGATTTTCCAATCGAGATCTTCTGGAGCTTTTACGTTTGGCAACTCTTGACCTTTCGGATTTGACTGTTTCTATGGATTATTTTTCTGCAAGAAATGCACGAGTTTATCTGGCTGCTCGTTTTGATGTTTCTCCTGTTGATTATCGCTTTGATTTTGGTCAAAGTGTTGATCAGTATTTGCAGTCTGTTGTCAATAATACTGAACTTATGTGTCATTTATCTCGTCAAACTTATTTTGGTACAGATGAATCCTATTTGGTTCCTCCTTCTAAGGCACTCGATGTTTTAGTTGTTGCATCTGATCCAGATCGAGATCCAACTCAGCGGCTTGCAGCTCTACGTTCTTATAAAAAACCCCCAAGTCAAAATGAAGGTTATATGCGTTTTTTTGATCTTTGTGTTGAGATATTTTTGGATCCACATGAAGATCTTAAATTACGTGAATTTGCGCAGCAGTTTATGCTGGATGTTACTGGTGTTGCTACGCAACTTAGGAGTAATGCTAAAACTGATAAGGTGATGAGTTGACTGATCTTATTTGTCTAAATGAGAGTTACCAAAAAGAATGCTCTGCGACCATTATGGAAAAAAACGGGAAGGAATTAGTTCTTGATAGAACTATTTTCTATCCACGTGGAGGCGGACAACCTAGTGATTTTGGGACCATTAATGGATACAAGATAGTGAATGTTTCAAAAAAAGATGGAAAAATAATTCACGAATGTGATGCTGAACCTATTAGCCTAAATGTTGGGGATAAAGTTAGTTGCTCTATTGATTGGATTCGCAGATACAAACTAATGCGAATGCACACTGCTGCTCATGTTCTAGCATCTACTGCCTATTCTGAATTGGGGTATCAGATTACTGGAAATCGGATCGATGTCGACCAAACCCGATTTGATTTTTCCATGGAGAATTTTGATCGGGAAAAATTTGATTCTATGGTTCAAAAATGCAATTCTAAATTAAGGGAGAATATTGAGCTTAAAGTATATTCTCTTCATCGGGAAGAAGCCCTAAAAATTCCCGGAATTGTTAAACTTGCAAATGCACTTCCTCCTTCTATAGAAATTCTTAGAATTGTTGAAATTCCTGGAATTGATTTACAGGCGGATGGAGGGACTCATGTAAAAAACCTTAATGAGGTTGGGCAAATCAAAATAGTTCGTCTTGATAATAAGGGTTCAAAGAATAAACGCATTTATTTTGAACTATTCTAATCTTTTTTGATGAAATATCTCAAAGCTCCCAAATCCAAGGCAGAATCCATTCGAAAAGAACTCATTAGTCAGGGAGTTTTTGATCCAAAATATCCAATTGTTAAAGAATCTGAATTCATTTTTTTCCCTCTTAAAGGAACTCCAAAAAAACTCAAATTTGAAATCGTTGAAATTGAAAAAGAAAAAAGAGTTGTTTTTCCCTCTAGTATTCGGGAAATCCTTTCTTCAATTTTAACTCCCTATGAACTAGATGAAATGGTTTCATCTTTTGACATAATTGGAAATATTGCAATTATTGAAATTCCACTTCCTCTTCAATATAGAGAAAAGGAAATTGGAGATGCAATTCTAAAAACCCACAAAAGCGTTAAGAGTGTTTTTAAGAAATTAAGTGCGATGGAAGGGGAATTTAGGGTTAGAAAACTCTCTCTGATTTGTGGTGAAAATAATACTCTTGCAACATATAAGGAAAATGGAGTTACTTTGAAATTCGACGTTTCAAAAGTTTACTTTTCAGTTAGAAACGCATTTGAAAGAAAACGCGTTTCCTCTCTTGTAAAAAACAAAGAGAATGTTCTTGTTATGTTTGCTGGAGTTGGACCCTATTGCTTAGTTATTGCAAATGATCACCCATCCTCCCAAATTGTCGGGATAGAGTTGAATCCCGATGCCATTACTTACTTTTCTGAAAATGTAAAATTAAACAAATTCAAAAATATCCAAATTGAAGAGGGAGATGTCAAATCCATAATTCCTCAAAAATATCAAAATTGGGCAAACCGGATAATTATGCCTCTTCCAAAATTATCCTACGAGTTTCTTGAATCTGCATTTATTGCATCAAAAAAAGGTACGATAATTCACTTCTATACTATTGTGCCTTTGGAGAATTCTTTTATTGAGGCTCAAAAACTTTTTGAAAAAGAAGCGTCTAAATTTGGAATCAAGTTTGAAGTTATGGATTGGAGAATAACCAAATCCTATTCTTCAAAAGAAGTTCACATTGTTTTGGATTTAAAAATTGTTGCTAAAAATGTTATTATCTGATATTAATGGTCAAACGTCTTCCGATTTCTCAAAGGCTAGCTGCTGCTCAGGTTGTTGTAGATGCAAGTCCCACTACTTTGGGTTTTTCAAAACCTACTTTGACTCGCTTTTCAAATGAAAACCGAAGACTTTGTGCTATGATGCTTAAAGGTCATGAAGCGCAATTTTCTGATTCATTGACCGCCAATTTTCGCGATAAACTGGATTCCAATCGAATGCGTTTGTGCTTTTGGAAGAAATTTGGAATTGCTCCTTTTGATAAGTCTGCTTCCAAAGTAACTGATGTGGATGTAGTTTCTTGGACTCTTAATAATTTTATGAGTCGCTACTCTCCCTGGACTATTGGTTCTGATTCAGAAATTTCTCGGGATGTTACTCTCAAAGCATTTTTGGCTGCGGGTTTTACAAAGGAAGAATTGACTCTTATGGCAACTGTTAAACCCTGTGGTATTGGAGGTAGCGAGGATGAATACAATATGCGAAAAGGTCTCTATACTCCTCCGTTTTTGGCAGCAAGAGAGATTGTTTCTGGTCTCTTTGAATATAATTATCCTTATTTCTTTAGGGCTTATGCATATCTGCGCTTAGAAGGATTTGATCATAGGCTATTAGTTGCCTAAGTTAGTATAATCCTGCTAATTTTCCAATTATGAAGAATAAAAACATTCCAAAAACAATTGGTGGAAGAGCTGGTAAAATCACCTTCTCTTTTCTTAAAAACATTAAAAATGCTCCAAATGTTATTATTGCTCCTGCACTAACCAAAATGCTTGCAATTGGGCTTATTTGAAGCACCGATACTGAAAGCATTAATGGCGCAATCAAATCTCCTGTTCCTAAATCTATTCTTCTATCCATATCTGAGATTTTTTTTGCCTTTACTTTATCTGTGCTTTTTTGAACTACTTCCTCTTTATCAATTGCTTCATTTTCAACTGTTATTGTAAATGCCATGTTCTTTTCCATGACAAATGTTGCTAGTTGTACCATGTGCTTTGAAATAAAGACTGCTAAAAAGTCGTAAATTGCAAGCATCACTAAAAATAAAACTGCTGGTACAAACCCTAATGAAACTCCAAAAATTACTCCAACCCCTGCAGTTGAAAGAATTGCTGCGGGATTTTTTAGGTTTATTTTGTTTTGCAGCAATTTGACTGCTGAAAATATTAATCCAAATACTGTTCCTCCGATTGTACTTACTTCGTAGCCAAAACCGAGGCGTAAAAATGAGTAAAATACTATTGAGCTTGATGAGGCTACAATTCCAAACTCGAGCAATTTGAAGATCCACGGGAATTTTCCGATATACTTAATTAAGACCATCATCAAAACTGCACTGAAGATTATGTAGCCTATGAAAAAGAGTGCGTTTCCTGGATCATTTGTGTTTTCATTTACGACTAAATCGGTTACGAAAGGGTTTTTGTTCATATCCTGAAAAATCATGTATCCAGTAAAAATTCCCAAAATTTGGGAAATTGCAAAAAGTAATATTAGTGAAACTAATGTTGATCGCATAGTGTTGAATTTACTTTCGTCCTTTTTATCCCTATCTATTCTCCGACAATTTTAACGTGTCCATATTCTTTTTCATAAATTATTCCACGTCTTAATAAGTCTGTGAGTATTCTTCTTGCAGAACTTTCATCTATTTCAGAAGCCTTTGCCATTTCTATGACTTTTTCAACATCTGCAGAATCATTGTTTCGAAGAAGTTCTCTAATGATATCGAGTATTGTATCAGCCTTTTGCATCTTTTCTCTTTCAGATTTTGGTTTTCCTGTTGCAACAACATCAACATCGAATAATCCTGTTGTTTTATCTGTCATGATGGCTCTCATGACAAAGTTCATCAAATCTATTCCAACTTGAGCATCAAAATCTTCAACGGTGTCGCTAAGCCTTAATTTTGCATGAGCTTCTGCAAGTCTGACTAACCCTTCAAGATATCTTGGAGTTATTGCAACTGAACCCGATTCCCTCGATTTAGCCCTTAAATCAACATAGAAATCTTTTATCTTGTCTTTTGCGCCAGAAGTTAATTTTGGAAAAACTTTTCTTCTTGCATATGCTATGTATTTTCTTAGAATTTCCTTATCTATTACCTCAACGTCTTTTCTTTGTTTTCCCATGTGCGATGAAAGTATGTGCTCTGCCAATTTGAGGTCTTTTTCCTCATCCAAAACATCCACAATAGGAAAAATTAAATCAAATCTTGAAAGAAGCGTTGGAGGAATTTCAAATTGCTCTGCCAAATTTTTACTTGTATCAAATCGACCATACTTGGGGTTTGCTGCTGAAAGGATTGCAGTTTTTGTTCTGAATTTAGCAACGATACCTGCCTTTGCAACTGAAATGGTTTGTGTTTCCATTGCTTCGTGAAGTGTTGCTCGATCTTCTTCATCAATTTTGTCAAATTCGTCGATTTGGGCAATTCCCCCGCTTGCCAAAACCAATGCACCTGCCTTAAGGACCCATCCTCCATCTCCAAGTTCATCTTTTTCTGCGGCAACTGTTAAACCTGCTCCTGAAACTGATTTACCACTCACGTAGATGCTTTTTGGTGCAATTTCTGAAATACTTTGAAGGAATCTGGATTTTGCAATACCTGGGTCTCCAATTAAGAGCAAGTGTATGTCATCTCTAACTGGCATCCCCCCTTGCATTATCTTTCCTCGCGTTCCTCCAAAAAGTTGGAGCGAAATTGCTCTTTTAACTTCAGTGTGTCCATAAATGAAGGGTGCAATTGAATTGATTAATATGTCTTCCAAATCTGGTTTTTTTGAAAGTTCAAGTATTTTCTTTTCATCCTCTTTAGTGATTTCAATCTGTTCAAAATCCCTTTTCATTGAAACTAGGGAATTTACGTCAATATATCGAGAATAAATATTTTCTGCTTTTTGTTTTGTTTTTAATGGAGGACGTAATCTTAAAATTCCAACAATTACGATGCTGTCTCCCGGAATTATCTGATTTACCAACTCATCCTCCATCACAACTTCTATTCTTGCTGTTGGTGCTCCGCCTTTTACTCTTTCTAAAAGTTCCTGAACTTCTCCTCTTTGAATATCAACAAATGTGCTTTCTTCATCTATTTGTTTTAGTGCAATTTTTTTACAGCTGTCGCATTTTTTGGGAGGCTCGAAATCCTTTCCGACATTTATTTGCATTGAAGCTTCGCAAAGCTGGCACTTGAATACTGCAATTTTGATTCTATGCATTAATTCTGCTCTCTTTGTGACAACGCACTTAAATGCAACTAGTTCATTGATTTCTTTTGAACTTAATTGCTCAATTAATTTTTTTTCTGAGGGTATTCCTATGAATCTTACTTTTGGTGAAAATTCTTCATCTGTTGTGGTGTGAACATTCATTTCTCTTATTGTCTGCTCTGCAGCTTCAATTACCAGATCTGGTTGTTTTTGAAGCGCATCTGC
>CAZPWA010000043.1:0-6375 GCA_964590665.1 Microcaldota archaeon
TTTGCTTCTAGATTTAATAATTCTTTTAACCATTTTTCTTTTTGTATGAAGCCCCTTCCCTATGGTCGGCAGTATGTCGATCAATCTGATATTGATGCAGTTTCAAAAGTTCTTGAAGGAGAATATCTAACTACTGGTCCAAAAATAGATGAATTTGAATTACAAATTGCAAAATACACAAATTCTAAATTTGCAGTTGCGGTAAATTCTGGAACAAGTGCTCTTGATATTGCAGTTGGCGCTTTAGATCTTCCTACTGGAAGCGAAATAATTACGACTCCTCTTACTTTTGCAGCTTCTGCAAATTGTGCACTTTACCATAACCATACTCCAATTTTTGCAGATATTGATCCGCAAACATACAATATTTCGCCTTCTGAAATTGAAAAGAAAATCACCAAAAAAACAACGGCAATTGTGTATGTTGATTATGCGGGCCAGCCTTGCGATATTGATGAAATTCGTGAGATTGCACAAAAATACAATCTTTATTTAATCGAAGATGCAGCTCATGCTTTTGGTGCAACATATAAGGGGAAAAAAATTGGATCTTTTGCAAATATGACCGAATTCTCATTTCACCCAGTAAAGCATATTACAACTGGTGAAGGCGGAGCAATAACAACTGATGATCCAACTCTTGCAAACAAGCTTCGGCTTCTTAGAACTCACGGAATTGATCGATCTGATTCTGCACGAAAAAATTTTGGAAACCCTAGTGCCTATGTCTACGATATGGTTACTTTAGGTCGAAATTATCGTATTACTGATATTCAATGTGCTCTTGGCATTTCACAATTAAAGAAAATCGATTTGTTTTTGAATCGACGAAAAGAAATTGCAAAACTCTATAATGATCTTTTTGAAGAAACTGATGATCTAATTACTCCCTTTGTAAAATCTGACCGGGAAAGTGCATTCCATCTATACCCAATCCTTCTTCCAAAAAAATCCAATCGGGATATTATTTTCTCAAAACTTCGTGAAATGGGTATTGGAGTAAATGTCCATTACATTCCAACCTATAAATTCACATATTATAAGAAAAGATTCAACATCAAAGACTCGCTCTTTCCCAATACTGAGGAAGTTTACTCTCGTCTTTTAACTATTCCAATGTATTATGGTTTAACTGATGAAGAGGTCCAATTTGTCGCATCTTCAATTAAATCATTGATTAAGGGTTGAATTTTATGTTAATGAATTTTGATATTGGAAATCGGGAAGTTGGTATTGGAAAACCCTGCTACATAATTGCTGAGGTTTCCTGCAATCATCATCAAAAGCTTCAAAATGCGCTTAGGCTTATTGAAGAAGCAAAGGCGGCTGGAGCAGATGCGGTAAAGTTCCAAACCTACACTCCAGATACAATGACCCTTGATGTAAAAAATGAATACTTCCAAATCAAAGGTACTCTTTGGAAAGGCCAGACTCTTCATGATCTTTACAAAAAAGCATATACTCCATGGGAGTGGTTTCCAGAACTTTCGGATCGGGCAAAAAGTGAAGGAATACAATTTTTTTCAAGTCCATTTGATCTTTCGGCCGTCGATCTTTTAGAAAAACTCGATGTTCCTGCTTACAAAATAGCTTCTTTTGAAATAAATCACATCCCGTTAATTCAAAAAGTAGCTTCTTTGAAAAAACCCATTATTTTCTCAACTGGCGTTGCCGATAAATCTGACATTGAACTTGCACTAAAAACAATTTCCGATTCCTCCAATGATAAGGTCATTTTGATGAAATGCACCAGCGCATATCCAGCTCCTCTTTGCGAAATGAATCTAAAAATGATTCCTTATCTTTCTTCAACTTTTGGAGTTCCGGTTGGTCTTTCAGATCATTCAATGGATCCCAATATGGCCGTTGCGGCGGTTTCTTTAGGTGCTGTTGCAATTGAAAAACACTTCATTTATAGTCGAAAAGAAGGTGGCCCAGATGCCGAATTTTCCCTTGAACCAAAAGAGCTCAAAGCCCTTGTGAAATCCGTTAGGGATACTGAAGAAGCTTTAGGTGAAGTCACTTACAATATTGGCGAAAAGGTTCGAGAACATCGCTTCCTCATGCGATCAATCTTCGTTTCAAAAAACATCAAAAAAGGAGAAAAATTCACTTCTTCAAATATTTCGATTGTTCGCCCATCAAATGGGCTCGCTCCTGTTAATTATCCAAAAGTTCTTGGAAAAATTGCAACAAAAGATCTTTTGGCCGGAACCCCGCTAACTTGGGAGATGGTTCAATGATAAACAAATCTCTTTCAATAACTCTGGTGGTTGATAATCCTAAAAGCTGGATGAATGATTTCATTCCAACTCTTATCAAATCCCTAACTTCTCTTGGACACAATGTAAATTTCATTCAAAATCTTTCTGATCTTAAAAAAGGCGATATTGCATTTTTCCTAAGTTGTGAAAAAATTGTTTCCGCTGCTCTTTTGTCAAAACACACGCATAATTTGGTTGTTCATGAAAGCGCTCTTCCAAAAGGAAAAGGCTGGTCTCCTCTTACTTGGCAGGTTTTAGAAGGAAAAAATAAGATTCCTATTTCTCTCTTTGAAGCTTCTGTGAAAGTTGATTCCGGAGATATTTACTTTACTGATTTTATTGAACTTGATGGCACTGAACTTGTTTCAAATCTTCGAAAAAAGCAGGCTCAAAAAACATTTGATTTGATTTTGCGCTTTGTTTCTAACTACCCAAAAACGGTTTCCCTAAAACAGTCTGGTTACGAAACCTTCTACAAAAAGCGTTCTCCAAGTGATTCTCAGTTAGATGTGAATAAAACTATTGCTGAGCAATTTAATCTTCTAAGGGTTGTGGATAATGAGCGTTATCCTGCCTTTTTTATTCATAAGGGAAGAAAGTATATTATCAAAATTTATGATGGTGAATCTTAACATGGCAAACATTCTAGTTGTTGCAGCGCATCCGGACGATGAGACTCTTGGCTGCGGGGCAACAATGTCAAAACATGTGGAAAATGGCGATTCAGTTTCTGTAATTATTATGGGTACGGGAATTGCATCAAGAAAAGAGCGTGGCTCTGATATCTCCTCTGAGTTGAAAAAACTGCGCGCCGATTGCAAAGCCGCCCTTTCAAAAATTGGGGTTAGCGATGTTTCTTTCTTCGATTTTCCCGATAATGCTTTTGATTCAGTGCCTCTTTTATCAATTGTAAAAGCCATCGAAGGTGTAATTTCACAAAAAAAACCTTCGGTAATTTACACTCACCATTGGGGGGATTTGAATGTTGATCATCGTTTGACATTCAATGCAGTTATGACTGCATCAAGACCATTCAACTCTCCTGTCCAAAAAATCCTCTGTTTCGAAGTTCTCTCATCAACCGAGTGGAATGTTGCAAATTCGGCAAATTCCTTCATGCCAAATGTTTTTGTTGATGTTTCGAAGCATTTGGATCGAAAAATCACTGCCCTTTCACAATATACGAGTGAAATGCGGGATTATCCCCACCCAAGGTCACTAAAAGGAAATGATTATCTTGCCAAGTATCGCGGTTTAATTATTGGTGTTGCCGCAGCTGAGGCATTTGAACTTGCCCGAGAAGTGGTGCGATGAAAATTCTTTTTATTAGCGGAGTAAAATTGGGTCTTGATTCACTTAACTCTCTTTTGGCTGCCGGGGAAAATATTTGCGGAATCATAACTTATTCTGATTCACATTCTGGCAGATCTGGATATGTTGATTTTTCTTCGGTTAATAAAAAACATCCAAATATCCCAATAATAAAATCTGATGATTTGAAAAACCCTCAGATACAATCGCAAATTCTCTCTCTTAATCCTGATTTGATTCTTGTTATTGGCTATTCCTTTTTGATCCCAAACAATCTTCTCTCTATTGCAAAATATGGCGCAATTGGTCATCATCCAACTCTCTTGCCCAAACACCGGGGGAATGCTCCAATACCCTGGACTCTTATAAACGGCCTCACTAAAAGTGGAATCACGTTCTTTTATCTTAGTGAAGAGATCGATCAAGGAATGATCGCCGCACAATCTGAATTCTCAATTTCTATGGATGATGATGCATCTTCATTATATTCAAAAATAACTAGCGAAACTATTTCACTTCTTCCAAAAATGCTCTCAAAAATAAAATCCGGCACTCTTGTTCCAATTCCTCAGGATAATTCAAAATCCTCGAAATGGTCAAAAAGAAAACCTGAAGACGGGATAATTGATTGGAATTCCATGTCTATTTATCTTTACAATTGGATTCGCGGCTTAACTCATCCATACCCTGGCGCATTTACCTTTTTCCAAAACAAGAAGCTTCTAATTTGGAAATCCATTATCTCCCAAATGAAGTCTGCCCAATCTCCAGGAACTATAATTTCTACGACTGGTGGCCTTTTTGTTTCAACTGGGGATGGAGTTCTGGAAATTTTATCTCTTTCATTTGAGACTGATGCCCCAACGAGTGCTTTGGTTTTTATCAAAAAATATTCAATTGAAGCTGGAATGAAATTAGGGTAATTCTTTATCTAAAAATTGAGTTGTCATTTTGTGATATTGGTAGTATTTTTGTATTTTTTCCCATTGTTGTTTTTTTATGTATTTTTCTTCTATCGTTTTCAATTCTATTTTTTGTATTTTTCCTAATTTTCTTTTAATCAAAACCAATATGATAAAGTCCCAGCCTAGCATCTCCTTCCTGTATTTTTTTTGGAATTTTTGGTCAAGTAAAAAGACTTCATTTCTGATGTTTTCTATATTTTTTGAACTAATGACAAGAAATCCTGGGCAAAACTGAGCTATTTTCATATTGAGATACTTCTTGCTCTCCATGTTTCCAATTATTTTGTTAAATAAATAGAATCCAACTCCATTTCGTGTATCTATTGGCATCTCCCCAACTACTGCTTCTGCCTCATTTTCAATTATGGGTTTAATCATTCGAGGCAAGTCTTCAGGTAAATGTTCAAGGTCGCTATCCATCCTAACTATTATGCCCTGATCATCTTTCTGTTCTTTAATTGCTCTACTTAGGCCTTCTTTTATTGCGCTTATGGGGCCTTCATTTTTTTCCTTTTTCACATATTCGATCTCAAATCCGACTTTTTTCTCTGTTTTCTTGACTTTATCTTCTGTTTTATCAGTGCTTCCATCATCAACTATTATTACTTTGGTTATTTGGCAATTTAGCAGACTTATTTCATTTCTTATTCTCTCCAGTCTAAGCAGTAGTTCTTCTATTGTGTTTTCGACATTATATGCTGGCATGTAAATTACTATATCTCTCTTGTTTTGAGCCATAACAATACTCTTTAATAGCTGTTTAATTTGAAATACTTTCTGATGGAATCAGAAAAACTAATTCTAAAAACCTCTGCCTGGTCGTTTATCGGTCAAATTTGCGTTAAGGTTTTCTCTTTCATTTACACCATTCTTTTAGCGAGATTTTTTTCATCTGATGATGTGGGAACTTTTTATCTGGCTTTGAGCGTTTCAAGTATGATCTTTATTTTTACTGACTTGGGTCTTGATTATGTTGTTTCGCGCTATGTCCCATATCTTCTTGGAAAAAATGAGCCAAAAAAGCTTGATCTTCTTTTGAAACTCACTTATTTTGGCGGAGGAACCCTTACAATCCTATTTAGTATTGCAACATTTATCTTTTCTCAAAACATTGCCCTTTTTCTAAATTCTCCCTCAATAGACCTTCCAATAAAGGTTCTTTCGATCTATTTGATTGTCAATGAAATTCTTGCAATCAATAATGGAATTTTACGAGGAACAAAAAACATAGCCAAAGTAAACATTCTCTCTTCTTTACAGGGCTTTGCAAAGCTGATTCTTCTTTTGCCTCTTGCATACTTGTTTGGGTTCAACAGCTATTCCATTTCTCTTGGCTTTGTTATTTCGTTTGTAATAATTATTCCGCTTAGTTTCTTCTATATTTATCCCAATCTTTTGGATTTTGGAAAACGCTCCGCTTCTGTTTCAGAACTTTCTAATTCAGCAAAAATTAACTTCTCTAAAGAAGTTGTTATTTTTGGCCTTTCAACTGCATTTGTTGTTGCGCTTTCCGCTCTTTTACAATATTTGGATGTTTTGATGCTCGGCTACTTCAATTTTCCAAAATCCCAAATTGCAATCTATTCTATTGCTGTTGGCCTTGCAAATCTTCTTTTAATCTTTCCAACTTCCCTTTCATCTGTTTTCCTTCCTCTTATTTCAGAACTCTATGGAAAAGAAAATTTTGATGAAATGAAAAGAATAACTTCGACAACTGTGAAATGGACTGCCCTTTCAACTTTTCCCATAATGATTTTGTTTGCTGTTTTTGGCTCTGAATTGCTCTCTTCTCTTTATGGTTCTGAATATGGGGCAGGAAACATCGTTCTAACTGT
>CAZPWA010000044.1:0-6212 GCA_964590665.1 Microcaldota archaeon
TATCCGCCTCTTGTGAAACACTTAACCATCAATCGACCAATTGTCATTACTCCTGCTCCTGCTTGAGCTGCTACTTTTGCGACAAATTCCATGATTACACCTAATGCGTGTGGATATTCCAGAAGAGAATCATGAGAAACGCCTTTAAAAGGTATCGAATTTAGATCGGACAAATGACGAAGTGTAAAATAGATTTAAAGAGCATTGACTAAAGAAAGAATAATGAAGAAAAAGTATCTTTGTTCAAAATGCAATGAACTTGCACTTGAAGTTTATGATTCAGTTAATCCCAACAATGGAAGTCAGGAAGTAGTCATAACAGACTCTTTAGGCCTTGAAACAATTTATGTGACACTTAAGAACAAAGAAGAGGCTAAAATAGTAGAATCAATGAGTCCGGAAATACTCAATGAATATCTAATTAAAAAAACCAGAGAAAAAGAAGCATATTCTCCTTATGGATTGAATCTATACTGCAAAGATTGTAAGAAGATATATTGTCAAAAACACTATCGGGGAGCTATTTTTGAAAGTGAAACAAGATATAAATGCCCCAATGGACATGAAAAAACATTAAGAGACTAAAATTTGATCAAACACACAAAATAAAATAAGAGAGAAAATAGATAAAAGAAGAAATCGGGCCCGAGGGGATTTGAACCCCTGGCCTAGTGGTGTCTTCCGCAATTGGAAGGGGCATTCGAAGCCACTCACTCTATCCAAGTTGCTCAAACATTTCAAGAAAGTTTTTGATTAAACTTTTTCCTAAAAAGTTTACTGAGCTACGGGCCCAAAACTAAAATAAAAGTAATCAAAAGAGAATATAATTATTTGGTTAAAACTTCGCAACCATTTTTAGTTACCAAAATAGTGTGCTCAGTTTGTGCAACCAAACCTTTTCCAGATTCTCTTAAAACAGGATAACCTCGTAAAAGGTGTGATTGAAGCATTTCCTTCAATGCAGCACTAACCAAAAGACGAGAAGTAAATTCTTTTCTAATCCACCTTTCAGCAAAAGGCAAAGTTCCGAAGTTTTTAAGAACAAATTCTGCAATTTTTCTTGATTGTCTCATGCGAATATTTGCAGGCATATAGACAGAAAATATTTCAACCTGCTCCAAATCTTCAACATAGCCAGCACCATTTGTGGCAAATGGCTCAACTGCGAAAATGTCTCCTTCCTGGAATTCATAGGGATCATCAGTTTTGACATTTGGAATGTCGATTCCAGCGTGCAATTCATGAGATCGAATCATGTGTCCTGCCAAATTGGAAATTGGTTTAAATCCAAATGACTTAATGGTTTCTTCAATGACTCCTCCTACATCGCCAACTTTTACGCCAGGCTTAATTGTTGCAATTGCCTTAGTTAAAGCATCCTGAGATGCCTGAACCAATTTTTCGTTTTTACCCGATAAATCTATACTGTATGCAGTGTCTGAAAGGGCGCCATTTACCTCGATGCCTAAATCTACTTTGACCAAATCGTTTTCGCCCAAACTAGCTTCAGAACCAAATTCAGGGGTGTAATGAGCTGCAATTTCATTAATTGAAATATTAACTGGGAATGCGGGTTTTGCACCTTCTTCCTTAATCATTTGCTCGATGGTTTCTGCAACATCCAAAAGAGACTCTCCGACCATAATGAGACTGCGGCTCTCTTCTCGGATTTTTGATGCGATTTTGCCAGCTTGCTTAAAATCATTTAATTCTTTTTCATCCATAAATATCACTACTTCAAGAAAATAGACTACAATAGATTACGTGGAAGAGTCTAAAAGGGTTGCAGTTTGATCGAAAAAGATAATATTTGTTAAAATGGAAGGATGTGACACCGCTTTAAATAGTTTTATTTAGGCAAATAAATCATGGTAAGCCTCTTTAAAACACAAAAATTAGGAGGCACCGGTGCGAAAGTGCCTCTGCCACCTTGGGAGATAGAAAAAAGAAACAGGAATGATAGAGAAAGTAACCGCTGGCAACCTGTTCCACTTTACGATCAACTAGAAATCCCAAGAGCTCCAAAGGAAAGAAGAGATGAACCACAAAGAGACGATGTTGATCGGGGAGTTGTAATATTCGAACTTCGAAGATGAATCAATAAAAAGAGATTCGAGGTAAAATACAATAGTGGCGAATGTTGCAGATTTAGTTAGAGAAAGGTTTGGAGAATTAACCCAGATACAAAAAATCTCCATGCCAAAAATCCTCAATGGCGAAAATGTCCTAATTTTAGCGCCAACTGGGTATGGCAAAACCGAATCAGCATTACTTCCAGTTTTAGAAAAAATAAAAAATGAAGAAGAGGGAATCTGTGCTCTGTACATAACACCGCTTCGAGCACTTTCACGGGATTTAAAACAAAGGTTTGACTGGTGGTGCGAAAGACTTGACGTATCGCATGATATTCGAACAGGAGACACTACTAGCCACGAAAGAGAAAAAATGAGGAAAAATCCTCCAAAAATACTTTTGACGACAGTTGAATCACTTCAAGCATTACTAATGGGAAAAGTAATGAGAAAATATCTTGCCAACGTGAAATTTGTAATTGTTGATGAAGTTCATGATATTTTAGATAATAAAAGAGGAGTGCAGCTATCGCTTGGCCTTGAAAGACTTGAGGAAATTGCAAAGTTTCAAAGAATAGCAATTTCAGCAACGGTTGCAGATGAAAGAGAAGCGGCAAAACTCATTTGCGGAGAAAGAGAATATGCAATATGCGAAGTTGGACGAAATCGGGAAATGAAAATAAGCGTTGAAAACATTGAAAAAAACGAGCAGAAAAACCAAAGACTTTTGGAATTGGTTTCAGAAAATAGAAGCCTATTATTCGTAAACACCCGATCAAGTGCAGAAGACTTGGGTGCAACCCTTAAGGAAAAAGGAGCGCCAATTGAAGTTCATCATGGGTCTCTTTCAAAGGAAATCAGAATAGAAACAGAAGACAAGTTCAAATCAGGATTGGTTAAATCTCTTCTTTGCACATCTTCATTAGAGCTAGGAATAGATGTCGGGGACATTTCGCTGGTAATTCAATATGGATCCCCTCACCAAATGAGCAGATTAATCCAAAGAGTTGGAAGATCCGGCCACGCATTAGATAAAACACCAAAAGGAATAGTATTTTCATCAGATTTTGATGATTATTTGGAATCAGAAGTGATTCTTTCTTTTGCAAAAAATGGCTCAATGGAAAAGAAAACAACTGAAAGAGGCGCTCTTGATGTAATTGCCCACCAGATAGTGGGGCTTCTTTTGGATTTTGGAAAAATGGATTTGGAAAAAGTCCATCAGATTTTTTCAAGATCCTATGCATATGCAATAGATTATGAGAAATTAAGGAAGGTTGCACTCCAACTCTATTCAGAAGGAATAATTTACTTTGATGAGGTTGAAAACAAGGCTTTTGTAAAGGCTGCATACAGAGCTCGAGAATATTATAGCAACTACCTTAGTACAATTCCAAAAGCAAAGAGATTTTTACTTAGAGAAGTTGCATCAAATAAAATAATTTCAAATTTGGATGAGGAATTCGTTGTGAATTTGGAAGTTGGCTCCAGTTTCTTATCGCAGGGAAAACCCTGGAGAATAATTGATATTACAGAAAAAGAGGTTTTAGCAGAGCCAACTTTTGGAACGGACATCATAGTTCCATCATGGGTTGGAGAAGACATTCCGGTTAGTTTTGAAGTTTCCCAAACAGTTGGAAAAATGAGGGAATCCAAACATGTGAATCCGCTTCCAAATGACAAAAAAGTAATTGTTGAAGTAATTAGCGATTTGGTGATAATTCACGCCTGCTTTGGATCCAAAGTTAATGAAGCGCTGGGAAGAATAATAGGCAAAAAAATCTCAGAATATGTTGGAGAGAGCGTGCGTGCAGTAACTGATCCGTATAGGATTTTTTTTAAAATGCCTTTTCCGCTAAAAGAAGAAAATCTAAAAAGCGCGATTTTGAGTGTAGGACGAATCCAAAGCCAACTTGAAGAAGCTCTTTATGATTCATCTTTGATGAGATTAAGATTTCACCATGTCGGAAGACTTTTTGGGCTTTTAAGCGAAGATGCAACGGTTACAGGACGATTCATCAACGCACTTCGAAACAGCGTCGTTTATGAAGAAACAGTAAGAACGATTTTCTTTAGATATTTTGATGTTGAAAAAACAAATGAAATTGCAACAAAAATAAAGAGCGGTGAAATTCCAATTGTTTTTGATTTTAGAAAAGAGCCCAGTTTCTTTGCAAAAATAGGGCTTGCAAGATTATCTGGCGGAGATAGTTTAGGCGGCTTTGAACCAAGGGAAAAAATAATACAGGCATTCAAGGAAAATGTTCTTTCAAAAACAGTTGAGCTTAAGTGCCTAAATTGCAAGGCAACAAGAATAGTAGTTTTGTATACTGCTCCAGATCAGATTAAATGCCACAAATGCTCTGGAACGCATCTTTGTCGAGTTAGAAAAAGAGGCGAAATAAAGGAAGAAAATGAGCAAATGGAAGCCTCAATCGTTCATGCTTATGGAAAAAAGGCTTTGGTTGCACTTTCAACTTATGGAATTGGAGCGCAAAGCGCAGACCGAGTGCTAAGACGGTTGCATAAAGAAGAGGAGAGCTTTTACCTGGATCTGATAGAAGCGCAAAAAACATTTGTAAAGAATAAAAAATATTGGAAAATTTAAAGGGAAGGAATAATAAGATTGAGAATAAAACAGAAATGTGTTTGGAATAATTGAGAAAATTTTGGGTGCAAAAAAGATGTATAAACAAACCATAATTATGAGAGCAGACTTGAACATGGGAAAAGGCAAACTTTGTGCCCAGGCAAGCCATGCTTCAGTTTTATCTTATGAAAAAGCAAAACAAACACACCGGGAAATTGCACAGGAATGGTTCAAATTCGGAATGATGAAAATCGTCTTGAAAGTAAATAGCGAAGCAGAACTTTTAGAATACTACCAAAAAGCCAAAACGTATGGAATCCCTTGCGAATTAATTAGAGATGCCGGCCACACCCAAATTGAAGCCGGATCAATTACATGCTTTGCAGCAGGCCCATTTGATGAAAAGAAACTAGATGAATTATTTGGGAAATTGAAACTTTTGTGACTAATTTTATAAAAAGTGGAAAAAAGTAGTTATTAAAACCATTTGTGACAAAAAAAGATTGAAGATGATTCAAATGGTAGAAGTACAACTTGAACATAAAGGCACAAGATACAGAGTAAAAATGAGTGCAGGCCATAATTTTGAAGAAGTTAGATCAAGTGCACGAGCAGCAAGAGTATTTGGACTAAACGCAGGAAAGCTATCAAAATTGATCGAAGACTCCAGAAAAGAAGGATCACTTGCAGAAATAGAGGGATTGGTTTCTCCAGTTATGAGCAGGAACGTAGCTATTTTTGGAAATAGAATGAAAAAAGGCAACGATGGAAGAGTAGAACTTAATGGAGAGAGAGGGTCAATTGCAAGAGGCAAATTTGAGCTTAGTTGCGAAACGGCAGCAGAGGAATTAGAAAAACTCCGAGGACTAGAGAGTTCGCAAATTGCAATAGTTGAAGTTAGAAAAGTTTTAACAGGAAATGGAGTAACAGTTTTGGATGTCGATCCAACAAAAATGCAGATCGATACAATCAAAGAAATAGAGGGAGAAAAAATTACAGCACATTACGATTCAGAACACGAGCTTAGAATAGTGAGAATAGGCGAAATAGACTATGTATTCGATGCTAAATCCAGAGAAGTAATTGTCCCGATTATGCTGGATCCAACACTTGCAAGAAGAATCGGAAGAATTCCAGAAACCCAAATGCTGGGAGATATTAGAGCAGGAGATCATGCAAAAACACAGTTCAAGCTAATAGGAGTGGAGTACATAAAAGCAGAAAACGAAAAAGAGGGAGTTTTAAGCTGCTAGAAGCTGTTTTTGCAATTTTTACAATAATTTCTCTCCTTTTTTCTTATGCAACCGCCAAGAAAAATTTCTCCATTATTTGCATTTTCGATTAAAGTTTCATCAGGATCTCCGTAAATAATGGAAATAACTTTTGACGAATTACAGTTAGGGCAATTCATAAAATCTCCTCTGAAAAATTCAAATTGCATTTTTTACAATGGGAGGTTGGACTGCCGCGGGAGAAAATGCAACCTGCAAGAAAGAGTTTTCCGCTCTTTTCAAGATCAAGTTGTTTTTGGGAAGGCTCACCATAGGAAA
>CAZPWA010000045.1:0-2181 GCA_964590665.1 Microcaldota archaeon
CCAACTGCAACTGCATTTCTGACTGCTTCGTCAAATGCAACTGCGCTCATGTGATATGCATCCTGCACATATCTTGGACATATTCCATGAGCTATTACTAATCCTTCTTGAGAGTCATATGCTGGCCTAATTACTGCTGCATCGCATGGGCCGCTCATTATGGGTTTTATGACGCTCATTCCCTTAACTTCATGATCGAATGATCTTACTACTCTCTCCTTGGTTGTTATGTTTGGGCTTTGGAGAAGTTTGTGTAAAACTTCGACTGCTTCATAATATGGAACTGTTGGTTCTGGAAATGCAAATCTCTTCCAATTTGCTTTCAATTTTAATTGCGGATTCCCCTCGTGCAAAAATTCCATGTCTAAATATCCAACTGTTTCCAAGTTGTGTATTATGTGGAATTTTCCGCTATCTGTGAATTTTCCAACTACTGTTGCTTCAACATCATGTTTCCTTGCAATTTCCATTATTTTATCTATATTTTCTTGAGGAACTGCAATACTCATTCTCTCTTGTGATTCTGAAACTAAAATTTCCCATGGATCAAGTCCTGGGTATTTGAGCGGGCATTTATCTAAATATATCTCAACTCCTCCACTCATCTGCGCCATTTCTCCTAAAGAAGAGGATATGCCTCCTGCTCCGTTATCTGTTATTGCATCGTAGAGTCGTTTGTCTCTTGCTTCCAAAATCATGTCAAACATTTTCTTTTGGGTTATCGGGTCTCCAATTTGAACAACTGATTGAGGAACTGATGAATCAAGCTGCATTGATGAAAAGGTTGCACCATGTATTCCATCTTTGCCAATTCTTCCTCCTACCATAACTGCAAGATATCCAGGTTTTATTATTTTTTCTGAGCTTCTAAGTCCCTTTATTTCTGATGGCATTATCCCAATTGTTCCACAATAAACAAGTGGTCTTGTCAAATATCCATCTTCAAAAACAATCGATCCATTTACAGTTGGAATTCCCATTTTGTTTCCGCCATGCTCAACTCCCTTTACAACTCCATCAAAAATCTTTTTTGGGTGTAATACTCCCTTTGGAAGCTCTTTCTGTTTTGCATCTTGGGGCCCAAAACAAAGGATGTCCAAATTTGCAATTGGATTTGCCCCTATTCCTGTTCCAACGATGTCTCTTTGAACTCCTAATACTCCTGTGAGCGCTCCTCCATATGGGTCAAGTGCTGATGGGGAATTGTGCGTTTCAACTTTTATCGCAACGTCGTATTTATGATTGAATTTTATTATTCCTCCATTATCTTTGAACACACTTACGATATATGGTTTTTTTACCTGCTCTGTTGCTGCTTTAATGAATGTTTTAAAGAGCGAATTGATTGCATGCTGCTCTCCATTTTCCTCATAAACGATCTGGGCGTTGAAAATCTTGTGCTTACAATGTTCGCTCCAAGTTTGCGCAAGCGCTTCTAATTCAACATCTGTGATCTTTTCATCAAGCCCGACTTCTTTTCTTTCCTTGATTGTTTTTGGATCTTTAAAATAATCTTTTATTGCACTCAATTCTTCAGTTGAGAGGGCAAGGAGTCTTTCTTTTGCAAATAGTTCTAGTTTTGCTTTTGGTATGTTAAGGTCTATTTTTTCCACGCTTGGGGTTTTTTGTATTTTCACAACTGGAAGGTATGGTTCAATTGATTCTGTGTTTCTGTATATTGTTGCTTTTTCTATTAGTGGATTATGTATCATCTGTGCAATTTGCTCCAAGTGCATATCGCTAATTTTTCCGTTTGCGCTTTCAACTGCATAAATTCTGGAATAGTAAACCTGTCTTTTTTTGCCTGTTTTATCTTCAATGGCTTCTGTTGCTGTTTTTCCAATATTGTCGGTTACTCCTGGAAGCATTCCAACCTCTATTCTAATTAATGATGCAAATGCCGGTTCTTTAACTGCAAAATCAGTTGCTATTTTATCTAAAAACACTATTTTGGCTATTTCTTCAAGTTCATTTTTGTTTATTTCGTCACTAAAGTTGTAGCACTCTATGAAATGGCACTTTAAATCAATATTGAGTTCATTTTTGATTTTACTGCTTAATTTCTCGCCTTCAGTGTCTCTAATTGATGTTTTTGTGAATATTTCGATTCGCCCTTGCATAACTACTGATTTGTGTTTTAGGTTTTTTTAAACCTAACTTAAAGAAAAATTTGACTTTTAA
>CAZPWA010000045.1:2281-5102 GCA_964590665.1 Microcaldota archaeon
TCTTCCTTAGCTTTCTCAAGTTCTCTTTTGGTTTCCTCTATCGCAGCCTCTATTCCCTTGAATTTCTCTTTGCTATCTTTGGCTTTTTGATAGTATATTCCCGCATTTTCGTGTATGTTTTTCGTATAATCTATTTCGACCTTCATTTTGCTCTATTTTTTATATCCCTCTGTTTTTATCTTTCTTTCGTTGGTTTTTTTGGCACTAAGAAATTCGGTTTTGGATCTTTTTAAGGGAATATCTGTTATTTTAATGATCCTTTTCACCTTAGGCAATTTCCTCTCTCCTGCTTCTCGCTTCTTTTCACATAATATTTTTGGATATATTTATCCTGGCGATTTTGTTTTGGGACTTTTTGTTTTTGCATCAGGGGCTTCTGTAACTTACTTTAGATCAAAAAGGCAAAAAGAAAAAAAACTCACCACTTATTTGGATATTTTTGAAAGAGTGCTAAAATTATTTTTGGTTTCATTTCTTGCAACTCCTCTTATTGCCGGAACATATGCTTTGGATGAAATTCTTGTCAATGCAATTGTGTTTAGCATTATTTTTCTTTTTGTTGATTTCCTCTCGAGTTTTTCCCTCTATTTTCTAATTTCATTTTTAGTTCTTCTTTATTTCCTTTTTATCCCTCAAATATATCTTCTTTTTGGGCCACAATTCTATCTTGGCGGCTACTTCTCAGTTGTTTTCTATCTTATTTGCGGTTCTTTTGGGGCTCTTTTTTCAGGTTCTCTTAACTCTAATTTCTCATCTAAAATAAGCTACTTTTTCTTCCTCATTTCTCTTTCCCTCATTTCTTTATTCTTCTTGCCTATGAAACTTATTTCTTCGCCTACATATATGATTTTGAGCGCACTTTTTGCAACAATTCTTTACCTTATTCTTGATCGCATTTTTTTCTTCCTTCAAAATAATTTTCTCATCAAAAACCTTATTTATTTGGGCAGCAAATCTCTTCGAATTTGGCTTATGATGATTTTTCTGTTTTTGCTTCCTGCCTCAATTTACACAAGCTTTATCTCAACTGTTTATTTTGATGAAGTTACAAGCTCTATTTTCGCATTTTTTTTCCTTTTGATAGTCTTTTATATTTCGCTGCTTATTGATGATTTGAATGTGGGGTTTGTTAAGCAATGGAAACTTTAGGAATAGTTAATGGAAATGTCTATATTGACGGAAAATTCGAAAAAAAAGATATTCTTATTGAAGGAGATAAAATCCAACTTGTCGGTGAGTTTCCCAAATCTAAAGCAGATACTCTAATTGATGCCTCAAAAAAACTTGTGATTCCTGGATTAGTTAATACCCACACTCATGTTGCAATGACTCTTTTTAGGGGTCTTGGTGAAGATTTGCCTCTGCATCGGTGGCTAACTGAAAAAATCTGGCCTCTTGAATCCAAGCAGACTCCAAAGCAGATAAAACTTGCAAGTGAACTTGCCTTTTGCGAAATGATTCGATCAGGAACTACTTCCTTTGCTGAAATGTGCCTTTTTGACACCAAGCCTGTTTTTGATGCTGCAAAAAAAATTGGCATTCGGGGTGTTATTTCGCGCGGAGCTTTGGACAATTTTGATCCAAAAGCTGCAAAATCTCTTCTCTCTGAAATTCGTTCAACTTTAACTTATTCAACTTCTCTTCTTAAAACTTCGATTTCCGCACACGCGCCATATACTTGCTCTGAGGAATATCTAATTAAAACAAAGGAAATTGCAAGAAAAAATTCTCTTTTGTATCAGATACATGTTTCAGAAACGCGAAAAGAAGTTTTTGATATTCAAAAGAAAACCGGGAAATTCCCTTTCGAATATTTGGATTCAATTGGGCTTATGGATGAAAATTCCCTTTTTGTTCATGGTGGCTGGTTAACTAAAAGAGAAATTGATCTTGCTGGAAAAAGAAAAATTAATTTTTCCACTTGTCCTGTTTCTAATCTTAAACTTGCAACTGGTGGAATTGCCCAAATTTTTGAACTGGATGCTGCTGGTGCAAATGTGACAATAGGTACAGACAGCGTTGCAAGCAACAATTCCCTCAATATGTTTGAGTCAATCAAATTTGCTTCTCTTTTGCAAAAACATCACTATTGGAAAGCAGATGTCATGAAGTCTTCAAAGTTCGTTGATTTTGCAACTATTAACGGTGCCAAGACGATTGGTTTTGACTGCGGATCAATTTCAAAAGGAAAGCTTGCTGATTTGGTCTTGCTTGAGAAAAATGCAAATCTTGTGCCTTCAAATGACGATGTTTCGAATCTGGTTTTCAGTGCTTCTCCGGCAAACGTTTGTGATGTGATAATCAACGGAAAACATATCCTGTCAAATCGTAAACTGCTCACTATTGATGAAGATGCCATTCTTGATGCTGCTCAAAAAGAAATCTCTTGCTTTTGCTAAAAACGGGCAAAGCTTTAAATATATCATTTTTTGATATATGTATGTAAAAATTTTACATAGTGTGTTTTATGCCTGGTGATATTTGCAAAAGCAGTTCCGTTTCAACCTCCAGTGGAAGGGCACTTTTCTTCACTTTCATTTTATGGCTTATTTCAAAAAAAGCACGTCATGGCTATGAAGTCATAAAGATTTTAAAGACTGAAACCGGTTTTGATAAAATCGGATCCGGCCACATCTATCCTATCCTATCAAAGCTTCTTGAAATGGGTTTAATTTCCCAAAAAATAGAAGCTGAAGGGGAGAGGTTAAAAAAATCTTATGCAATTACCAATTCTGGTAGAAAATATTTGTTGTTTTTGAAAAAATCAATTTTTCAAAAAGGGCTTAGGAAAACCTTTTTCCTTGAGATGATAAAATGACTT
>CAZPWA010000046.1:0-4240 GCA_964590665.1 Microcaldota archaeon
AATCCTAAGAATACGAGAAAATAAAAAATTTGCACAGTACACATTAAGTGAACTCAGAAGGGCAAAGCGCAGGGAAGATACAAAAAGTCTTTTTGATGCACTTGAAAGGGAAGAGATAACCGACTCTAAAATATATTGCACAGGAATCAGAATTGCATTTGAAACTGATGATGTGCAATTGGCAGAAAAAAGATATAGAGAGGCAAACGTTCGCAATCAAAGCGATCCATTAATTCATGGAACTATGATCGAAGAGCACATTAAAAGAAGAAATAAAACGAGGGCATTGGAGATACTTGCAATTGCGCGGGATCTTGGAGAAGATAGTTCAGCGCATTACTCACTAATCCTAAATAGTAAAAAAGGGGAAAATTTCAAAGAAGCGAAACGATTTTTTGAAGAGATACCTTTAGATAAAAGAGACAAAATAATATATGCACAGGCAATTAGACTTTTCGTAAGATTTCATAAGATAGAAGAAGCAGGCAAAATACTAACTCAAGCCATAATGAGAAACATGGCGGATGAATCAATACAACGCTTCCTTGAAGATGAAGCTGCAAAAGCAGGAAAAACAATAAGTTTTTAGAAGAAAGAAGCATTTATATAGTTGTAATGAGTATATAAATATGGGGAAGAACATGGTTTACAGAAGAAATGCAAACCAGGAACAAACAACAATAGCGTTAGGAGAAAAGGCGCGCCTTGTTGCACTAAGAGCAGGAAGTCTACTTCCATTATCACTAACATGCGCAAGCAGATTGTTGGTAGAACCTCACGCAAGCGATAAAGACAAAGCAAAAGCTGCAAAAAAAATAATTGAAATAGGCGAATTGGATGAACTTTTTGAATCTTTCTCAAAAATCCCATTCCACATGCAAAAACAGATGGCACAGAGAATAATTCTTCGAATAAGTAGAGATATTGACATGGATGAAAGCACCCCAGTTGATGGGTTATACAAAAGAAAAACAACAAGCGAACTTAGAAACGAGGCAAAAGAAAAAGTAAGAAAACTTGTTGAAAGCCCAGGAATATCAATCGAAGCAAAAAAAGTATTTGAAGAATTTTTAAGAGAATAAAAAACTATTTTTTCTCATCGAGCATTTTAAAAAATTCCTTGAGCATGTCAATATTCAAAATGGGTTTTTCAAATTCTTCAGTGTCATCAACGATTCTTGGACAGGAGGTATTAATGTAGCAATCATAAACCCAGAAATTTTTGATTGGAAGAGGTTCAAGCTCGTTCGCAACAAGAATGGAAGCTTCCAAACCTCGTTTTTCAAGTTCAACTTTTGCCCATTTTGCAAAACCAGGATTAAACTGGCCAACTTTAGTACTAAGAAGAATTGCGAATTTTTTGCAATCAAATGCCGCAATCAAAGAAGCACGCCTGCGCTTCTTCATTTTATCAATATCTCCCCGAACATCAGAAACTTTTTTCGTGTAGGTGTTGTAAAGGAAAATAGGAATAGAAGGATCAATATCTATTGCAGTTGGATGAAAGAGGCCATTTCCAATAAAGACAACTGCTTCAATGTCTTTTTCAACTTTCTTAATTCCCAAGGCATCGCATCCTAAAACTTGTCCTGCTTTTGCTGCCCAGTAGCCTTCTTTGATAAAAATTTGTTTTCCGTGTTTTTCAAAAAATTCTCTCATTTGGGAAAACTGATGATGGTGCTGAACAGTAGTTGCAAGAGCAATTTTTTTGTATTTTTCAATAAAAGGAAGAACCCTTTGGAATTCAGAAATGTCAACATCAATAAAATATTCAATATATTCAACTTCTATTGGAAGATCAGTTTTGACAAATTTATTGTGGCCCACATGGATAATTTTATCGCAATTTAGCCATCTTGCTTCATCCAAAGCGATATCGCATGCTCCATAACAAGGAGATGCAGAGAGGTAAACCTCATGTCCTTCTTTTTCGTATTTTTTTTGAAGGTCTAAGCCTTTTTGTTTTAAGCCTTCAGGAAACTGAATTAAAATTTTCATCGAATATCAACTTAGTCAAATTTTGCAAAGGAAATAAAGTCCAAATTTTCAAGGCCCAGTAAAAGATTTTCCAAATTTTCCTCATCACAATCAAGATCCAAAGACTTGCAAAGATCCTCAAGATTCTTCTTTTGAATTTTTAAAATTCTTGGATTTTTTCCCACATTTGCATTGGGATGTTTATCTCGGTTTTTTGGATCTTTTAGTATGCGATTTATCACAGCAAGTTCATACTGATTTATTGTGAGTTGAACTTTTTTGCTTTTGGGAGATTTGGATTTTTTCTTTGTTAATTTTTCTTTTATCGCCTTAAGCATTAATATAAAATAGAAGTAAAAGATTAAAAAAGGATAGTAGTTGTTATAAAAAATTAAAATAAGTAGATTAATGAATTTGCAATCTGTGCCCCAAAGAGAATCACAAAACACAAAACAAAGAGAATATTTGCTGTTTTTGCAGAATCAAAAAAGGAGGAGATAGAAGTTTTAGTTTGAGTTGCGCTTTCTTTAAACGAAGAAACATCGTTTTTTAATTGCGAAAATGATTGTTCAAAATCAGAAAAGCCGCCCTTTAGATTACGTAAATCACTAGCAGTGCGATTAAAGGAGGAAGCAGATTCTCTTAAAGAGGATGCAGAGCTTTGAAGCATTGTGGCAGAATTCGCAAAGTTAAAACCAGGAAGACTAATACTCCTAAGCGAAGTTGAAAGGGAGGAAATTGAATCGGATGCAGAGTTTACTCCGCTTGAAAGGGGAGAAATTGAGGATTCCAAATCAGAAATAGTGGAGTTAGTTTGATTTAGTTGTGATGAGAGAGAAGAAACAGAGATTTCAAGAGTTGAAATTATTCCCAAAGCAGAATCAAAATTGGAATTAAGAGAATTTTGGGTTTTTGAAAACGCATCATTTACAATGAAACCGACAATCAAAATGCAAAGAATTCCGCAAAAGGAAAGAAATGCTGAAAAGGCAGATGCAATTCGCTTCCAGTTCGAAAAAAGAAAATCAAGAGAATCGGAGTCGGTATTCTCCTCAGATTTTTTGTTGAGCATAGAGAGAATAACAATGAGATGATTAATTAAAGTTAAGGAATAGAAAAAATAGTTGCAAAAGAGGAGAACAAAAGATATATTAAGTACACCAGCAAGTACAAAAGTGGAGATGGAATAAAAAAATGAGAACCTATACGATAGAAATCGAAAATCCAAAAAAACTCTCTAAAATTGAAAAAGAAGAAATAAAAGATGCTGCAAGGCAGATCATAGAGGGCAAACTAGTAGTTTTTCCAACCGAAACAGTTTACGGAGTTGGGGCAAACGCACTTGATCCAGTTGCAGTAAAAGCAATTTTCAAAGCAAAAGGAAGACCATCAGATAATCCAATAATAGTTCACATTTGGCAAAAAAAAGACCTCAAAACATTGGTTGAAAAAATTCCTCCAAAAGCGCAAAAAATAATTGACAAGTTTTGGCCAGGCCCAATAACAATTGTATTAAATAAGAGCGAAATTATCCCATTTGAAACAACAGGAGAATTGGAAACAGTTGCAATAAGAATGCCGGATCACCCGGTTGCAATCGAATTGATAAAAGAAGCCAATGTTCCAATTGCAGCGCCTTCTGCAAATATTTCTGGAAAGCCAAGCACGACCAATGCAGACCATGCATTTGGAGATTTAAATGGGAAGGTAGACACAATCATAAAGTGCGGGGAAAGTGACATTGGAGTTGAATCAACAGTAATTGATTTGACAGTCGAGCCGCCGCAAATTCTAAGGCCAGGAATAATAACAAAAGAACAGATAGAGAAGGTAATTGGAAAAGTTGAAAATCATCCAAGACTTTTAGGAAAGGATTTGGGAATCAGATTTAGATCCCCGGGAATGAAATACAGGCATTATGCTCCAGAATCAGAAATGATTTTGATAAAAGGCAAAAAAGATCGAGTAAAAAAGAGAATCGAAAGCTTAATTGGCCAACACCAAAAAAGAGGAAGAATTGTGGGGGTTTTGGTTCTAAGCGAAAATAAGTACAAGGCAGACATAATAAAATGCCCTGGAAAAACTGCCCCGAAAATTGCACAAAATCTCTTTAAAGTACTTCGAGAATTTGATAAATTGAAGCCAGACATCATATTCTGCGAAAGCATTGAAAAGAAAGGAATTGGGTTTGCAATAATGGATAGGTTGGAAAGAGCAGCAGATCACAAAATAATTGAAGTAAAGGATGAGGAATAGAATATGA
>CAZPWA010000047.1:0-3781 GCA_964590665.1 Microcaldota archaeon
TCAAATAAGAAAGAATATAGAAAATTCATGATCAAAAGCATAGAAAAACAGGATGATTTTGCTTCAATGAAAGAAGTTGTTTATCGAAGATATTCAAGATTGGTTGCT
The DNA here is from genome assembly GCA_964590665.1 of Microcaldota archaeon. GTDB lineage: Archaea > Micrarchaeota > Micrarchaeia > Anstonellales > Bilamarchaeaceae > Bilamarchaeum. The sequence continues at coordinate 109 of CAZPWA010000047.1, forward strand.
GAAAACAAACCATTTCCAGATTTGATTGTAATTGATGGGGGAATTGGCCAATTGCACGCTGCAATTGAGGGACTTAAGGAAGCCAACGTAAATATAGCAATTTGTTCTTTGGCAAAACAGTTTGAAGAAGTTTTCATGCCTGGAAAAATGAATAGTATAAAGATGGATAAGAAAAATCCTGCATTGAAGCTTTTGCAAATGGGACGAGATGAAGCACACAGATTTGCGCTGACATTCCAAAGATTAAGACGCAAGAAGAAAATGATTGAAAAAGATTGATTATTTTAGAATAATTGAGTTGAGAATTTTTTCTATTTCTTTTAGAAGAGAATCTGAAGGAGGGGATTTTTGGTGGATAATTATCTCATAGAAATTCTTCTTTTTCAATGCAATGATTTTGCCATCAAAAAGAGAAGAAGACCTGAAAGTAAAGGATTTTTGAAGGCATTTTTGGTTTTGGAATGAAGAAAGTGAGATGGTGCCCAATGAACCAGAGGAAGGGTCATTAAAGCGTTTTTTTGCAAACGTTTCAAAATCATCAGAAATTATATTGGTATCAACATAAATGCAAACTTGTGCCTCTCGATTAGGTTTTTCAAAACAAATAGAATAACGTCCTTCATCAATTACGACATTTGAATCAAATTTCCAGCTTTGAGGAATTGAAATTGTAAAATTTGAAAAAGGATCTGGAAATAGAATGAATTTTTCTTCGTTTTTGAAAAGATTTGATAAAAAATCAAGAGACACAATGAAGAATAGAATGCGAAATTAATAAAAAATAAGCTAAAGTGCAGATCAAAAAAACTAGTTAGAGTGGGTTTTCACAATAAATGAATTTGCCGCAATTAAAAGATTTTTGGCATTTTGATGGTGTAATTTAACCAGGGCCTCATCTAGGGAAAACCAACCATAATCCAAGTGTTCATCAGAAATTTTTATTGAACCTTCATTAAAAATAGCCAGAAAATAGATGCACTTTTTAGAAACAGTTTTTCCCTCCCTTCGATATTGATAGGTTAAAAGTTCACGAAATGAAGGCAAAATAGTCAAATTAGCAAGGGAAGTTTCCTCCATAGTTTCCCTAAGAGCAGTTTGCAATTCGGATTCGTTTGGCTCCACATGCCCTTTAGGGAAGCACCACTCAGAATGAGATTTAAGAAGAAGAAATTCAAGAGTTTTTTCTTTTCTAAAAATAATTAGACCGCAGGATTTTTCCATATAAAGGAAAATTAAGGAAAGAGCATAAAAAAGAAGAGGGAAGATTAGAAGGCTAGCCCAAGAAGGTGTAAAATAACCACTAAAATGAGCCCTGGAAGACCTCCAAGAGCAACAGTAAGAATAGAAAATGCATTTATTGCAATATTGAAGCCAAGCACATAATTTATCAAAAAGAGAAGAATAATTGCGCCAACTGAATGTATCAGAAGCATTGCAAGAGATTTGAGAAGCTTAAAAAGCAAATACAAAATAACAACTGAAACTAAAATTGCACCAATTTCAAAGAGAAACGAAATTTCAGACATAAAAAGATAGATAAAAATTAAAACTAATAAATGAATCGATTTTGAAAGAAAGTTTATAATTTTAAATGAGATAAAGTATGGATGATAGAGATATTTTTCATATTAGGATTAACCATTTTGATGGGCTTTTTGTCGTTGTGGATATTGGACAGAACAAGAATTTCTCAGATAATTGTTTTGATAGCATTTGGGTTTTTACTTGGTCCAATTTTAGGAATTGTTGATGTTTCTCAAAGTTCGATAATTGTTTCTTTGCTCCCATTTCTCTCGACACTTGCTTTGATAGTCCTATTATTTGATTCGGGACTTACAATAGACATATTTTCAGTTGCAAAGGCAATACCAAAAAGCACGCTTTACACAGTCATTGTTTTCGTAATAAGCGTTTTGGCAGTTGCGGCAATAGCACACTTTATTTTAGGATATGAAATTTTGCATGGGATTTTGCTTTGTGCGGTTCTTGGAGGAACATGTTCTGCAATAGTTGGATCTGCAGTAGAACATTCAAATATAACAAAGAACACAAAATCGCTTTTGACTTTGGAATCTACAATGACAGATGCACTGTGTATAATTGTTGCAGTTTTGGTAATTGGACTTATTGCATCAAATCAGATTCCGGATGTTCCAACGATCGCAAATATGATTTTATCATCATTTAGCATTGCAATGCTAATTGGAATAATTAGCGCAATTGCCTGGATATATGCAATAAGCAATGTGGGGCTTGAAAAATATTCATACATGCTAACACTTGCCCTTGTTTTTGGACTTTATGCCGGAGTTGAACTAGTAAAGGCCAACGGAGGAGTTGCGATATTTACATTTGGAATGATTTTAGGGAATGCGCGAGAACTTGGGAGATTGTTAAAACTTAGAAAAGAAGTAGTTGTCAATCCGACAATAAGACTATTTCAGGAAGAAATAACATTTTTTGTCAGAACATTCTTCTTTGTATATATTGGGCTTTTGATAACGCCCCAGTATTTCAATATATTTACAGTTGGAGTTGGACTTGGAATAATTGCAGTATTTTTCCTAATTAGAAGAGGAGTTCAAAAATTAGTATTAAATGGGATTGAAAAAACAGATCAAAATGTCGTTTCAATACTTATGCCCCGAGGATTAGCAGCAGCAGTACTTGCAACTATGCCCCTTAGCGGCGGAATTAGAATTGATGGGTTTACACAGATGATTTTTGCAGTAATAATATTGAGCAATATTGCAGCAACGATAGGAATATTTATTTTTGACAAGAAGGAAGAGCAAAAAACAAACGATCCTCAAAAGGATTTAGAAAATGCGGTCGAAGAAGCAGATAGCAAAAAAGAAACAAAGGAGGATCAGATAGAAAAAATAATTGAAAAAGAGTGAAACTAATCATCAGACGCAGAAATTGCTTTTGAAATAACTTCAATTTCAGATAAAGAGATCAAATCCCCAAGAGCAAGGCCACGAAGCTTAAGATCGCATAGAAATAAACCGAACCTGCGAATATCAGAAAGCTTTGCATCAAGAGGTTTTTCTGGAGAGATGCCAAAAGAAGGCAAAAGAGAAGTGAAATCACCTAAAAAAGGAAGAAGTTCCAAAAAAGCAAAACGAGGATCTGGAGAAAGAGCAATTGGAACGCAAAGACGAATTGAAGTATCGCCAATCGCACCAGTTGCACGGATTTTTGAAAGCAGTGTGAAATGTCCGATTAATTCATCAGTGCACAGAAGATCAAATGATCTATCATCTCCCAACGCAGCAACTAATTCACGAGTTTTTGGATTTCTCGGAGATTCAAGCCTTTGAGCAACTCCTTCTGCAAAAATGGAAATACCTAAAACATTGACAGAGCTTGGGAAGATAGAAAGTTTTAGAATCGATGGAGGAATTTGAGGAATATTGGTTTGAGAATTAACACCAACTTCAACTTTTGCACCAAAAACATCAAAAGAATGAGCAGTGTCGCCAACTATGCATTTTAGACCAGAAGGAGTAGTTTCAAGACCTAAAGTCAGATCATGTAACGCAGCAAGGCCATACATTGCGCCAAAAATACCAACTGAATCACGAGAATTGACTCGATTATCTCCTATTACAACCTCGGGTGAGGAATTTGCCTGATGAGTTAAATCAAGCAAGTGGTTTTTGAATGGATT
>CAZPWA010000048.1:0-2538 GCA_964590665.1 Microcaldota archaeon
GAGATCGAGAGGTCTTGAGTTCAAATCTCAACGGGCCCAAATTTTATAAAAATAAATAAGGAAAAAAATCTAATTAAAAAAATTAGAAACCGACAACTGCCTTGAATCCGCCATATGCCATCTTCTTTGGATCAAACGGCATTGGCTGATCCTTGAATTGTGGGTCATTCATTGAAGGATCCTTCATAACTTTAGCGTTTACCTGATTTCGGTGAGTTTTAGACTTGAAAACGATGAAGGAAAACCAAACAGTTTCATCAGTCTTAAGTTGAGCGAGTTTTGGAAAGGTAAGTAGTTTAACTGAACCCATGTTGGGAGTTAAATCATCGCCGATGCACTCAAAATAGTGCAATGCTCCATGTTTCTTCCAAACTTTAGCACCCAAAGTTGCCATTTTTTTATAGGTCTTCAAGTCCTTCTTTTTTATTACAAGAACAAATCCATCTACATAAGTCAAGTTTTTCACCTAAAAAAGAAAAAACAAAGAAGATATTTAAGAGTTGGGATAAATATTGAAAATTATTCGTAATTTATCATCCACTGAACTCCGAATTTATCAGTAAACATTCCATAGGATTTGGCCCAGAAAGTTTTCGAGAGAGGCATGATTATTTTTCCACCAGAACTTAGAGAGTTGAAAAGTTTCTTTGCCTCTTCTTCACTTGATGGGTAAAGAGAAATTGAAAAATTGTTTCCAAAAACCGCCTTGCCCATTTGAGAGGGGGTGTCGCTTCCAAGAAGGTTATTTGTTTTTCCAATTGGAAGAGAAACGTGCATAACCAAATTTTCTTCTCCTTTTGGAGGAACATAACCTCCTCCAGGCATATCCTTAAAGCGCATGAAAGTAGTAAATTCAACTCCCAGGGCTTTTTTGTAGAAATTAAATGCTTCTTCGCAGTTTCCATTAAAATTTAGATAGATATTTGCTTTCATAAGAACCAACCTAAAAAGGAATTATATAATCAAGAAGTAAAATACCTTTCTATTTGATCGATGCGATAAGTTGTATTTGGAGAGCAGTTTTCGATTTTCATTTCGCCGAATTTTTTATATAGTTTAAAACCAGCATAGGCAATCATTGCACCATTATCACGATTATATTCATCAGGAGCAACGCCAAAACGAATTGAGGAATCAGAGCAAAGAGATTTGAGCATTGATTGAAGGGTTCGATTTTGTGCAACACCACCACAAGCAATAAGGGATTTCTTATTTGTCAAAAATAAAGCCCGCTCAGTAACTTCGCAGGTCATTGCAAATGCAGTTTCCATTAAAGAATATGCAACGTCTTTGTGAGAGTGAGTTTTTGCGGCTTTTTCTGCAGCAGTCTGAAGGCCAGAATAGACCAAATTAAGACCTTTTACAGAATAGGGAAGGTCGATATAATTACCATTTTCAGCAAGTTTTGAAAGAGCGGATCCATGAGCATGCTCCATTTTTATGGACCTTGCAAAACTATCAAACATGTTTCCAATCCCAATATCCAGAGTTTCTCCGATAACTTTGTAGAAAAATTTGTCTTTTTTATGCTCCAAAATTTGCGTGTTTCCACCTGAAACATAAAGAATTAGCGGGTCTTTTTCTTTGCAAAAAAGTTTACTTATTTCAACGTGGGCATATGGATGATTTACTCCGATTAAAGGAATATCAAAGCGATTTGAGAGAAATTTTGAAAGGCCAACGCCAACACTCAAAGGAGCCCCAATTCCAGGACCCTGGGAAAATGAAATTAGATCAATATCTTCAATTGTGAGAGAGGCTTTTTCCAAAGAAGATTTTAGAGTTGGGAAAAAGACATCACTATGATGATCCGCAAGTTTTCTTGGAATAAACCCATCTTTTCCAGAAAAATAAGTATCAATTACATTTGAAAGAATTGTAGAATTTTTGCAAATTCCAATTGAAAGAGTGTGTGCCGTGCACTCAATCCCCAAAACATTCAAAGGAAAAACCTCATAAAAATAAGTGCAAGGAAATAATAAACCATGTGAATTAGGATTCCGGGAGTAATTGAATTGGATTTTTGCCTCAACACAGAAAGAAATAAGCCAATTGCAAATGTTCCAAGAATTTCAGAAACGGATCCATAACCAAAGTGCAAAAGAGAAAAAATAATCGCAGAAATTAAGATTCCAAAGCGATTTTGTAGAAAACCCCTAAATAAAAATTCCTCACAGATGGGAGCCAGAAGAGATGCGAATACAATTAGTTGAAGAAGCGGGATTGCTTCCACTTTTGATGCAACTTTGGTTTGATCATTGATTCCAAGAAGCAATGAAAATGCCCCCAGAGCAAGCAAAAGAGCAAATAAAATAATTATTCCAAGAGCAAAATAAAGAAGATTTGATTTTAAATTGCCAGGAAAACCAACTTTTTTGAGAGTCGTTTGAAGATCCTTTTCAAAGAGGAGAAAAAGGGCTAAAAACAGCATAGAAAGCTGCATTGGGGCCAAATAGAGATAAGTTTCTTTTGCAAAAAGGTATAGAATAGGAATAGAAATTAATGAAATAATTAATAAAAAAAGGAAGAATTTTTTCA